>AEZC01000171.1 GCA_000257205.1 Vibrio ordalii ATCC 33509 | reverse complement strand
ACGCAACGTGGGATTTGTGACACGGAATTAGGTCATATACTCGCGTTCAAAACATCGATTATTCGCAGTATTTCCAAACCGTTCGGATTACTGTTTATCAAGTTTCCTAATCACTTTGTGACCAAAGCGATCCGAGAGCACGAACGCTACAAACTCTCTTTACCGGCAATTGTGTATGAAGGAGAGCACCAATTAAAAGGAAAATTGGTCGACTTTTCGATTTCTGGCTGTGCACTACTTATTCCTAGCGTACATCATTTAGAAAAAGATATGTTTATTGAGATAAAGTCCACACTGTCCCCACTTCTACCACAAGACCTCGCTTGCCAAATCGTCAGTGTCCGTCAACAAGGTCAAGGAGTGTTAGTTGGCGTTAAATTTCTTGAATCAATTGCAATGACAGCTGCATTGAAAAAAGAAATTTTAGAACGCGCTTTTATGGCAACAAGTAGCGTGTAGCATTCTATAAGATAAAAAACCGTATAAGAATGTTGCGCTGTACTTTATTTCTGCCGTTTTTGGAAATGACAAAAAGCCTCATGCAATGCTTTCTCTTTGATGGGTTTAACTATCACATATTCTGCACCTGCAGCCATGAATGCTTCGTTAGTCGATTGCATACCATCAGCTGTACACGCATAAATAGGTACATCCATCATCAGCTCGTGTTTGATCAAATGGGTTGTTTCAACCCCTCCTAAATAAGGCAGTTGGTTATCCATTAAGATAAGATCCACTGGATGATCTTTCAAATAATCAATCGCCTGTAGGCCATCTTCCACTCTTGACACTTCCATACGGTATTTTTTGCAAAATGCTTGAGCAATAAAAGCATTGGTATGGTTATCTTCGACTAGCAACACTTTGATTGGTTTTTCAAACAGCTCATGTGGTGGAGTAGACGCATAGGATGTTACCTCCTTCTTACAGCCACTGACTGCAACTAATGGGAGTTTGATAGAAAACGTCGTACCTACACCAAATTGACTTTTTACGCTTACTGTACCATCAAGCATCTCAATCAAGCTTTTGACAATTGCAAGCCCCAAACCACTCCCGCCGTATTCTCGTGTGGTGTTTGATTCTACTTGAGTAAAAGGCTCAAAAATAAGCGCGAGATCTTGCTCTCTGATGCCGATACCTGTATCGCTAATCGAAATCAACAGATGGCTGCTATTCTTTTGCTGGAACTCAATGCTAATCAGCCCATTGTGGGTAAACTTAGTGGCATTATTTAATAGATTGAACAGAATTTGGTTCAGGCGGACTTGATCGCCATGGATCATCATATCAGGCGGAATATTGCTCTTCAGGCTGAACTCAATCTCTTTTTCGGCACATAAAGGTCGATAGATACTTTCCACAGCAGAGATGACTTCAACCAGCTTAAAATCAGACTCTTGAATTCTAAACTGCTCCTCCTCTATCTTTGAAAAATCAAGGATATCATTCAGCACCGCCAATAAATGTTCACCACTGCTGCATAACACATTCACTTGCTCAAGTTGCTCATGGTTGCTAATTTCACGCTTAAGTAATTGAGAAACACCCAAAATTCCATTCAGTGGTGTTCTCAATTCATGGCTCATTTTTGCAAGAAATTCAGCACGAATACGCGCCGACTCTTCCGCTTCTTGCCTTGCGAGTCGGCTCTGTTTAGCCGCCTCGGCGATTGTCGTAATATCTTGTCCTTGGGTGATGATTGACTCAATTCTTTGCTCAAAAATAATGGGTGATAAATTCCAACGAAAAACCTTATTCCCGACCTCAACATTTATCTCTCGGAAAGTTTCTTGTTCAACCGCAAGGCGTATCTTTGGCTGCAACTCCTGCTTTAATGCATCAAAAATGCACTGCTGCTGATCATTGCGACGCATGAAATATTTTTTTGCGGATGGGTTCATTTTGATGATATCGCCGTCGATACTCCACACTATGATGGGCGAAAGTGAAAAATTGAACAGATCCTCAAATTGTTTTTCTTGCTCAGATAAACGTTGAAATGTGTGTTCTAGCGTTCTGCCGAAGTGATCAAATTCATAGATTTTAGAACCAGAAAAAAGCTCATAATTCCCCGCTTCAGAAGCTTTGCGGGTGTAATTCATCAAGCTACTGATCTCTATTTTGACTCGTCGATGTAACCACCAACGAGTCAAAATAGAGACTATCACCATGGCAAAAAGAGCAAAAATCATCCAAAAAAAATAATTTTCACGCAATTGCAATACGTTCTTATTACTCTGCACACTGAGAACATTAATATAAATTGGTACCCCTTCAGTGGTTAACTCGGTACGGCTTAACATGTAATCTGCAAAACTGTAGGCGTCAAAATTATCGTCTAAAAGATCATGTTCCGTGTAGGTATCATCACCATTAATTGTTGAGGATAAGACCTTGTCACCGGGGCCGGTCGTCATCACGAGATTTTCTGAGTTGCTGCCTTCACGTAATGTTTCTGCCAGCACGTAATTGTTGTTAAGTACGCTAGCAAGATGCAAAAAGCCAATCACTTCCCCAGATGGTGAGTCAATAACGGGTGTACGTCTGAGCATTAAGTAGGTATAGCCCAATTGAGAAGGCGATTTGATCATATGCCAGTTATTACTTAACGCAACTTTATGAGACATGTTTACCAGCTCGTTCTGTTCAATACCATAAAACTGCGCATTGCCATCTTCCCATATTAGGCTGTCAGAATCAGAGATGAAACGAATGTCTGGCGTATTGGTTACTTCTAGCTGGTCAACCCCAAAAAAGAACTGATCAATGCTGTCATTATCGCCATTACGAATTGCTTTAACTAAGCCTGTATTTTTTGCGCTGCTATCTTGGTTTACCTGCAGTAATGAAAGACGGAAGTTAAAGAGATTCTGAATAAGACTGGAGGTTTGAGAAGCCGTACGTTGCACTTCTTGAGCAATGATTTTGCTACTGATCTGATAACTTTGAAATAAAACACTGAGCGTCAACGCGCCAATTACCGCAATCATTGATTTGGTAATCACGGTGGCTATCTTTTGTTTTTTCTTGACGCTGCTTGACCTTAAACTCATTAATGGCTCGATATATCAATGGTCAGAGTAACGAAATGCTCGTTTTTTGAGCTTATCAATATACGCTGAAGACGCCTCTTTGGTTACCAATTCAAAATCACCAGAGTAAACCGTAGGTACCGGTTTTCCTTCAAGATCCCACTTAATGGCTTCGGCCATAGCAACACCTGCATCATCATTGACACGCATAATAGTGACATCAAGTGTACTATTTTGTAACGCTTCCAATTCAGCCTCACCACCACCCCAGCCGTTTAAAGTAATGTCTTCTCTATTTTGCTGCTGCAGCGCATCCATGGCACCGAGTGCAACATCAGTAGAGCATGCATAAATAAAATTAATATCTGGTGTTTGTTTAAGGATATGCAAAGTTGCATCAAATGCACTATCTCGTGTCGCTTTTGTATAAAACGAAGAGGCCAAGTGATATTTACTGTCCCGACTCATTTCTTGGATAAAACTATCGCCGCGTGCATCGCTAACATAGCCTTCAGAATAATAGAGTACAGAATAAGCACTATTCTTTGGCACCGATTTTTTGTAGTAATCCACCAGCTTCATTGTGCCAATTTCATGATCAAACCCCACGTACATAAAAGGCTGCCGATCTCCCCAACTTTTTACTGGCGTGGTGATATTTTGCAGGATAATTTTGGTTTGATTTGAGCTTAACAACTGCTCGATAAATTTACGATGCCGGATGGTATCAAGCGTAAACACCAAATAATCGGATTTGTTTCTGATCGCTTCCATCAGCGATAAACTTTGTTGACGAATATCAATATTCGGACGAGTAAATACCTGATTAATTTGGTATCTGATCCCAAGTTCATCTAAACGCATCTCAAAAGCTTTGATATTGCGTGCCCAATAATCGGAAACTTGTTGGCCTGGATAAACAACAGAAATGTGAATGGGTTTATCTTGCTCTATTGAGAGTGCAGCAGGAGGTTGACGCACTGCCTGTATCATCTGGTCGGTAAGAACCTGTTGCGCAGGATTAAGATCTAAAAACTCTTGATATCGCCAATAGCCATTTAAAACTTGCGCTGCAGCCTGAGTGGAGGCTGCCAAACTGACACTAAATACAAATGAAAGGAACAGGATTTTTCTCATGGCATTCTCGTACACTAACTTCTGGATTAAATGATACACAATGGCTGATTTCGCACTCATCATATTTCCGGACTACCCAATGAAGGATCAAACAAGCATCCTGTATATCATATTGATTATTAAGTATGTGCCTTATAAATGATAGTACAAACTACTAAAAAAGCTGACGTACACTTACTAACCGCTCATTTACTAAACAAAAGCAACAGAATGCTTTCTTATAACTTAAAAGGTGAAAGCTAAATTCCCAGAAATGCCAAATTGGTTATCCCCAGCATAGTTTCCTGCAAGATCGAAACTGACAAGATCTCCGGGACTGATGCCGATGCCAAACGTGACAGCGTTATCCAAAGTATCTTCTAGATCGATTTCATAACCGGCTCGAAGCTGTGCCCATCCCCACGCATTGCCTTCTAAGCCAAAGCGTAGGTATTGCGTATCATCTTTTTGGTCTTTGAAACGACTCTGCTTTGTTGCATCTAAATCGATTGCAGCAGTGAAAAACTCAGTGACATATCCACCCGAGATTGTGACTTGCGTATCCAAATCATATGAACTTAAACCATCAATGGTTTTTAATTCTTGAGCCAAAAGATCCTTTACCGCAACACCCATACGAAAATCGTTAATTAACCATACAGCCCCTAAATCAAGATTGAAGGCATTATCGTTCGTTTCGCTTTTGTCATAATCAGCAAGATCAAATTCTTTTACCGAAATATTTTGCTTATAGGTTCTTAATTGTTGAATTTTAGGCGTAATGCCAAATGCCAATTGCTGACCACGAATGTTGTATATTTTGGCCAGTGCTAGGCCAAATTCTGAGTAACCAAATGCAATCAGATCAACGGTGGAGTTTTTATAACGATTCTCAACGTCGGCGCTGCTATTGCCTGTATTTGCCGCAATATCAGAACGCGCAATCACCTCAGCGTGCCCACGCGCAAAAATATTAAGTGAAACTAGATCGAGAGGAATCGCTATCGCCATACCAATGCCCGCCGATACAGCAAGAGGCTTGTCGTCGGCAAGCTGGTCTAAATACTGGTTGAGCTTATCAATATTACTTTGATTAGGTGTACCCGAATTTTCAAACGCTTTGATGCTATCTTGCAAATCATCAATGGATTTTAGGCTTTTATCTGGATCTCTAGCCGCAGCACCTACCGCAGGGAAAAGCACGCCAAACGTGTCATTATTCCGATACACGGCCACCAATGCAGGATTATAGAATGGGGCTAGCAGATAATCGGCCGTTGTTACGCCTGTATTCCCCATTCCATTACCACGCGCGTCAGCTATCGTGTTCGCCGCTTGTGCAGAAGCACAAGCCAACAAGAGCAACGAAACCAATGACCATTTGTTGTAACTGTTCATATTGCAACCAACCTTGTTATTATTATTCCCTAAACAAGGTTAATACAAATTCTCACATTGCACATAAAATAGGTGAATATGTCGCCAAAAATCTAATTGACGTCAAAATCATTGACATTGTCCACCTCGAAAGAAAAGCATTCTTGGTTTGTCACCAATGACTCTTTTTGCAATTTTGTCAGCTTTTTAATCGCTAACTCAGTTTTTAAAGCGAGGCTTTTACCGCCTTCTACACGTTGAGACCAAACCAATAATAACGGCCCTTTACCTCGTAACGCTTTTGCACCCTTCCCTGTTTGGTGTTGTACAAAGCGTCGTTCAACATCCGTCGTAATACCGCAATACAGTGCTTGGTGGCGGGTTCGAACCAAATAAACCCACCAGTCCGAGCAATCTCTGTGGGGCACCTTATTCACTTACAGTAAGCTTTCCACCAAAGCGCGTAACTCGGCGACTTCATTTTTTAATGCGTGAACCTCATGTTCAAGTTGATCAATACGAGTGGTCACTCCACCTTCCACCGCGTGAGCAAAGCTCTGCTCCAAACTTTCAACGTCAACCTCTCCGGAAAAGAGATGTTGATAACGCGACTCTCGCTTGCCCGGTTCCCGTGGTAGCTTCACCACCAGCGGGCCTGATTCACGGTTGGCTAAACCGTCTAGAATAGTTTCGACTTCTTTTACATCGGTAAAGCTGCATAAACGGTTAGTACGAGTGCGCAACTCTCCCGGTGTTTGCGGGCCACGCAGTAACATGCAGCACACCAAGCCAAGCTCTTGATTTGATAACTTTAAATCGCCAAATTCGGTGTTGCAGAAACGATGCTGATATTTGCTCACTCGACTGTTAAAAGCACTTTCATCACTCATCAAGCGACGTGCAATCAAGCCCTCAGCGGCATCTTGAACCTCAGCTTCGGTTAATGACAGCACTGGCTCGCGGTTACTTTTTTGGTTACATGCAGTGGTCAAACTGTTGAGCGTTAATGGGTAGTAATCTGGCGTGGTCACTTCTTTTTCAATTAAACAGCCAATAATTCGTGCTTCTAGGGGAGAGAGCTCAATATTCATTATAATTTCCTTTTTTCTAAGCAGAGTTTCCTAATCAAGACCACAATCTACGTTGTACGTTGTACGTTCTATGTTCTATGTTCTATTAGTGTTCTAACAACAGTGAGATTCTGATGAGTTTCCCATTGCTATCAATCATCATAATCTTTGCACGGCTTAACTCTAACTCGGTCATCTCTAGCTGTTCACGTTCGCTAATGTAAGCCTCACGTAATTTGACATTGTGATGCTGTTTTGCAGGCACGTCTTTCGTGTTAGGGATTACAATCTCTGAAAGTTGCATATCTGGTATCATTACATTGTCATACGGTGCGCACATGATATAGCGCATTTACACCGCAGTACAATCACTCATGAATAGACTGATGATTTCTTAATCAAGAGTGAGTCAGGATTGATCTAAAGACTGTTATGAATCAGCTCGATATGATTTAATCAGTAGCAATTGACATTCAAGTTGGAAAAGGAACCTATGAGTATCGTATTTGAAATTGTTAACCAAGCTCGCCGTAAAAATAAACTGAAACGTGAACTGCTAGATAACGAGAAAAAAGTTCGTGATAACCGTAAAAGAGTTGAATTGCTTGAGAACTTGCTCGATTACATGAAACCAGATATGACCCACGAAGAAGTCATGGCGATCATCAATAATATGAAAGCCGATTACGAAGATCGCGTCGATGACCACATCATCAAAAGCGCAGAAATTTCAAAAGAGCGCCGTGATATTAGCCGTCGTATTCGCGAGCTGACCGATAAAGATAAACAAATGACTCAAGGCAAAAAGTAAAATTGATGCCGACCATCTTCGAAACCCGCATCAAAGCGGGTTTTTTATTGGCAATAACATTCACAAAGCCAATGAATGTTTCCATCAAACAAAAGCACGATAAATTTAATGCAATAGACATTAAACGTTTGCGTAATCGCTAACCTTCTCCGAACCTGGTTTTGAGTCTTTTATCACATATTAGCTATTGTTATATTAATAGACATAAAATTAACTATGACCATTCGAGGCATGGAGCTTCCTCACTTATCTCACGGCGAGAAGATTGGTACCGACATCGTTCGGCATATATTAAGAGGGTCAAATTATGGAAATGAATGTGGTTGAAATTTTGGGCTATGCCGCCTCAATCATGGTGGCAATCTCGCTGACAATGAAAGATATCGTTAAACTGCGTATTCTTAATTTTGTTGGTTGTGCACTGTTTACCGCTTACGGACTAATGATTGACTCATGGCCTGTAGTGCTCACCAACGGCTTTATCGCCTGCGTAAACATATACTTTTTAGCAAAGATGCAGCGAGAAAAAAAAACGGCTGACGCCAAAAACGCTGCATGATAAACCCAAAATAATAAAAATTGACGTGTAAAAAAAATGCTCTGCCACGATGACAGAGCATTTTTTATCGATAAATCAGAGAGCAAAAACATAGATAGCCAAGCAAAAAGCCTCTAGCAGGGGGATACATAGAGGCCATAAGGCTAAGTATTACTCTTCGTCATCGTGCATAGTTGCCCAAGCTTGCGCACATTTCACCGCACGTTTCCAACCTTTATAGCGACGATCGCGCTTCTCTTCATCTTGATGAGGAACGAATGTTTTATCGATCACGGCTTTATCAGCAAGCTCATCCAAGCTTCCCCAAAAGCCAACCGCAAGACCAGCTAAATAGGCTGCCCCTAGCGCGGTCACTTCTGTCACTTTAGGACGGTGCACTTCGGTAGCAAGCACATCAGATTGGAATTGCATTAAGAAATTATTGGCTACCGCGCCACCGTCTACACGTAACGCAGACAGTTTAATGCCAGAATCAGCTTGCATTGCATCAAGTACATCACGTGTTTGGTAAGCGACACTTTCCAAGGTCGCTCGAATAATATGGTTCGAATTCACGCCACGCGTTAAACCAACAATCGTACCACGGGCATAAGCATCCCAATATGGCGCGCCTAAACCAGTAAACGCTGGCACAACATAAACGCCGTTGGCCGTATCAACTTTCGTAGCGAAATATTCCGATTCATGCGCATCTGAAATCAGTTTCAATTCATCACGCAACCATTGAATCGATGCACCGCCCATAAAGACTGCACCTTCAAGTGCATAGTAAGGTTCACCAGCAGGGCCACAAGCCAGAGTTGTTAGCAAGCCATTGTGTGAGGTGACTTTCTCTTTACCTGTGTTCATCAATAAGAAACAGCCAGTGCCGTAAGTATTTTTTGCTTGGCCCGCCTCAACACACATCTGCCCATAAAGTGCAGCTTGCTGGTCACCCGCAATCCCAGCAATAGGAATACGTGTCCCCCCTTTACCACCAATGTTGGTTTGGCCGTAAACTTCGGAAGAGTTCTTCACTTCAGGCATCATAGACAAAGGAATATCAAACTCTTTTAGGATCTTTTCATCCCAATGCAAGTTATTGATATTGAAAAGCATAGTGCGAGATGCATTGGTATAATCAGTAACGTGAACACGGCCTTGTGTCATGTTCCAAACGAGCCACGAGTCAATCGTACCAAACAGCAGTTTTCCAGCCTCGGCGTCTTCACGAGCCCCTTCGACATTATCCAAAATCCATTTGATTTTGGTGCCAGAGAAGTAAGGGTCAAGCACTAGGCCTGTATTCTCGCGGATATACTCTTCTAGCCCTGGGCGTGCTTTCAATTCTTCACAAATGGATGTGGTACGTCGACATTGCCATACAATCGCATTGTAGACTGGTTTACCCGTTTCTTTGTTCCACACCACCGTAGTTTCACGTTGGTTGGTAATACCAATCGCCGCAATTTCATCACTGCGAATGCCTGCTTTGCCAAGTGCTTCTACTAGCGTCGAACTTTGCGTCGCATAAATTTCCAGTGGATCATGTTCAACCCAGCCAGCTTGAGGGTAGATCTGGGTAAATTCACGCTGAGAAACACTGACAATGTTAGCATCATGATCTAACACTACAGCACGTGAGCTTGTTGTTCCTTGGTCAAGGGCAACAATATATTTCTGCTCAGTCATGGTCTTTTCCTTATCTTTCACGTTAATCGTTTTATGAAGTGTTGTCGTTATTTTAGACGTGAGCTTGCTCACTTTCTTCTACGTCATCACACTGGTTTGGAATGGTGCAGCCTACGCCGACAGTGGGTAAGTACGCGCCAATAAATTTAGGGTAAGCCCATGCCCCAAAACAGGCACCAGCAATAGGAGCAATGATAGGTACGATGAAGTATGGGATATCTTTTGCACCTGTTAGTGCGTAGTCCCAGCCAGCTAAGTAAGCAAACAATTTCGGCCCAAAGTCACGCGCCGGGTTCATTGCAAAGCCAGTCAATGGGCCAAGTGAACCACCGATAACCGCAATCAGAATACCAATCAGCAATGGGTTCATTGCATTGCGATGAGCACCATTATTTTCATCACCTAGTGCCAAAATAGCGAACATTAATACCGCTGTGATGACAAATTCGACCGCCAATGCACCAACAAATGATAATGAAGCATTAGGGTAGGTAGAAAAAATACCTGCTGTGGCTAACGCTTCTTGGCTGCTACGGACAAAATTGTGTGCGATTTCATAATCAGTAAAAAGGTTGCTGTACAAGCCGTAAACCAGAGCAGCAGAGCAGAATGCACCGAGCATTTGCGCCGCAATATAGGGAAGCACTTTCGCTTTATTAAAGCCATGAAAGGCGGCCAGTGCAATGGTCACCGCTGGATTAATGTGAGCGCCAGAAACACCCGCAGTGCAATAGATAGCAATTGCCACACCTAAGCCCCACATGATGCTGATTTCCCACTGGCCAAATTGTGCACCAGTGAGAACTAAGGCGGCAACACAACCTACACCGAAAAAAATCAGCAATCCCGTGCCGATAAACTCCGCTATACACTCTCCGAGAAGAGTATGTTGTTTTGTTCGAGTCATAGTAAGTGTCCTTGTTTATTTTTTGTGTACACAATGTCTGTGTGCGGCAAATTTTGCACATTTCTCTTCCCACGAAAATTAAAAAACAGCATTTATGAGCGTTCGAGCACAATTCTGTTACTTTTAATATTATTTTTTGTTAATTAACTCATTATTTTGATCTTCTGCTCACTAACGCAGATCTTAACAAATGATAGGAAACTAAGGGAGTATCTATAAATAGCAACATAAGCAAGTGTAATAATGGATAGAGATATAATTCCATACTGATAAAAGAGGCATGATGAAGAGGTCATCGGATCAGCTCGTAAGCGTATTCGCTCTCCAAAACGACTACAGTTGTTAAATTAACTCAACCTAAATTG
>AEZC01000170.1 GCA_000257205.1 Vibrio ordalii ATCC 33509 | reverse complement strand
ATAACAAGCAGGGACTAGATGCTGTCCTTTTTTCTTTGACATTCTTACCTCCGTTGATTATTACATATAACGCCCGGCTAAGGGGTTGACAACGCACCGCCGAACTTAAAAAACACACTTAAACACTGAACTGCAATTTTGCACTAAAGTCGCCACGCGTTGGCAATCCCTCTTGAGCCGTTTGTTATGCAAATTCAATGAGATAAAATGACTTTACTCGATCAAAAACCACAATTGCAATGGTTGAGTGATTCAAGAATCAACCCAAGCAAGAACTGTGATAAATAAGCCGCCAAAACAAAGCCCACCCTTCAGCAACAAACCAAGCTTTTGAATCAGGAAAACTCAACGAGCGAAACCTTCAGCAAGTGAAAAATGCTCGATAAACTTGCCCTTTCCACACTTTGCGCCCACTGAATTTACAACGCGCCAGCGCTAAAACTCATTGAGGCAAACAAAGAACCTTGCCTGTTTTACGGCTTGAGTGAACCACGAATCTGAGGGTAAAAATACTCATTTGCCGAAAATACAAAACGAATGGCCGGAGAAATCCCAAAAGATTGAACCCCTAAATTTACCTTAGTTGCATAACGCCCGCCTAAGGGGCTGACAACGCATTACCACTAAACTCAAACGCAACAACTGAAACCACCGCGGCTCAATGGGGCTGGAAACGCCACGCGTTGACAGTCCCTCTTGAGGCGTTTGTTATGTACGTGCGCTTTGTTCCAGCGAAACAAACAACGGCTTTACAAACTTTGCTTCTTCTTGATAACGATTTCTCGTATCCCAAAGATCAACTGCATGTTGAATGTTAAGCCAAAATTCTGGGGTGTTACCTAATGCCGCGGCTAACTTGATTGCTACCGGAGCTGTTAACACACCACCATTAATTAAATTACTCACCGTATTTCTGTGTACGCCCATCGCTTCAGCGAGCGCTTTTGATGTGATGCCCATTGGTTCAAGAAATTCAACTTTTAACATTCCCCCAACGCTAACTGGACGACGTTTTGTCTTACGCATAGTCGTTACCTCAATACTTATGTGGGTCTAAGTAAGTATTTAGTGCAACACCATCAACCCACTGAAAAATCAAACGATACTGTTTGTTCACTCGAATTGAACACCAACCTTTAAGATTTCCTTCAAGATGTTCAAAACGATTACCCGGTGGAATTCTTAAGTCTGATTCAGCTTGAGCTGCATCTAAGATTTCCAGCTTCCGAAATAGAGCATTCTCTATGCTACTTGGAATTAAACGATGTCGTTTATCATCCTCGTAAAACTGCTCTAACCACTTATCTTTAAATTCTAATGCCATTGCAACTTGCACTGTCTCATTGTGCATCCATAGACAAAGACTAACGCATAATGACACTGTGCACAAGTTTGATTTGTAGGAAGGATTTCAGAAAAGTACATAACGCCCTGTTAAGGTGTGAGCAACGCAATACCGAAGTTCCCACATACCACCTTAAACACTAAATACAACGCATAGTAAAAATGCCACGCGTTGCGAATCACTCTTAAACA
>AEZC01000169.1 GCA_000257205.1 Vibrio ordalii ATCC 33509 | reverse complement strand
TTTATGATGCGCTTACGCGCTTACGACCTTACGTTCCAGATTAAAACGTTTAGTGCGTAGAACTATCGGCTTTTCTAGATCGGAGGAGATGCACGATAAGGTGATCGGAACATTCATTGAACGGGAATTCTATTTTTAAATCAACCGATTGGAGTCATGACCCTATTACCGCTAGTTACTCCAGGAACCAAATAAGAAAGTACAAAACCAGATTTCTTATACGTATTCCAATAACGATATATCGATGGAGGAGATGGTACATTCGGATAAAATTTATCTTCAAGGCCTTTCATCGAACCCAATATTTTCTTTAAGGTTAGACTAGGGCCATGCAATTCAATAAGGTAATCTAATATGTTGTATCGATGAATTGCCTCATCTCTTCGTTTTTCATCGAATGAAAATAGGTCTTGATACCTTTCTTGAAGTTCGGTCCCAAATGGTGCACCCTTTGATGTCTTAGGCACAGAAATAACTGAGCTTTTCTCTGAGAAAAAACCACCAAAAGCATGAACATCTTCAGAGTTGTCGCTCATGAAACTCTCCAGATAAGAGAATCATGGCTAATTGGACAATGCCAATCAAACTCTAGAATTTTTTTTGCAATTAAATCATATAGCGCAGGCAATATAGATGCAGATTGTCCCTGACTAGCTTTTAATACTTGCGAAATTCGCATTTCACCGTAATTTTGGAATAACTTTAAAAGCCTAATCTGAACATCATCAAGATTATCAGAACAAGCATAGCGATGAATGATCTTCAAATTATCTAATAAAGGGTAAATTTGAATATCCTCTTCTGTCAGAACGAGTAAATCGTGTCCGTTGGCAATTGCTTGTTGCCTCTGCGCATCAAATTTTTCTTTAAATTCATCCTGTTCAGTTACCCATTTAGGCTTAACTTCATAATATGGTGCATAACCATCATGAAAATAGCAAAGCATATCAGGCGTATATCGACGAACAAGTCCGTTCATCCGATATTTAAAGCCCAATGGTTGGGTTTCGAATGTCTTTATTTCGGTGGGGAGCGAATTCAAAATGAAAACAAGCATCAAACTCAAGATCAGATTCTGTAGTTTGAACTGAATCTGTCTTCAAGCTAACAAAGCGGGAAATGTTCTTTACTTTAGAGTTTTTGAGGATTCGTTTTTTCATATCAAACAACCACACCTGTAGTAAACTTTCAAAAGTATGGTACACTTTTTATACAGCAGCAAGGTATGGTTGTTTAAATTTCAACGTATGATTGTTTTATTGCAATGTATGGTTGTATTTACATTTTCCGAAGAGTTGGAAGTTTACTCTTTACCGTAAACGTTGTTCTCTTGCTCTTGAACACGGATAAATGTGGTGCGCTTTGTGAGCTCTTTTAACTTAGCTGCACCGACATAAGTACAGGTTGAACGTACACCGCCAAGGATGTCTGAAATCGTTTCATGAACACTGCCACGGAAAGGTAGCAATACGGTTTTGCCTTCCGCTGCGCGGTATTTTGCAACGCCGCCAGAGTGCTTCGCCATTGCAGACTGTGACGACATGCCGTAGAACTTCATGTAGCTCACGCCCTCTTTTTCAAACACTTCGCCGCCAGATTCTTCATGGCCTGCTAGCATGCCACCAAGCATGACAAAATCAGCGCCACCACCAAAGGCTTTAGAAACGTCACCTGCGCATGTGCAGCCACCATCACCAATGATACACCCGCCTAATCCATGCGCCGCATCGGCACATTCAATAATGGCTGAAAGCTGAGGATAACCAACACCTGTTTTCACGCGAGTGGTACAAACCGAGCCCGGGCCGATACCAACTTTTACGATATCCGCACCCGCTAGAATGAGCTCTTCGCACATGTCTCCGGTGACAACATTACCAGCTGAGATCACTTTATCTGGAAATTGCGCACGCACGCGTTGTACGTAATCGACCAAGTGCTCAGAGTAGCCGTTAGCAATATCAACACAAATGAAAATCAGATCGTCACTAAGCGCCATGATATCTTTGGTTTTTTGAAAATCAGCATCAGATGTGCCAGTTGAAACCATCACATGCTTAAGTGTTGATGCATCGGCGTTTTTAACAAACTCAGCCCAATCAGCTACTGAGTAATGTTTATGAACCGCTGTCATTACCTCATGTTCAGCAAGTGATTTTGCCATAGCAAAACTGCCTACCGAGTCCATATTCGCCGCAATAACAGGCACGCCGGACCATTGACGCCCACTATGCTTGAATGTAAAATCGCGGGTTAAATTTACTTGAGAACGGCTTTTTAGTGTTGAACGCTTAGGGCGAAACAGGACATCTTTAAAACCTAACTTAAGTTCTTGTTCGATACGCATTATGTAATTCCTTGATTAATTGACCATTTGTGTCTCTTTTGCAGAGTGCGTAGTACCTTCGTTGGCAGACGTCAGTACATTTTGGACAAAAAAAAACCGGAGCGTTGGCAGACGCTCCGATTTTCAGCATTATAGGCCCGGATTTCTTATCGGCAAGTCTGATATTTGCATTTTTTTTGTTGGTACTATCTCGAAACTTTCATATCCGACACTTCTCAAGTTTATCTCTCTCAAATACTCATCGTGTAAATTTTTATTTTTCAATACGTTATTAAAGAACCCATCATTTTAGCAAAATCTTTCATACAATAAGCAAACGTTACCTTGTTCAGCATTGCGCCGAAAATGTGATGAAAATCACACTCGCAAAAGAGGTGACTCAGACATTTCTATCGGCGACTTTTACAGATTGTGGTGAATTTTTATCATTAATCCGTCCGTTTTCGATTTTAGTGACATCACCCCGCAACTCCTACCATCCCAAAGACATAGTTATTTTGTGGTTTATTTTCTGTGATATTAAGCGTATTTATAGGTGAAAACTATAAGTCTGATTAGGAAGATAATATGATCAACATTGCATTTTTTAGCGCAAAATCTTACGACGCGAGCTCTTTTTCGAAAATTAATGATGAGACACTCTTCTCGTTACACTTTCACGATTTTCGACTCACCCCAGCCACAGCCAAAATGGCCCAAGGATGCGCTGTGGTGTGCGCTTTTGTGAATGACGATTTAAGTCGCCCAGTATTGAGCCAATTGTATAAAAATGGGACGAGGCTTATCGCAATGCGCTGCGCAGGGTTTGATAAAGTTGATCTTGATGCCGCAAAAGAGCTGGGCATTCAAGTGGTGCGAGTGCCCGCATATTCACCAGAATCGGTGGCAGAGCACACAGTAGGAATGATGATGTGTTTGAACCGCCGCTTTCACAAGGCGTACCAGCGCACCCGAGACGCTAATTTCTCACTAGAAGGGTTGGTCGGGTTTAACTTCTTCGGTAAAACCGCGGGAGTTGTTGGCACAGGAAAAATTGGTATCGCCACAATGCGCATTTTAAAAGGGTTAGGAATGAAAGTACTGTGCTTCGACCCTTATCAGAACCCTCTGGCGATTGAACTCGGTGCCACTTACTGCAGCCTTGAGGAAATTTACCAACAAAGTGATGTGATTACGCTTCACTGCCCAATGTCGCCAGAGAACTACCATTTACTCAACAGCCACGCATTTTCCCAAATGAAAGATGGCGTGATGATTGTAAACACCAGCCGAGGTGAATTGCTCGATTCAGTTGCAGCAATTGAAGCACTGAAACAAGGTCGTATCGGCGCTCTTGGTTTAGATGTTTACGACAATGAAAAAGATCTTTTCTTCCAAGATAAGTCGAATGATGTGATTGTCGATGATGTATTCAGACGCCTATCAGCTTGCCACAATGTACTGTTTACAGGTCATCAAGCCTTTTTGACTGAAGATGCGCTACACAATATCGCTCAGACAACTTTGGATAACATTCGTGCCTTTATAAACAATCAGCGTTGCGGAAATGAGCTTGTAACGCTTAATTAATTGAACCCATCACTAATATGAAGCCTCCTTAATAAAATATTAAAAAGGAGGCTTCAAAATACTCGACATTTTTATTCTATGTGTGTGTCCGCAAAGAGGCCAACGCCTCAGATGTGGCATCCTGTATCGATAAAAACAGTGAGTTTATTTTACCCGTCGTGGTTCGCATCGGGTTTAAAGTAATGCTTTGGTACATGTAGTCGGCTTGCTGAGTAATAGGGCGAACATTACGACATTTGAAGAGATATGGGCGCTGCTGCCAAGTAATAAAACTACGACAGCCTAAGTCATACACAGGTTTGGTTTTGAGCTTAAACCACTCTTGGGGGATTTCAGGAAACAGTTCAAAAATGGTTTTGCCAATTGCATCATGTCCTTGAATACCACTGTGGTGTGTCATAAATCCATTCCAGACTTGTACTTCATAGTCACGATTAATCACGACAAGCCCCATATCGACATTCTGCACCATATCCACCATCCAGTGGAACTGTTCAAATTCTGCAGGGAGATTCATCGTTAAAAATCCTCCATTAAGTACGATAATTTATTGTCTAGCAACGGAAGAGACTCATCCACAAACATAAAGAGCAAGTCACAGCGGATCGTTGTTTGATCAATGTTATAGCTTACTTCAAATGTCATTGTCTTTTTAAATGAACCGGCTGTTGAGTTAATGATGGAGTCAATCGAAATATGTTGTCCAAGCAGCACTGGAGAGCTTTGAAAAAAGCGCACCTCCGATTGCTCGCCTAATCCATTCAGAAAAGAGCCAACTAAAATATTGGATACATCCATCAACAGCTCTAATTCTTCAAGCTCTTCGCTGTCTGCTGGTACTTTCATTAATTTTTTGAGGTCAGAAACACTTGAATCACTCAAGAGCACGAGTGCTTCACCTGCAATACCTTCACCGCTAAAACCTTGACATACGCCCGACACTTGATCATTTTCTGCCAAGTCTCGCAGTGCCATATGTAGTTCACTCACTTCAAAAATATTCACGTTAGGCAAAGGTAAATGAACAAATACATCAAAGTGCCGCGCTAGAGCATCTGCCGCTCGACCAATCGAAACGTTCGCAACTTCCATATAGATGTCACGACGCTTTAAAATCGGTAATTCAACCGAAATAGGTGTAACGATATGAGGTTGTGTTGGTGGTTCGACCAGCTCTTTCAGCACACGATTCAAGGCTTCTTTATCGATCGGCTTTTGAATAAAAGCTCGAGCCCCGAGGGCCATTACCCGTTCTTTCGCTTTTGGCTGTATATCCCCGGAAACCACAACGACAGGAATAGACATTCCTCTACGCTGTATTTCTTCTAACGTACCGTAACCATCCAATTCTGGCATGGTCAAATCGAGGAACATCAATTTAAAATCATGTTCTTCAAGATTTTTAATCCCATCTAAACCATGAACTGCGAAAGTAATATCGGCGTTTAGCGAGGCGGGAAGTGAACGAGCCATCTGCTTTCGAGCCAGTGCAGAGTCATCACAGATGAGTACGGGGAAAGACATGTAATCACCTTCTATTTATTTAATTTGATAAATAGAGTGTATACCTAAACGTTAGATAGATGCGAGTTGTGGAAAAATTTAATTGATATCGCCGTAGAAGAAAAGCCAACACGTGTGAATAGTATTGTCATTAAAAAACCACCCTATTCAGACCAAACTTACAGTGCAGGCCAAAACGTCAACAAAGTAATACGCAACACAATAGCTACAACAATCAGCGCCACTCCTAAGCGGTACCACTTATATTCCTCAATTGACATCGGAATACGACGATAAAACATCGTTATCACACCTTTCCAGTCATGACTGCGTTTACTGTACCGCATAATACTCATCAAAATAAAAATAATACCGAGTAGTAAGATGCCTTTCTCTGTCCAAAATAACCCAATTATCATTGACTTCCCTTTTCAATTATCCTGTGAAGCGCTTTTAACACACTAGCTATAACCGCGATCAATGCCGCTAAAAACTCAATACAAAATCAACGTGAGGCCTCTATTTAGTTTTTATTTCGGCTCTGATAATTTTTTATCTTTAAAACTGAACCATAGATAGGTCACAACAATAGAGAAAAATAGGTATGATAGT
>AEZC01000168.1 GCA_000257205.1 Vibrio ordalii ATCC 33509 | reverse complement strand
CTCTATCCACCTTCTCGAACACATCTGTCTGACTCTGGTCGAGCATTCCAAAAAACTATTCCAAGCCCGACATACTTTGGAGACAATGTCTTCGTAATCCGCAAAAAACTGATTGGCTTCTAATCCTTTCTCAAGAAAAGTTTGAACCCACTTATTAACACTGGTTCGGCTGACATTAAGAAACTTGGCGATTTTGGTGCGAGAGTGTCCATCTTTGAAATGAGCGAGGGCCAGCAGTCTCATTTTCATCTGAATAGATTTCTGCTGGCTTGCGAGCTTTTTAAAGTCGATATTATTGAGGCTGTCCATAGCGAATAAGTTCTATCGTTGAATGCCCTCAATTAGTTCATATTTTTATTTAGGCTGGTACTATGTGCTTAGATTGCCATTTAAACATGCTCTATCATGGTCAGAGCCTTACGTGAGACTTCTGCGGCGGCTTTAGGGTAGTTTTGTTTTTCAAGGCTATCGGCAAGATAAGCGTAATCAGATACATTGGCACGGAGCGATAACGCTTTTTCCAAATGGCTTTGCGCCTCAGCCCATTTTTGCTCTCTCATATGCAATTGAGCCAGTGCGCTGTGTGCTTCGGCGTTACTACTATCCTTACGAATGGCTTCTTGTAACAATAAAATTGCTGGGTATCTATCTGGTAAATTGAGCTCTGCCAATAATGAATACAGTGCTGGCATTGGGTGTTTTTTCAATGTTTCTTTAATGATGGTAAATGCTTCCGAGTCTGCTTTTCGTTGGATTAACTGCTCGATGAAGCATTGAGTTAAAATGACGTCGTTTTTGGTTTTCCTTGGGAGCTTGTCCCAATGATTGATTAAGCCTTCGCTACCTTGCTGCTGGGCCACGTTTTTTAGTAAACCGCATTGTGTTTTTTTGTTCAGTTGTTGGCTCTCGTCCGCATTGATCTGTTTTGCTTTTTGGAGCTTAGGTAAAAGCTCAAGCAGCGGTTGCCACTGTTCTAGGTGTACGTATGTTGTCTTGAGTAAGTTGAGCACGATGGTGTTATTCGGATGAGTGGCTTGTAAGGCTGATAGAGTGCTTAGCGCCTGCTCAAACTCTCCTTCTCGTACTTGTTGTTTGGCACGAGTTAATTCAACAGCTAGACCTGCATTACTTTGCTGACTCGCGAGATCTAAATAATAATCTCGTTTTGCTCTGTCGCCCATTCCCTGCGCGGCTTCCGATGCAACAAGATAGCAGAGCAGCGGCATATCATGGTGGTTCGCCCAGCGAGTGACTTTCTTTTCTGCCTGCTTCCAGTCTCCCTCTAGAAGTTTAATGATACCTTCATTGGTATAACGGCGAGAGCGCTTTAACTTACGTACGCTGAACCAGTTTAATGTGTTTGAACTGGCGTAGAATGCTTTTTTGAGGAGATATTCTAAGCTAAATAATCCAGAGAGGAGTGCAATCACAAAGATCACTAAGGTGGTTACGCTCATCTCTATTGTTCTATTAGCTATAGAGATAAGAATATAACCTTGCTGGCCAGCGTATTGGGTTCCGACAAATAAACCGGCCCCTAATACTACAAAAAGAAAGATGACTCTAAACATTACTTATCCTCCGTAACGCTCATTGGAGAGACTTCACGGCGTAGGCGTTCAGTGATGACATCAGCGAGTTCGTGCTGAGTTTCAAGTTTAACTGGATATTGCACTTGTATATTTTGTTTACTGAGCCGCAATAGCGCGTGATTAAACTGCTGCACACTCTGATCATCGGAATTAAAGAAGCTGGCTGACCATTTATCTGCTGTGCTCAGTGCCGTTGTATAAATCTCTTGTTGTTCTGCGTATACGGCTTTGATGGCGGTTTCTAATTTTGCTTTGAGATTTTCTTTTAGATAGAAGTGCTGTTCAGGTGACAGTAGCGGAATGGCATTACCCTCTCGAGTGCGGAAGGTAATGAAGTTCTCCGAGAAGTCTTTCAATGAGTTAACGAGATTATTTTGCCAGTCGTTAATATTTTCGGAAACTTGGGGCGCTGATTGCTGCTGAGTTTCAGGCAACATGGCATTGGCCAGCGGTAGAGTGTCAACTTGTTGCTGTAAGGTTGTTAAGCGTAACACTAGCCCTTCACGATCAATCAATGGGATGATTTTGAGCTGAGTAATGTCACGTGCCATGGCTTTGCGTAGCGGAACTAAGCTTGGGTCATTCAGCGCAGCAATACGCTGATCAGCGCTTTCCATTAGCTTGGTCGCGCTGACGATGTCATGTTCTAGAAAAAGTTTACGTCCTGCCAGTTTTACTAAGTAGTCTGCTTCTGCTAGTAGCCAGTCGTTGGGACGGCGGCCTTTGATATCAGATATCGCTAGTTGCAAGCTGTCGATACTTTTTTGCTGTTGATTCAAGGCTACGTCAGTTTTGTGAGTGAGTTGGTCCGCTTTGGTTTGTGTTTCTTGCTTTATTTGATTGATTTCAGCGGCGAGCTGACTTTGGGTTTGTGTTAATTGAGTCTGCAATGCGTTGATTTTGGCTTGGTAAAAGGCGTCTTTTTGCTGCATTTGATAAGCCATGCCACCACTGAAAATGATGGATAGGCTAATTGCAATAACAGAAAGTTTAATGCTGCGCTTTGCTTGTTTATCACTCTTTTCTTCAGGCTGAGACGTGGGATCCTGCACGTAACTTTTTGGTGAATCAAGGTTATCCGTTGCGTCTTTTTCTGTAACCAGAGGAGGTGTGGCTGCTTTTTCAGGTTCAATATGCGGGTTATTATTTTTGCTTGTCATGCTTAGAGTCCTGTCTAGATTGGCTAATACTAGCCGCTAGTTCTGTATTGGAGGCGCTTCCCACGTTCGTGACGCACCCAAATCCCATGTGCAGCGCCTCTTGTCGAATTCGCTCGCTTGGGACAAAAAGAGCTAAATTTAGCAGCCAGAGTCGTTGTGAATCAGAGAATTGATCCATCATAAAATTGAGTTGACCTGAGCTGGTGACAACTAACTGAGTGACTTGCTGTTGCTGCCACAGAGATATCGATTCAGCGGCACAGAAGGTGATCGTATCGCGTCGATACACTTCCTTATATACCACATCAGCACCACGCTCGATTAAGCTGTCGTGGATGAGCTCACGTCCGCCATTACCACGCAAAATCATTACCTTAAGGCCCGATATTGATTGCAGCTGTGGTAGGGTAAGCAAGTGTTCACTGTCACTTATCTGCGGATAGTGTACTTTTTGTTGGCTCAATTTGCTGAAAACATGTGCGGTTTTTTGACCAACGGCAAGGTATCTGGCGTCATTTGGCCAAAAATATCGGTGATCTTGCAAAAATTGATGGCTAAACGTCACCGCGTTTTGGCTAACCGCAATAATAATGTCGCATTGCTGAAGTTCTGGGAGTAAATGCGGGAGATCGGTTCCCGCATTAATCTGAATTAGCGGATGGTGAACGGAGCGAATGCCGAGATTCGCTAATTGTTGGCAAAGTTCAATCCCTTGATTTTCGGGGCGAGTGACCAACACCGTCATGCTTTATTCGTGCTCGCAATAGAGTTTGGACAGAATATCTCGCGCTCCATCATTGAGCAATTGATGGGCAAGCGTGATTCCTAGTTGCTCGGCATCGGAGCGGTGGCCGCGAATCTCACCTTGCACAATCTTAGAGCCATCAGGATCACCGACTAATGCTCTTAGCCAAATATGATCACCATCGAGCAATGCGTAGCTACCGATAGGTACTTGGCAGCCGCCTTCTAATGTTAGGTTCATGGCTCGTTCACATTTCACGCGATCAGCCGTGTCAGAATGGTTGAGTGGCGCAAGCAATGCTCTTAAACGTTCGTCATCTAAACGGCATTCAATCCCGACTGCACCTTGCCCTACTGCAGGCAGCGACTGTTCTGGCTCAATAATGCTGCGAATGCGTTCTTCAAGCTTCAAACGTTTTAAACCTGCTGCGGCGAGAATAATCGCATCGTATTCACCTGCGTCGAGTTTTCCAAGACGCGTACCGACATTGCCACGTAATTCTTTAATCACAAGGTCTGGTCGATATGCTTTGAGTTGGCATTGGCGACGCAGGCTGCAGGTGCCGACGATGGCACCTTGAGGCAGTTGTTCAATGCTTTGATAGGTGTTTGAAACGAAAGCATCACGTGGATCTTCGCGTTCACAAATCGTCACTAGTCCAAGCCCTTGAGGGAAATCGACGGGAACATCTTTCATTGAATGCACTGCTAAATCGGCACGGCCTTCAAGCATAGCGACTTCCAACTCTTTGACAAAAAGCCCCTTACCACCCACTTTAGCTAAAGGCGTATCTAAAATGACGTCACCTTTGGTTACCATGGTCACTAATTCCACTTCTAGGCCAGGATGAGCCGCTTGCAGCGCATCTTTAACATAATAAGCTTGCCAAAGGGCGAGCGGGCTTTTACGTGTGGCGATTCGAATGGGTGTTGCGTGAGTCATGATAATCCCGAGTGTAGGTAATGGATGGTTTAATCCTATCATTCCCGCTATGAAAGGTTTACTACTAGATCGTCGCTGTGAAGGATTGATGAAGAGATAGCATAAATTGGTCAAAATTGTGTGATTTATATCTCGTTTATATAATGAGCTATTACGACAAAGTGTAAATAGCTACGACACTATAGCCAAGGTCGTTGGAGTGCATTGTAGGCATGCTCTGCCTGAGTGTGATATGCATCGAGAGGGCTTTACCAAATGGAAAGAAAATGTTAGATTGATCACGTTTTTTTGGTGCTTTAGAATAAAATATAATCAAAGCGCGTGTTAATGTTTCAACCAAGGAATCAACCTTGCAGGCTTACACCAAGACGTTAATTCAACGATTAGACAATCTCAACCAGCAACGTACCGAGCGTGCGCTGGCGCTTATGGATTTGCAAAGTCAACGTGTATTTCATTTCATTCCTGAATTACTGCACTTCAATCACCCGATTATTCCCGGCTACTACGATGCAAAAGTCCCTTATGGTGTCTATGGTTTTGAGCCTGACGACATCCAACGTCAGCTGGTTGAAGATACAGAACTCACTTTAGGTCAACCCTTACCGACTGCAGACACCCCCGCAATTCTTGCTCTGTATACCATGGGCAGTACCTCGTCGATCGGTCAAAGCACCTCGAGTGACTTAGATATTTGGGTATGTGTAGCATCGAGTATGAGCTGTGATGAGCGGGAAAGCTTAAGCAACAAATGTTTGTTGATCACTGATTGGGCAAAGAGCCAAGGGGTGGAAGCTAACTTTTTCTTGATGGATGAGCTACGTTTTCGCAGTAATCATTCTGAGCAGATGACAGGCGAAAACTGCGGTTCATCGCAACATCTTCTGCTATTAGACGAGTTCTATCGCTCTGCTGTTCGGTTGGCAGGTAAGCGTTTACTGTGGCAAATTGTGCCTCCTGAAATGGAAGAGTGCTACGACGAATATGTGCACGAATTGTGCAGCAATGATTACATCAATTGCAGTGAATGGATCGATTTTGGTAAATTGAACCGCATTCCTGCCGAAGAGTATTTCGGCGCAAACCTTTGGCAGCTTTATAAAAGCATCGACTCGCCTTACAAGTCAGTGTTAAAAGCGATTCTGCTTGAGGCGTATTCGTGGGAGTACCCACACACGCAATTATTAAGCATTGATACCAAACGACGGTTTTTTACTCATGAACCTGATTTGTACAGTATGGATGCTTACTATTTGATGCTTGAAAAAGTGACGCGTTACCTTGAACGCATTGGTGATTCTGCCCGTCTTGATCTGGTGCGTCGTTGTTTTTATCTCAAAACGCATGAAAAGTTATCCCGTGAGCCGAGCTTAGGCTCAGTGGCATGGCGTCGAGAAGCATTAAGCCACATGATTCAGCAATGGAATTGGTCGGAATCTGTTGTTCAAGAATTAGACAATCGCCGTAATTGGAAAGTCGAACAAGTTAAAGTTGTCCATCATGCGTTGTTAGATGCGTTGATGCTGAGCTATCGAAACCTGATCCAGTTTGCACGCCGTAATGACATCACCTCGGCCATTAGCCCACAAGATATTTCAATCCTCGCACGTAAGTTGTATGCGGTGTTTGAGGTGTTGCCGGGTAAAGTCACACTACTTAATCCACAAATCTCGCCAGATCTGCACGAGCCGGATCTCTCGTTCATTCAAGTTCGAGAAGGGCGAACCAATAAGGCAGGCTGGTATCTGTATAAGCAGCCTCTGGTTGCCCATCGTATGATTGGCCAACCTTTCCTTGAGCATAATGAATACCTCAGTAAGCTGGTTTCTTGGGCCTTCTTTAATGGTTTGATCACGGAATCAACTCATTTGCATTCAGTAGTACGTGACGCACAGTTGGATATTGATAAGTTCTATCAAATGGTTAGCGATTTGCGTAATACCTTCTCGTTGCGTAAGCGGCGGCCGACCATGCAGGCCTTAGCGAGCCCTTGTGAAATCAGCCAACTGGCGATGTTCATCAACTTTGAAAATGATCCTACCGCGGAATTAAGCGGTAAATCGCTCAAAATTGATTTGAAAAATATAGATATTTTCAGTTTCGGATCTGAGCAAAGAAGCTTAGTCGGTAGTGTCGATTTAGTGTATCGCAACTCGTGGCATGAAGTACGGACTCTCCATTTTACTGGCGAAACGGCGATGCTCGACGCGTTGAAAACCGTGCTGGGCAAAATGCACCAAGATGCGCTACCGCCAGAGTCTGTCGATGTATTTTGTTACAGCAAAAGTCTGCGTGGCGTGATGCGCAACATGGTGTACCAGTTGCTGGCGGAATGTATCGATTTGCGTTTGAAACAGGTAGAGCAAGAGAAACGTCGCCGTTTTAAAGCGTTACGCATTGGCGATCAAATGTATGGCCTGTTTTTTGAGCGGCGAGGGGTTTCGGTACAGAAGTTGGAAAACTCGGTAGATTTTTACCGCAGTATTTCAACCAACAAATTGAAAGGTTCACCGCTGTTAATGCTCGATCGCGATCAAGATTATCAACTGCCGGAAATCGTCGATGGTTTTGCTAGTGAAGGCTTGGTGCAGTTTTTCTTTGAAGATACCGATAAAGGCTTCAACATTTATGTGTTGGATGAGTCGAACCAAATTGAAGTCTATCACCAGTTCAGCGGCGAAAAAGATGAGATGATCACCAACGTCAACAGCTTTTATACCTCAGTGCGCGACGGTAACCCACTCTCCGCTAAACTTATTAACTTCAATCTGCCGCAGTATTATCAAATCGTCCACCCAGAAGAAGGGGAGAGTTATATTGTCCCTTATCGTAACGATTCCGCGCTCTATTCTCGTCCTTCAAAAGCGGTCAACGCTTAGTTCGGTAGCGCCAAGTCACACATCTGTCACTTGGCGTTGTTGCTTTACACCCAGTCGATCGTTTCGCCAGCGTGTTTTTCACATTCTTGTTTCACCATCGCAATCAATTCCAGCCCTGTTTTTGAACAAATCCAGTTTTGGTCGATCAGTTTGAAATGGAAACCGCCTGACTTTGATGCCAGCCAAATTTCATGCATTGGCTCTTGGCGGTTAATAATAATTTGGCTGCGGTCATCAAATTCTAACGTCATCACATTGCCTGAGGTTTCGTAATCAATGTCGGCACCTGCGTCGTCTATCGCTTGTTCAATGATTTCTAGCTGCTCATCGACAAGTTGGTGAAATTCAGTATCGTTCATCCTGTCTATCCTATTGCTTTTCCTGATTGTGGTGCGATTATAGGGGGCATTGACTCAATAATCACGACATGCAAAATGAAAAAATCAATCGCTGCACTTTTTATGTTGTCACTCCTTGCTTTAGCAGGGTGTGGTCAAACCGGGCCGTTATACATGCCAGCAGAGCCTGAGCAGAGTGAACAACCTCAGCCATAGTCATTGATTTAGCTTAAAGGAAACGAATTTTGGATTACTTCAATTATCAGGACGATGGTCAGCTTTGGGCTGAAAATGTCGCATTAACAGAGTTGGCTGAGCAATACGGCACGCCTTTGTATGTCTATTCTCGCGCTACTTTAGAGCGTCACTGGCATGCTTTCGATAAGTCGGTAGGCGAACACCCTCATCTGGTGTGTTATGCGGTGAAGGCTAACTCAAACTTAGGCGTATTAAACACCTTGGCGCGTTTAGGGTCAGGTTTTGATATTGTTTCGGCAGGAGAACTAGAGCGTGTTGTGGTGGCGGGGGGTGACCCGGCGAAAGTTGTATTTTCTGGCGTCGGTAAAACGGAAGCGGAAATGAAACGCGCGTTGGAGCTCAAGATTAAATGCTTTAACGTTGAATCCGAGCCTGAATTAGCACGTTTAAATAAAGTGGCTGGCGAGCTGGGTGTCAAGGCACCGATTTCACTGCGCATCAACCCTGATGTGGATGCACAAACCCACCCTTATATTTCAACCGGTTTGCGTGACAATAAGTTTGGTATTGCTTTTGACCGTGCACTGGATGTTTATCGCTTGGCACAAAGCCTAGAGAATCTCAGCATTCACGGTATTGATTGCCACATTGGCTCTCAACTGACCGCCATTGCCCCTTTTATTGATGCAACTGATCGCTTACTTGCGTTAATTGATCAGCTTAAAGAGGAAGGGATCACCATTAAACATTTGGATGTTGGTGGTGGTTTAGGTGTGGTGTATCGCGATGAGTTACCTCCGCAGCCTTCCGATTATGCCAAAGCCTTGTTGGCGCGTTTGAGTAACCATCAAGATCTCGAACTGATTTTTGAACCGGGACGTGCTATTGCGGCTAACGCGGGCGTGTTGTTGACGAAAGTAGAGTTTCTCAAACATACCGAACACAAAAACTTTGCCATTATTGATGCGGCGATGAACGATTTGATGCGTCCAGCGCTTTATCAAGCTTGGCAAGATATTGTTCCTGTTGTGCCGCGCCAAGGTGAAGCGCTAACCTATGACTTGGTTGGGCCTGTTTGTGAAACCGGTGACTTCTTGGGTAAAGATCGTTCATTGGTCTTGGATGAGGGAGATCTACTGGCGGTTCGCTCAGCAGGAGCTTACGGTTTTGTGATGTCTTCGAACTATAATACACGTACTCGCGTGGCGGAAGTGATGGTGGATGGTGCACAAATCCACCTTGTTCGTCAGCGTGAAGCACTATCGAGCCTATGGGCATTAGAGCGTATTCTGCCGGAGTAAATTGAAGCATTATGCATTTCCATTTTTCTAAAATGCACGGTTTGGGTAATGACTTCATGGTCGTTGATTGCATTACACAAAACGTCTTCTTCTCCCCTGATTTGATCCGTCGCTTGGCGGATCGTCATACTGGCGTGGGGTTTGATCAGCTATTAGTGGTTGAAGCGCCGTATGATCCGGAAAGTGATTTTCACTACCGTATTTTTAATGCTGATGGTAGTGAAGTTGAACAGTGTGGCAACGGCGCACGTTGCTTTGCTCGATTTGTGCGGATGAAAGGGCTGACCAATAAGTACAGCATCGGAGTCACGACTAAAAAAGGCAAAATGGTTTTAAATGTTGAAGAGGACGATCAAATCACCGTCAACATGGGCATACCAGAATTTGAGCCTAATAAGATTCCATTTCGAGCCAAACAGGCAGAGAAAACCTACATCATGCGCGTTGAAGAGAAAACCTTGTTCTGCGGCGCGGTGAGCATGGGCAATCCGCATGTGGTGACAGTGGTGGAGGATGTAACAACCGCTGAGGTTGAAATTTTGGGTCCACTGCTTGAATCCCATGAGCGTTTTCCAGAGCGTGTTAACGCAGGCTTCATGCAAGTGCTGAATCGCAATGAAGTGAAGCTACGTGTTTATGAACGTGGCGCGGGTGAAACTCAAGCGTGTGGCAGTGGCGCGTGTGGCGCGGTTGCCGTTGGTATTCTTCAAGGCTTATTGGCGGAAGAGGTGACAGTACACTTACCTGGTGGCTCGTTAGAGATCCACTGGCAAGGGCCGGGTAAGCCACTCTATATGACAGGCCCTGCGACTCATGTGTTTGATGGTCAAGTCTCTTGTTAGGGTTAAGTAAGATAAGGAATCGTTTTGTCACACGTTGAAGCGGATGCACTCACAGCCGAAGTTGTGGCTGAATATTTACGAGATCACCCCGATTTTTTCCTCCAGCGTTCAGAGCTGGTTGACAGGCTCTCCTTGCCTCACCCTCAACAAGGTGCTGTCTCTTTGGTGCATGTACAACTGAATCGTCAGCGTCAGAGAATTGAAGAGTTAGAGGAAGAGATC
The DNA here is from genome assembly GCA_000257205.1 of Vibrio ordalii ATCC 33509. Taxonomy (GTDB): domain Bacteria; phylum Pseudomonadota; class Gammaproteobacteria; order Enterobacterales; family Vibrionaceae; genus Vibrio; species Vibrio ordalii. Next base: position 10,298 of record AEZC01000168.1, on the reverse strand, counting down.
ACAGCCTTTATGTCATTAGCGGCCAATAATGACCGCACTTTCCACGAATTTATGGATCTGCAAGAGCAAATCTTAAAATGCCACTCAATGCCGCAAGTATGCAAGACAATAGAAAACAAAGCCCAAACCTTAGGTTTGGTCGCGTATATCCGTTTACTGGCCTCGCCTGAAACCGATTATCAATTGACCCAAGAGCAATGGCAGCGTTTTGCAACTAACCATTTTAATGGCAAAAATGCTTATTTAGGGCGTATGAAAAAGTTGGATCGCCAAGCGTTATTTGGTGAACAAACCGCTGCGCCAGAAATGGGTTCGTATGTGGTTTTACCATTAGGTAAGCGATCATCACAAGGCGTGTTAGCGTTTGCAAGTGAAGATGGTGGCCATTTTCAACCGAGCATGGATACCCTCTTTTTACGTCATTTGGCGTTAGTTCTCTCTCATTTAATTGAGACTCTACCTTGGCAACCGATTGAGCATGACCGAATCAGCCACACCTCTGCCTAACGGCTTACAGCAGCCCTTAACTCGCTTCTATGAATATCTGCGGAGCGAGAAAGGGTTGAGCTTGCACACCCAACGCAATTACAAACAACAGCTGGAAACCATGGCGCAGCATTTAGTGCAGATGGGGCTGAATCAATGGCAACAAGTCGATGCCGCTTGGGTGCGACAGCTGGCGAGTAAAGGGATGCGTGAAGGGATGAAAGCCAGCAGTTTAGCGACGCGTCTCTCTTCATTGCGCAGTTTTTTTGATTTCTTGATCTTGCGTGGTGAACTGACGGCTAACCCGGCCAAAGGCGTTGCAGCACCGCGTAAAAAACGTCCGTTACCGAAAAACTTAGATGTGGATGAAGTCGCACAACTGCTCGAAGTCAAGGATGATGATCCGCTGTCAGTGCGCGATCGCGCCATGATGGAACTGATGTATGGTGCTGGGTTGCGTTTAGCGGAGCTCGTCAGCATTAACGTAAAAGACCTGAGCTTTAGCCGCGGCGAGATTCGAGTGGTGGGTAAAGGGGATAAAGAACGTAAGGTGCCTTTTGCAGGGCAAGCCAAAGAATGGGTGGCGCATTGGTTGAAAATACGAACGCAGTTTGCGAACGCTGATGAGCAAAGCTTATTTGTTTCAAAGCTGGGTGTTCGTATTTCGCATCGCAACGTACAAAAACGCATGGCCGAGTGGGGGCAAAAGCAGGCGGTGGCTAGCCATATTAGCCCACATAAACTGCGCCACTCTTTTGCGACTCACATGCTTGAATCGAGTAATAATTTACGTGCTGTCCAAGAGTTGCTGGGTCATGAGAATATTTCGACGACGCAAATTTATACGCATTTGGATTTTCAACATCTTGCGCAGGCCTATGACCAAGCGCACCCAAGAGCACGTAAAAAGAAACAGAGCGAGTAACGCATGCACTTTTATCGCAATATCGGCCCCATTAAAGCGATGAGCTTTGATTTGGACGACACGCTGTATGACAACCATCCAGTGATCCGTCATATTGAGCAGCAAATGGTCGTGTGGCTGCACACTCATCATCCGCTTTCCGCGACGCGTCCGATAAGTTGGTGGCAGCAACTTAAACAGCAACTGGCGCTGCAAGAGCCACTGCTCGGCCATGATGTCACTCAGTGGCGATTTAAGCAGATAGAACAAGGCTTAATTCAATTAGGCTATTCGCCGCAACTTGCTTTACAGGCTGCGCAGAGTGCCATTGACGAAGTGTTGCGGCTACGTCACTTAATCACGGTGCCTGAGAAGACGCACCGCGTGATGACCGAACTGGCAAAGCGCATGCCGTTAGTGGCGATTACCAACGGCAATGTTGACCCGCACAAAATTGGCTTGGGGCATTATTTTCAACAAATTTTTAAAGCGGGTCCCGATGGCTTGGCTAAGCCGTATCCGGATCTTTTTGACAAAGCGCAGGCTGCATTACAGCTACCTGCAGCATCGATTTTACACGTTGGTGATCATCTGATAACCGATGTGCAAGGCGCAAAATGCAATGGTTTCCAAGCCTGTTGGTATAACGATCAAGGGCAAACCTTGCTCGACAGTCGTAAGGCCAAAGTTTTACCTGATATTGAAATCCATCAACTGGATTCATTACTGCAGCTTTAGGGCGTGGCCGCTTTTATCCGCTTGAAAAGCCTTGAGATAGTAAGTGAAAAACGTGCTTAACTCTCTCGCATTATTTGCTTCTCCGAGAGAGTTGAGCAGCTCAATGCCCACTTCTAACGTGCATAAATGACCAGCATCTTGATTTCGCCTTAATCCATACTGAGAGATTTGATTTGGGGTGAGGTGTAGCTGCGGTAAATCGGATAACCAAGGGCTCTTATTGAGTATCTTCTTGGCTTCTTGCCATGTCCCATCCAGGATAATAAACACGATTTCTTGAGTGTCAGACGTTGAGAGAGATTGGTATTCGGTGAGCGATTGACTGCGCGTCGAAGGAAAAATAACCACCGCGTTTAACTTCTCATCCAGAATTCTCTTGTGTAATGATTTCGCCGTAGAGACTCGGTCCCAGATGTACACAGAGGAATTGGGCAAGCTACGCAGCAGCAGCTTGCCAGTATTGGTCGCTCGATGCGGTTCATTTTCATGCATCAGTAGTGCAATGCGCAGTTGGCTATCCAGTGTTGGTTGCAGTGAACAGAGGCATTGATAGCTAAAATGGCAAACTGGGCAAGGGCACGGTCTGGTCACTTATGGTGTCTCGATATTTTCAGAAAATAACGTTAAACCGCCATTGGCGATAGGGTAGAGAACATCGCCCACCTTCTCTTTTTCTGCTTTCAGTTGGTGGCCATTGCGAGTAAATATACGTTCGGAAAGCAGATATTGTTGCTGGTGGCGCGTCATGACAACTTGGATCTGATTCAGGTTTAATGGTTGCCAAAACCCCTTTTCGACGGTCGATGGCTGACCATCGTTGTAGTCATAATGAGTGCTAGCGGTATGATCCGCATTCAGTTGCAAACGAATCGTGAAATCCCTATTTTGGGTCGAAGTAGCATAATAAGCCCCAACCCATGGAAGCGTCGCATCACTATTACCTAAAGTGGCACACCCTTGATAGCTTTTTTCGCCCACCTTTAAGGTGGAGCTCCATCCGTACAGCGAGTCACTCATCCCGTCACTGCACATTTTTTGTGTGAGGAGCAGCGAACCTTGATTTATTTGGTACTCACGCTTGGTTTCAGATAGCTGACTTTTTGTGATAGCGAATGTTTGAGTTTCACCGCTGATGGTTTGAAAGTTAAGGTTTTTCCCTTCAAAGTGAATGGACCATGACGGTTCGTTGCCAAAAGCGCGTGTCGATTTGAGTGGTTGATTGCAGCGTTTAGGATTTTCAGCACTGAGCATATTGATGCTGGTCACGTTGAAACGTGCGCTGGAATCGGCATCGAAGCCTGTGCGGCTTGGCGCTGATAAAGTACCGATGAGCTCACCATACAAAGGCTGATAGGGCGAGCGAGCCAAACTCAAGGCTTGCTGAGTCTGCTGTGGCGTCAGTGCTAGCCAATATTGTTGATTGCTACCACAAGGTGTAAAGGTTTGCGCCTCATGACCTACCACGACTTCTCCACGCATAATAAAGGATTGCGCTTTGATTGAACTGGGTTTATCCAAACTCGCCATCGGTACGGCTGGTGGCTGTGATGCGTTGTGTGTCGTACAGGCTTGCAGCATTAATGTGGTCAATAACAGCGCGGAACAGTGAAGCACTTTCATAGCAGACTCTTTTTGGGCAATGCAACGAGGCTAGATTATGGCACAAAGGCGCTGGCAAATTGAACTGATGGGTGTGAATTTAACAACCCGCGGACAAGTATCAGAGATAAATCGCAAAGCTGTTATGAACAAAAAAACAGCGCTCAAATGGCGCTGTGTTTTGTGACCGCTCGTTACTGCAGGTTGCTGTTACAATAAATGTTCACGCAAATAGTGAGCCACGGCGTCTTCTGCATTGCTACCAATCACGGTGTTATTCGGCAGTGCATTGAACACTTTTTGATGCGATGTGCCCATCACCAAGCTTTTACCAGCCATCGACAGCATTTCCACATCGTTCATACCATCGCCAAACGCAATACAGTTATCTAGGGTCAGGTTTAATGATTCTGCAACGGCTTTGAGCGCATCCCCTTTCGACACTTCTGCTGCCATCACTTCCAAACACCAAGGTGTTGAGAAGGCGACGTTCAGTTTGTCGCCAAAAACATCGTTTAAGCGTTCTTCAAATTGGGCTAATAACTCATGATCTTGCGCTGGGTGGGTGAAGAATATTTTGGCGACGCCCTCGGTAGGTGCGTTATTGACATCAAATACTTGGTAGCTAAAACCGGATTCTTCGTGGAAATCGCGCAGCGTTTCATCTTCTTTATTCAATAACCACGATTCATCTTGATAGATGTGAACAAAAATATCAGGGTTTTGCTTAAACACGTCAATGACGGGCTGTACCAATTCTTGCGGTACATTTTTACTGTACATCAGGTTGTCATGTTGATCGTGAACGCGCGCGCCATTGGAAGTAATCATGTAGGCTGGAATGCCCGCTAACTGGCGAATACCCGCCACATCAACGTGATGGCGACCAGTAGCGAAGATGAAAGTAAAGCCTTTTTGGTGAAGCGCTTGTAGCGTTTGCTTGGTGAATTCGCTCAATTGGTGGTTTGGCGCAAGTAGTGTACCGTCGAGATCGGACGCCACGATATGAATCGCGTGCTCTTTACATTCGGTGGTCATAAAACCCTCATTATCATGGTCGATTTGGTTTGCAGATCGCAGATGGTGGAGAAACTTTGGTGTGGCTTAGTTTACGCCATTTTAAAGAGGAAAAAGAGGGTAAAACTCTCAATTGAAATTTCCTCTATTTGCTCAGTTCTAACACCGCGATTAAACCGTGTTCTCAAGAGATTGGAATTGCTTAAATAGCTCATCAAGTGCTTGGTTTCGATAGCAATCCTTTTCAAAAAAGAGCTCATGCTTTGCTCCTTCAATGATGACCAGCTTGCTAGATGGATTGGTTTTCGCCAGCTTAGTGACAAAGCGAATTTGATCCGCATTACTGACAATTTTATCCTGTCCTGCTTGTAATATGAATGTCGGTAACTTCACTTGACGAGTCATCAGTTGGCACTGCTTTGCCGCCATGAGTCCTTGCCATACCCAGCGCGTGCTAGGGCCGCCGACTTGCAATTCGGGTTTGCGTTGGTACAGGTCTAGAAACCATTGGTAACGCACCTGACTTTGACTTAATGGGTTGATCTCAAAAGGCTTTGCAGAATAGGCTTGATAGCCTGGCGCATAGGTTGGTTTGGTATACATTGCCGTTAGCACTTGGCTCAGTGTCATGGCGATGGGACGTAATTGCCATGGCATGTTGACACCAAACATTGGCGCGCTGAGCACCATAGCCGCAAATGGGTGTTGAGGGTATGTTTGTACATACCGAGTCGCAATGGCACCGCCCATTGAGTGAGCGACGAGAAAACGTTGTGCATAATGGCTTAAGTCAAAGTGCTCAATGACACGCTGCATGTCTAAAATGTAGTCATCAAATTCACCGACATGGCCGATTTGTGGATCGTCGATTAATCGATCTGAAAGCCCTTGGCCACGGTGATCAAAAGAATAAATATCATAGCCTTGTTGGAAAAAATCATAAAATAGCTCTTGATATTTCCAGCAAGATTCAATTCGCCCGTTGACGACGAAGATCGCCTTTGAGTGTTGAGGCGAGGTAAGTTTGCACCAATAAAGTTTTGTTTTATCAGCAGATTTGATAAAACCTTCTTCTCTGGAGTGCCAGAAATCGGCAATCGTGGTATTGATCACTTGCTCAAAGAAAGACTCTTGAGTATAAGGTGGGGAGTTTGGACTCGTCTGATTCATGGATTATTCTTATTGGACAGATTCGAGGAACAGTTCATTTTTACGCTAGATTAGTCTAGTTTAGAGGAATTGCAATGGATACTCATGTTTGGCTTACCTATGTGGTGACCGCTATACTGTTTAGTTTGGCGCCGGGTTCAGGTACAGTCAATTCCATCAGCTATGACCCTATCTACGCTACACCAAAATGAGACACTAACCGTTAATGCATTATTCTTATGTTGCACGACAACCGATTTTAAATGCCAAGCAACATACGCTTGGTTATGAGTTACTCTTCCGTGATGGGGAAAAAAACGCGTTTCCAGCGCACATTGAGTCGAATCGAGCCACGTATCGATTGATCGTCGAAAACTTTCTGGCGGTGGGGATCAATCCCAATATTTCCAAATCACGCTGTTTTATTAATTTTCCCTACAAGAGTTTAATTCGTCGTTTGCCTTTAACGTTGCCGCGAGAACAAATTGTGGTGGAAGTGCTCGAAACCTGTGAACCAACCGATGAGTTGTTTGAGGCGGTAAAAGAGTTATATCGGCGTGGTTATCTGGTGGCATTGGATGACTTTGTTTATACGCCGGAATGGGAACGCTTTCTGAGTTATGTGCACATCGTTAAGCTCGATATTATGGCGCTGGGTTTAGATCACGCGTGTGAGTTTGTTCGTCAGCGTTTAGCGGAAGGCAGTAAGCGCCGCTATTTAGCGGAGCGAGTTGAAACCGCTCACCAGTTCACTGTGACACGTAATGCCGGTTTTAGCTTTTTCCAAGGCTATTTCTTTAGTAAACCAGAAATGATCAAGCAGCGTTATGTTGGGCCTGAACAGATTATCGCTTTGGAGCTGTTTCGAGAAGTCTGTAAGCCAAATGCTGATTTTGAGCGAATTGAATATATTGTGGCGCAAGATGTCGCTCTCTCCTATAAGTTGCTCAGATTTGTCAACACTATGTCTGATCGCTTATCTGTGCCGATTTCCTCTTTTCGTCAAGCTTTGGTTTATCTTGGTCAAGATAAACTCAAAACCTTTGTATCATTAGCCGTTGCTTCATTTGTCTCAGCCAAAAAGCCGAAAGAGTTGTATAACCTCTCTTTGCAACGAGCTCAATTTTGCCAATTAATGTCCGGGCATCCTTCATTTCGTCAACATCGCGAGCAAGCTTTTTTAATTGGCCTCTTTTCTGTGTTAGATGCTTTACTGGATATTTCAATTGAAGAGTTAGTGGCTCAGTTGCCTTTGTGTGATGTGGTTAAGTTGGCACTGCAAAAGCGTGAAGGTCCGATTGGTGTATTGCTCGCATTGGAAGAGTGTTTTGAACAAGCTGATTGGCAAGGTGTTGAAAATCACTGTGATTTATTGGGGTTATAAGTAAGTCAAGTGAGTGATGAGCTGTCGGCCGCCCAACGTTGGAGCCAAGATATTCATCGCTTGGTATGATTCTCTAATTCTAATTCGCACATAAAAATCCGCTGCCATTGTTGGTAGCGGATTTTTTAAGCGTAGCGCTTATTGCAGCCAAGCATTCAGCATCCATACTAATTTCTCTTGTTCACGGATGTAGTCACTCATCAGTGCTGAAGTGCCTTCATCTCCTGCTTGCGCTGCAATTTGAAGAATTTCTCGTTGCTGGTGGATTAAAATACTGAAGCCTTTAACCAACCCTTGCATGGTTTCTTGGCCATTGGTTACGTTAGTGTGTTCTGACACTTGTGCTGTTGCTAAATAAGCGCTGAAGCTATGCAAGGGTTGATAACCTAAAGTCAAAACTCGTTCCGCTAACTCATCAATTTTGACCTGTATGTCAGTGTAAATCTCTTCAAATTTTGCGTGCAGTTCAAAGAACTCTTTTCCTTTGATATTCCAATGGTAACCACGAGTATTCATATAGAGCACTTGGTAGTTAGCCAATAATTGGTTTAACGCTTGTGCAAGTTGTTGGCTTTGGTTGGTATCTAAACCGATCAAATTTGTTGTCATCTGTTCACCTCATTGTTGTACTTAATAAGTGATCTCTCTTGTTAAGCATTAGATTGCACCTCTAAGAGAACAAAATAAATTCGTTTTTATTGATTTATTTGATAGGCATTGACTATTAATTATAACGAAATGAGTGATCCATTACTGATAAATCACCTGCTGATTACATAACCACAGATTTCAACCTTATAGTAGAAATCCCAAAACACTGTGAGTAAACCCTATGACCAAACGAGTTGTTTTTTTTGATTTATTGCGCTGTTTGGCGGCTATGGCAGTGATTGCTATTCATGTGTTGGCTCCTTATCGGCAACAACTTGGAGACATTCCTTTTGATGCGTGGGCGGTTGCGGTCGGTATCAACAGCGTAAGTCGCTGGGCTGTGCCCGTTTTTATATTGATCACTGGAGCTTTAATGCTCAGTGATCGTCGCCCTTTTGATGCGCGTTATTATGTTCAGCGACGTCTTGGCAAAGTTTTGCTGCCATTTATCGTTTGGTCACTCTTCTATGCTTATTTGTCCGGCTGGAGTGCAAATGGATTTGATGGGCAAGTTGCAAAGGCGGTGCTGAGTAACAGTACGCACCACGCAACCTATTACCATTTAGGTTTTTTTTATTACTTTATCCCACTCTATTTTGTGATCCCTTTTTTACAGCAGCTAGTTCAAAGGGTTGATGACAAGACCTTATATGCATTGGTCGCAGTATGGCTGTTAACGACCACCTTATTTTTGTGTGGTATTGATGGCCCCTGGAGTAATGAACTATGGTTATTTGCAGGTTATCTGCCATTGGGTTACTTGCTCTATCAGAAGGCGCCACTCAACCGGGTAACGCTATGTATGGCGATTCTGCTTGGCTGTCTGGCACTATTGACGACGGTATGGATGGTGGTCAGCCACAGTGTCGCAGCGGGTGAGTATACGATTGGCCGCTGGCTCTCTTATAAAACACTGAACGTCGTTTTAGCCGCCAGCATGATATTTATCGTGTGTCGATATTTTGCTGAGAGATTGCCGGTTCGTGCTCAGCAATTAGTCAGTTTGATAAGCCAGCACAGCTTAGGCATCTATTTATTACATCCCATCTTTCTATGGCCTGTAAAAGAGTATGGGTGGGATCAAGGGCATCCCGCATGGGTGATCCCGTTATGGATACTGGTGAGCGGCGCAGGATCACTGGCAGTGAGTATATGGGTTGCTCGCTCTGCAAAAACACGTTGGTTATTACCTTAACGCTTGAGTGCAAAGTGTAGAAACTTGAGTCCGCAATAAGTCAGCATTCCTTGGTCGCCTGGGTTAAGTGCATGGTAATAATGCACGCCAACTTGAAATTCCCGCTTTGGGCCAAGCTTGCCTTTTTGTACATAAATCCAGAATTCTTGATCCTCTTCACCGGGGCGAGCGTGAGGGATTGTGATTGATTGTTTGTCGATAATGGTGACATTAGCGGTACGTTCTGGAGCATTCTCGCCTTGCATATGGCGACGGTAGAAGAGGCTGAATACCCAAATAGCAAACACAGCCAATAAAGCGACAACGATAAGTAATGAAAACGGCATGATGAACTCCTTAGCGATGAAGGCGACATTTTAGCGTGCAACATATGGCAAAGGAGTGTTGCTTGCTACTAAAGCGTGAGTTTGATTGGTTTGACGGTTTTTTTTCCGGCGGATATCACATTTCCTCGGCAGATTAGCGAGCAAAAATGCTCAACTATCTTGTGGGGAAGTATGATAAAAATAGATGGAGCGCCACCAACAGTTGGCAAAGGAGGGCGATAATGTCAGAGATTGAAAAGGTAGTGTTGCGAACGCGTCGATTGGAAAGCTTGTTGAGAGAGCAATATCACGCTGAGGGGAAGGGGTTACATCAATTGGTAACCAGTTGTGAAGAGCGTCTACCACATGATGTGGTGGGCAAACTGAGGTTCATTGCCACTATTCGTAACAAAGTTGTTCATGAGGATAACTATCAGCTAGAGGATCGCAAAGCATTCCTTTGCGTGTGTGATGAGTGTGAGAAGGAACTGACCCCACGTAGCGGCCGTTTTATTTGGCGCGTAGCCATTTCATTAATGACCTTAATCACGTTAGCGGCGCTGCTTTTTTACTATCTTCATTGGGAAGCGCTATCGAAACACGTCACAATGCCATAAATGGTATTAGGCCGTTTTACTCAATCGTTAGATAAAAAAAGAGGACACCAAGGTGTCCTCTTTTTTATTGGGAATTAGATACTTAGTACATCATTGGCAGTGTCATTAGGCCGACGATAACCGCGATCATTACAAGTCCCTGTTTTTGAGATGAAGAAATCATAACACTGCTCCTTTATGCTGTTGTTTCATTCTATGAATATGAAAATAGCACTACTTTGTTTAGTTGATCAACCTCAATTTGATGAAGCAT
>AEZC01000167.1 GCA_000257205.1 Vibrio ordalii ATCC 33509 | reverse complement strand
CCATTCCTAACATCATGATGCACTATCAAACTAGTCTATTCATCGATGTAAATTTTTTTCTCGACTTTCACCAAGAAAGGAAACCGAAGTTACCAAATAATGGGGTGGCTAACGAGACTTGAACTCGCGACAACCGGAATCACAATCCGGGGCTCTACCAACTGAGCTATAGCCACCACTAAGTTTGCCAATTTGCTACTTATTTACATAAGCATCCGGATGGCGCGCCCGAAAGGATTCGAACCTTCGACCTTTGGCTCCGGAGGCCAACGCTCTATCCAGCTGAGCTACGGGCGCATGCCCTATCGGCGGAGTGGAATAATACGGAGTTCACACTAGGGCGTCTAGTACTTTTTTAACTTTTTTTATCGTTTGACGCCTTTTTCATCAGATAACCATTATTACCGCTATAATCAGGATGTGACTCACCCCTTGAAGATCGCAACTTGTTGTTTATTGCAACAACTTATCGGGATATAATCACCCAATATTTACATTGATTTAACAGCTTTTATGGTTTTTAAATCAGCCACACTCTAAGTATAAATAATATAGGTAAGCGTGCACTTACCTTTGGAATGTAAAGTGAGTTTTATGGATATGTCTCGACGAATTATAAGCGTATTGTTCGCAGCTTTAACCTTTTCTAGTGTCGCATTAGCAAGCACTCAAGCAGAATACGATGCTATTGCTGAGCGCATTAAACCGGTGGGTAATGTGTACTTAGCGGGTAGTGAACCCGTTGTCGCAGTACCAAGCGGTCCTCGTGATGGCGCGCAAGTCTACGGGACATTTTGTATCGCTTGCCACTCAACAGGCATCAGTGGCGCACCCAAAACTGGTAATGCCGAAGAGTGGGCTCCACGTATCGCTCAAGGTAATGATGTATTGAAAAACCACGCAATACAAGGCTTCAATGCTATGCCAGCCAAAGGAACCTGTATGGATTGCTCTGACGATGAAATCGTTGCAGCCATTGAGCATATGATTGCCGGCCTGTAATACATAAGTTCCTATAAGCATTAGTTCCTATAAACATTAATTCCTATAAAATAAAGGCTTGGTTTTTATTCCAAGCCTTCAATTTTATTTGCTTTTAAGCACTATTTCTTAAACATGGCAGCACGCAAGTTAGCAATGTGGCTCTGTCCTTTCGCCATTCGCTCTTCTTGGCTTACTGGCTTTTTACTCTGTTCCCACTCGACATCATCAAAGGATAATTCATCCAAAAAGCGACTTTGTGTGGGTTTAAGCAGTTCCCCGTATTGACGGCGCTCTTTACACATAGTGAAAGTCAGTTCTCGCTGCGCGCGAGTTATCCCGACATACATCAAACGACGTTCTTCTTCGACATTGTCCTCATCGATACTGGTTTGATGAGGAAGAATACCTTCTTCAGTGCCAATCAAATAAACGTAAGGAAACTCAAGGCCTTTCGATGCATGCAGTGTCATCAACTGAACGGCATCACTCTCATCCTCTTCTTCACTTCGCTCCATCATGTCGCGTAGGGTTAAGCGCTGTACAACCTCTTTGAGCGATTTTTCTTGTTGGTCATAGTTGTCACCTTCAAGGTCGGCCACAATCCAAGAATAGAGATCAGAGACGTTTTTCATTCGCATTTCCGCCGCTTTGGGGCTGGCTGAAGTTTCATACAGCCAATCTTCATAATGGATATCGCGAACTAGCGAACGCACTGCTTCAACGGTATTGCCTCGTTCAGCTTGATCTGAGATAACCACCAACCATTGCGTAAACTGACGCAAATTGTCGAGCCCTCTTCCAGACAAATGATGCTCTAAGCCAAGTTCAAAACTGGCCGAAAACAAGCTTTTGCCACGCATATTGGCGTAACTACCCAATTTCTCTAACGTGACTGGACCAATTTCTCGTTTTGGTGTATTTACAATGCGTAAAAAAGCATTGTCATCGTCAGGGTTCACCAACACTTTGAGGTAAGCCATGATGTCTTTAATTTCGGCTCTGGCAAAAAATGACGTACCACCGGATAACTTATAAGGCACGCGGTTTTGCAACAGCGACTTTTCAATTAAGCGTGACTGATGATTACCGCGGTACAATATCGCGTAATCACGATACTCGGTTCGATTGAGAAATTTATGCGCAATCAGTTCACCAGTGACCCGCTCCGCTTCATGATCTTCATTTTTCGCCAGCAGAACTTTGAGTTTTTCACCCTCAGGGATCTCAGAAAAAAGCGTTTTCTCATACACGTGCGGGTTGTTGGCAATCAGAATATTGGCCGCTCTCAAAATGCGGCTAGTTGAACGGTAGTTCTGCTCAAGCTTAATCAGTTTAAGATTTGGGTAATCTTGCCCCAGCAACACGAGGTTTTGCGGTTTCGCCCCTCGCCAAGAGTAGATGGATTGATCATCATCACCCACCACAGTTAAACGGCCACGCTCTCCAACCAACAGTTTCACTAACTCATATTGACTGGTATTGGTATCTTGATATTCATCCACCAGCAAGTAGCGAATGCGGTTTTGCCAACGCTGACGAACTTCGGCGTTGTTTTGCAATAACAGCACCGGCATTAAAATAAGATCATCAAAATCGAGTGCGTTATACGCTTTCATTTGCTTTTGATAAAGGTCGAAACAGTGAGCAAATAGCTGTTGTTGTTCACCTTGAGCAAAACCTTTCGCTTGCTCTGGTGTCAACATGTTGTTCTTCCAGTTGGAGATGGTACTGAGCAATTGGCGCAGCAGATCTTTATCGCCCTCAAGCTGTTTCTCTGTCAACTCTTTGAGCAGCGCAAGCTGGTCTTGGTCGTCAAACAGAGAGAAGCCCGCTTTCAAGCCCAAAAATTGATATTCCCGACGGATAATATTGAGGCCTAAAGTATGGAATGTCGAAACGAGCAGCCCTTTTGACTCAGCTTTCCCAAGCGTTTGTGCTACCCGCGCCTTCATTTCTCGAGCGGCTTTGTTAGTAAATGTAACGGCAGCAATGTTGCGCGCTTTATAATCACACTGTTGAACCAAGTAAGCGATCTTGTTGGTAATTACGCGCGTTTTACCCGAGCCAGCTCCCGCCAATACTAGACATGGGCCTGATACATATTTGACGGCTTCGTCTTGTCTTGGATTCAGCTTCATGAGGTACTCGTATCACTTTTATTTGGGCCGTCTATGATAATGCCGCGCTTTACCGATTACTACGTCATTCACCATAAGATTTTTGTCATTTTACTACACTAGTGTATTGCATAAGGGGCTATAGTTTGGTCTATAATGAATGAACGTTCATTCATTGTGAGATGTCAGCATGTCTAACTGTATTCACGTGGATAAGTACCAACAGATATTGGTGGCCGCTGAAAAGCTGATTGCTGAATCTGGATTTCAAGGCTTATCGATGCACAAATTAGCCAAAGAAGCCGGTGTCGCAACAGGAACGATTTACCGTTACTTTGATGATAAAGATCATCTTCTCGTGACCGTTCGCTTGCACGTTTGTCAGCATATTGCTGATGCGGTACAAGCCAATATTGATGATGAGATGCCTTTGAAAGAACGCTTTAACGCAATGTGGCTCAATATCTGGGAGTTAGCACAATCAAGCAGTGCAATACTCAGTAATCGAGTTCAATATGAATCATTACCAACAACAATCAATTGCAATGTTAAGGAACTTGAGCGAAAAATGTTTGCCCAAGTGGATTTGCTATTTGATCAAGGTAAAGAGCAAGGGTTATTCAAACCGTTGGATAACCAGATTTTATCTGCTTTAAGCTTCGAAACAACGGTCGCCCTTGCCCGTAAAAAAGCGATGGAATGTTATCAACTGGATGACAGCGCACTCAGTGCTGTGATTGACGCCAGTTGGGATGCAATTACTCAACACTAACTTGGAGTTCTGACTAGAATGAAAAAGTGGACATTCTTTATGTTACTTATCGCCTTCCTACTGTTTGGTAGCGTGATAGGTTTTAATCTGTTTAAACAACAAAAAATTGCCGAATTTATGGCTAATCGTCCTGAACCTGAGTTCCCAGTGACCGTGACGGATGTTGCTCCAGTTGATTGGATTCCAGTGATTGAAGTGATTGGTTTTATTGAACCCAATCAAGGCGTAACACTAACATCTGAAACCAGCGGCGTGATCGATAAGATTTCATTTGAATCAGGGACACAAGTTGAAGAAGACCAACCTTTAGTTTTACTTGATTCAGCAGTTGAGAAAGCGAATTTAAAAAGCTCACAAGCTCGCCTACCAGCGGCAAAAGCGAAATACGAGCGCTATAAGGGTCTATTTGCTAAAGGATCAATTTCAAAAGAAGCTTATGACGAAGCCGAAGCAAACTACTACTCTTTATCTGCCGAGATTGAAAGTTTAAAAGCCTCGATTGATCGCCGTGAAATCAAAGCTCCCTTTGCTGGTGTGGTGGGTATCCGTAATGTGTATTTAGGCCAATACCTACAACCAGGCACCGATATTGTTCGCTTGGAAGATACCAGCGTAATGCGTCTGCGCTTTACGGTTCCACAAACGGATATTTCTCGTATTTCATTAGGCCAGCAAGTGGATATTTTTATCGATGCTTACCCTAATGCTGCGTTTACAGGATCCATTACGGCGATTGAGCCTGCCGTTAGCGTTCAAAGTGGTTTAATCCAAGTGCAAGCTGATATCCCAAATAGTGACGGTAAACTGCGCAGTGGTATGTTTGCTCGTGCCAACATAATCCTGCCGAAATTAGAAAACCAAGTCACGCTTCCTCAGACCGCCATTACCTTCACCTTGTATGGTGATAATGTTTATGTGTTGAAAGATGAAGATGGTGGTACGCGAGTAGAGCAGCGCGTTGTGAAAGTAGGTGAACGCAAAGGAGCTATTGCACATATTTTAGAAGGTGTACAAGATGGCGACATCGTTGTCACTTCAGGCCAAGTGCGCTTAAGTAACCATTCGAAAGTTCGGGTTGTCGAAAGTAATGCAACGACCCCACCCGCTGAAACACCTATGCTGTAATTGGAGGAATCATGCGCTTTACTGATGTTTTTATAAAACGTCCAGTGCTCGCGGTATCGATCAGCTTTTTGATAGCTCTGCTTGGTTTGCAAGCTATTTTCAAAATGCAAGTTCGTGAATACCCTGAAATGACGAATACCGTTATTACAGTGAGTACAGGCTATTACGGTGCAAGTGCCGACTTAATCCAAGGTTTTATCACTCAGCCTTTAGAACAAGCGGTCGCACAAGCCGACAATATTGATTATATGACTTCCTCTTCGGTATTGGGTAACTCCACAATTACCGTAACGATGAAGCTCAATACTGATCCTAATGCTGCACTTTCAGATGTGTTAGCAAAAACCAACTCAGTACGCTCACAGCTTCCTAAAGAGGCTGAAGATCCGACAGTGACCATGTCTACTGGCTCAACGACTTCAGTATTGTATATTGGCTTTACTAGTGATGAACTCAGCTCAAGCCAAATTACAGACTATCTAGAGCGTGTATTTAACCCTCAAATATTCACCGTCAACGGCGTCTCAAAAATTGACTTGTTTGGTGGCATGAAATACGCCCTTCGCATTTGGCTTGACCCAGCAAAAATGGCAGGACTACAGCTCACTGCAGGCGATGTGATGAACGTGCTGAATGCCAACAACTATCAATCAGCAACAGGACAAGCCACTGGCGAATTCGTGCTGTATAACGGTAGTGCCGATACGCAAGTATCAAATGTCGATGAGCTGAAAAACCTGGTGGTTAAAACGGGCGACGGCAATGTCATTCGACTAGGTGATATTGCAAACGTCACGCTAGAAAAAAGCCATGATATTTACCGCGCAAGTGCAAACGGCCAGGAGGCGGTTGTAGCGGCCATCAACGCAGCGCCTAGCGCAAACCCAATCAACATTGCTCAAGATGTGTTGGATCAGTTACCACAGTTAAAGCGTAATCTACCAAGTAACATCGAAATGAACGTGATGTATGACTCCACGGTGGCGATCAATGAATCGATCCACGAGGTCATAAAAACCATCGCTGAAGCCGCCTTGATCGTACTTGTCGTCATTACTCTATTCCTAGGCTCTTTACGTGCCGTTATCATCCCGATTGTCACCATTCCACTATCATTAATTGGTGTTGCTATGGTAATGCAGGGAATGGGCTTCTCATGGAATTTGATGACGCTGCTAGCGATGGTATTGGCTATCGGCCTTGTGGTGGATGATGCGATCGTTGTACTAGAAAACGTTGACCGCCACATTAAGCTGGGTGAATCACCGTTTCGCGCCGCGATTATTGGTACTCGTGAAATCGCCGTTCCGGTAATTGCGATGACGCTGACACTGGGCGCCGTTTATGCACCGATAGCGATGATGGGTGGCATAACAGGCTCACTCTTTAAAGAGTTTGCACTCACGCTGGCTGGTGCTGTATTTGTTTCAGGTATTGTTGCCCTGACACTTTCACCCATGATGTGTTCTAAAATGCTTAAAGCGCACGAAGAACCCAACAAGTTTGAACAAAAAGTGCATGGATTGCTTGATTCAATGAGTAACCGCTACGCGAAATTACTCGAGAAAGTAATGCAGCACCGTCCTGTCGTGATTGCCTTTGCGGTGATCGTGTTTGCCAGCCTGCCTATGCTGTTCAAATTCATTCCAAGTGAGCTTGCCCCTTCTGAAGATAAAGGCGTGGTCATGTTAATTGGTACAGGTTCTTCGAATGCGAACTTGGACTACTTACAAAACACCATGAATGACGTGAATACGATTCTGTCTGAGCAACCAGAAGTTCAGTTTGCTCAGGTATTTACTGGTGTTCCAAACTCCAACCAAGCGTTTGGTATTGCCTCGATGGTGCCTTGGAGTGAACGCCAGGCAAGCCAAGCTGAAGTTGCCACTCGAGTCGGCACCTTAGTGCAAGATATTCCAGGCATGGCCGTGACGGCCTTCCAAATGCCTGAACTTCCCGGCGCAGGCTCTGGATTGCCAATTCAATTTGTCATCACTACACCCAATAGCTTTGAAAGTTTGTTTGCTATTGCCACTGAAGTGCTAACAGAAGTAAAAGCAAGCCCGATGTTTGTGTACTCTGATTTAGACCTCAATTACGATTCTGCGACGATGAAAATCAATATCGACAAAGATAAAGCTGGGGCTTATGGCATCACGATGCAGGATATTGGCACGACATTAGGAACCATGATGGCGGATGGCTATGTCAACCGCATCGATCTCAATGGCCGTTCTTATGAAGTGATCCCGCAGGTTGAACGCAAATATCGCCTCAACCCTGAATCGATGAATCACTACTTTGTGCGTGCCGTTGACGGAAAAATGATCTCATTAGGGAGCCTAATTACCATTGATGTAATTGCCGAGCCGCGCTCACTGCCACACTTTAACCAGCTAAACTCAGCAACGGTCGGAAGTGTACCAAGCCCGGGTGTTGCGATGGGTGATGCTATTACGTGGTTTGAGAATGTTGCCGAGACTAAACTGCCTGCAGGCTACAACCACGATTATATGGGTGAAGCACGTCAATACGTGACTGAGGGAAGCGCGCTCTACGCGACCTTTGGTTTAGCACTCGCGATCATCTTCTTGGTACTGGCGATTCAGTTTGAATCGCTCAGAGACCCGTTGGTTATCATGGTGTCTGTTCCTCTCGCCATTTGCGGAGCATTAATTGCACTGGCTTGGGGCGCTGCAACCATGAACATCTACTCGCAAGTAGGGTTGATTACACTGGTTGGTCTTATCACCAAGCACGGTATTCTTATTTGTGAAGTAGCGAAAGAAGAGCAGCTACACCATAATAAGTCTCGCATCGAAGCGGTGATGGAGGCAGCCAAAGTACGTCTTCGCCCAATTCTAATGACGACAGCGGCGATGATTGCAGGTTTGATCCCGTTGATGTACGCAACGGGGGCAGGTGCAGCTCAGCGCTTTAGTATTGGTATTGTGATTGTGGCAGGTCTTGCGATTGGTACACTATTTACGCTATTCGTACTGCCTGTGATTTACAGCTACCTAGCCGAAAAACATAAGCCACTGCCTGTGTTTGTTGAGGATAAAGACCTCGAAAAGCTAGCCAGAGTTGACGAGGCCAAAGCAGCACAACGCCGACTCGCTGAAAATAAATAACACAATATAATTAGGACTGCTTCAAAAAAGGCCACCTCAGTGGCCTTTTTCTTACCTTGAATAACGACATTCTCAGCTCAATTGCTTAGAATGGAGACAAACTGACAGGAGTGTAAGCCGCTATGTTTGACCCTAAAAAACTTGAGCAAATTGCCAAACAAATTCACGATTCAATGCCTCAACCCGTCAAAGATTTGGGTGCCGACGTTGATCAAAAAATCCGCCAAGTGATCCAAGGCCAATTAAATAAATTGGACGTGGTGAGCCGTGAAGAATTTGATGTGCAGACTCAAGTATTGATGCGTACTCGCCAAAAGCTCACTGAAATGGAGCAAAAATTGGCCGAGCTAGAAGCGAAAATCACCGCCAAATAATATTGTCCGGTTGAGATAAAAATTTCCCAATAAAAAAGGCTTGGTCAACGGCGACCAAGCCTTTTGTTTTATATTGTGTTTGCTTTTGTATTTATTCTCTCCAGTCAGTCTGGAGCTTTACGTCATCATTCTCGTCATTGAAAAGGGGCGAACTCTCGGCCCCTTCTTAGCTGAAGGTTAATTAGCCCTTAGCCACCGACGGCGATGCGTTTCATATCCGTCATGTAACCGCGCAACTCTTCACCGATGAACTCAACCGGATGGTTACGAAGAATTTCGTTCACTTCAATCAAGGTCGCGTTATCAACGAAATTCGAGCTTTCACCAAGGCCTTTACCAATCACATCAGTAGATACTTTTGGCATGAACTTTTCGCGCAGTAACGGTGTTGCGACGTTGGCAAACAGGTAATTGCCATACTCTGCCGTATCAGAAATAACCACGTTCATTTCATACAAACGCTTACGTGCTACTGTGTTGGCAATCAGTGGCAGCTCATGCAGAGATTCATAGTAAGCTGACTCTTCAACAATACCGGAAGCCGTCATAGCTTCAAATGCCAGCTCAACCCCAGCGCGAACCATGGCAATCATCAAAATACCTTTGTCGAAGTACTCTTGCTCAGTGATCTGTACGTCAGACTGTGGGTAATTTTCAAACGCAGTTTCACCGGTTTCAGCACGCCAACCCAGTAAATCAGCATCATCGTTGGCCCAGTCAGCCATCATAGTGCTAGAGAAATGACCAGAAATAATGTCATCCATGTGTTTGTTGTACAGTGGACGCATCAAGTCTTTAAGCTCTTCAGATAACTCAAACGCTTTGATTTTTGCTGGGTTTGATAGGCGATCCATCATGTGAGTGATGCCACCAAATTTCAGCGCTTCAGTTACCGTTTCCCAACCGTATTGCAGTAGTTTACCTGCGTAACCTGGGTCAATACCTTCTGCTACCATCTTCTCATAGCACACAATCGAACCCGCTTGTAGCATGCCGCACAAGATGGTTTGCTCGCCCATAAGGTCCGATTTTACTTCGGCAACGAAAGAGGACTCCAAACAGCCAGCACGATGACCGCCCGTTCCCGCCGCCCAAGCTTTTGCGATATCCCAACCTTCACCTTGAGGGTCATTTTCTGGGTGAACAGCAAGCAAAGTCGGCACGCCGAAACCACGCTTATACTCTTCACGCACTTCGGTTCCCGGGCACTTAGGCGCCACCATCACAACCGTGATGTCTTTACGGATCTGCATCCCTTCTTCAACCACGTTGAAACCGTGAGAATACCCCAATGCTGCACCTTTTTTCATCAGCGGCATGATGGTTTCGACAACATTGCTGTGCTGTTTATCTGGCGTTAGGTTAATGACCAAGTCTGCTTGAGGGATGAGCGTTTCATAGCTACCCACTTCAAAACCATTCTCTTTAGCATTTTTATAGGACTGACGCTGTTCGTCGATCGCCGCTTGACGCAATGCATAAGAGACATCAAGGCCAGAGTATCGTAAATTCAGACCTTGGTTTAAACCTTGTGCACCACAACCGACAATCACCACTTTCTTACCTTTGAGGTACTCAGCTTCGCTTTCAAACTCAGAGCGATCCATAAAGCGGCAACGACCAAGTTGGTCAAGTTGTTGGCGTAGATTTAGGGTATTGAAATAGTTAGCCATGTTAGCGCTCTCCTTTAAAGATTCTTTCCATCAGGTCGGTTTCTAGAACCGAATAAACTGATACTAAAGCAGACATCACGTTGCTTAAAGTGATATATTCACAATTAGTTATTGCAATTTATGCAATGTGACGTGGTTAACTTATGAACATTAAAAACCTGCAGATGTTTATCCATCTGTGTGAGAGTAAAAACTTCAGTAAGACCGCGGCGGTGATGCACATCAGCCCATCCGCGCTCAGCCGGCAGATCCAGAAGCTGGAAGAAGAAACCAGCCAAAGCTTATTTGTGCGTGATAATCGTAGCGTTGAGCTAACGCCAGCAGGCAGCAAACTGGTTCCTGTTGCACTCAAAATCATTACAGAGTGGCAGCAATATCACGTACAAATGAAAAACCAAAACAGCGTATTACAAGGGGAAATTCGTTTATTTTGCTCAGTCACCGCCAGCTACAGCCACCTGCCTCAGTTACTGTCCGATTTTCGAGTTCGCCATCCGTATATTGAGTTCAAACTCTTGACTGGCGATCCTGCTCAAGCGATTGATAAGATTTTGAATGATGAAGCGGATATTGCCATTTCAGCCATGCCCGAACAGCTACCAGCCCGCGTTGAGTTTGAAACGATTGGTGAAATACCCTTATCGGTGATCGCGCCGCTCGGGATCAGTAGCTTTATCGAACAACTGCAAAATGACACACCCGATTGGTCAGTTATCCCTTTTATTGTTCCTGAAGCAGGGACGGCAAGAGATAGAGCCAATGCCTGGTTTAAAAAAATGAAGATTAAACCCAATATTTACGCGCAGAGTTCAGGGCATGAAGCGATTGTCAGCATGGTCGCGCTCGGTTGCGGTATCGGCATTGCGCCGGATGTAGTGATCCACAATAGCCCGGTGAGAGATAAGATCCAGCGCCTTAAATTAGCGCCCGTGAAACCATTTCAGCTCGGTGTGTGCTGCAAACGCTCACAGCTTGATAACCCATTAATCAAAGCATTGTGGGATGTTGCAGCGAATAAATACCTGACGCCATAACTCATCCCTCTTTTCAAAAGAAAAAGCCACTGACGAGCAGTGGCTTTATTATCCATGGTAAGCGCGTTAAATTACCCGCGAAAATTGTTGCTGACGAGCACGAACACGCAGGTATTTATCAAAGCACATGCAGATATTGCGAATCAACAACCGCCCGCGCAAAGTAACGCGGATCGCTTTTTCATCGACTTCCACTAACTCATCATCAATAAAAGTTTGTAGCAATTCAAGATCTTGCTTGAAGTAGTGATTAAACGTCACGTTAAACTGTGCTTCAATTTGGCTTTTATCCAGTTTGAAATTGCAGATAAGCTGCTTGATCACTTCGCGACGAAGTAAGTCATCACTATCCAGTGCCACCCCTTTCCAGAGTGCATGACGTAACTCATTAACTTGCTCATAGTATTTTTTCAGCTCTTTTTGGTTCTGCGCATACGCATCCCCAATCATTGAAATGGCTGAGACACCAAAGCCAACCAAGTCGCAGTTACCTTGCGTGGTATAACCTTGAAAGTTGCGATGTAAAACACCTTCACGCTGCGCGACGGCCAACTCATCATTGGGCAGAGCAAAATGGTCCATGCCAATGAACTGATAACCAGCACCTGTTAAGGTCGCGATCGTGTCTTGTAAGATGGCCAGTTTTTCTTCCGCCGTAGGGAGATCTTCATCTTTAATCTTACGCTGCGCAGCAAACAGCTGCGGCATGTGCGCGTAGTTAAATACCGACAATCGACCCGGTTTCATCTCCAACACTTGCGCTAATGTTTTCGCAAAAGAGCCTTTAGTCTGCTTAGGCAAGCCATATATGAGATCAAGGTTGGTTGAGCGAAAACCCAGTTGTTTAGCTCGTTCTACCATAGCAAAAATAAAGGTTTCATCTTGCTCGCGGTTCACCAGCTTTTGCACTTCTTTGTTGAAATCTTGTACGCCGATGCTCAGGCGGTTAAATCCTTCGCTGCGCAGGTGATCAAGCATCTCTAACTTAATTTCACGCGGATCAACTTCAATACTGATTTCTGCGTCATCTTCAAAGCGGAACTCACCACGCAAAATGGCCATTAAACGGCTAATTTGCAATTGAGTTAAAAATGTGGGAGTGCCGCCACCGAAATGCAGTTGTGTGACTGTACGGCTATGCAGCAAAGAGGCTCGTTGGCGAATCTCATGTTCGAGCACATCCAAATAGTCGTCGGCTTTATGCGAATGACGGGTAATCACCTTATTACAACCACAGTAGTAACAAAGTTTGTGACAAAACGGGATATGAATATAAAGCGAAAGTGGCCTGTCAGGGTATTGGGCACACGCCATATCATAATCGGCAATAGTAAATGCTTCATGGAATTCAAGTGCTGTAGGATAAGAGGTATAACGCGGGCCTGAATAGTTATACTTATCTAAAACAGCTTGATCCCACACGATCTGTTGGCTGGGTACGACTTGCGAAGACATGCTGTGCTTTCCGTTCGAAACTTTGACGGGCTATTTTGCCACATGACCATGATGGACGTCGGGTGACAAAACGAAATTTGTGTATAAATGTTCTAAACTGCTAACGCGATCACTCACTCGAAAGAGGCAGTCGAGCCATTACATCATTTGAATCGGAATTTGACTATTCAAAGGGGCAATGCGTTTTTGCAGAACTTTTAACTCTTCAACAATCGCATCCATTAAACGGGCCTCCGCCTTTTGGCGCACTAAGTTATGCTTCATTCGCTCTTGTTTAGCGAGTTGGCTGAGCTCTTCGCCACGCGGCATATCCTTCACTATATAATAAAGTTCGGAAATAGCGGGATACGAACTATCAAAGTCGATTCTCTGTTCGCCTTGAACATAATCCATAATGCAGTAGACACGGATGCTGATCTCGGAGAGATCACATTGGCCTTGAATCCCAGCCATGCAAAGCGTATTTACGCTATCAAAAATATTTGCATTGCGTTTTTCAATGGCCAATGTTTGATGTTGCAGCTGCAAATCCTTTTGCTTTTTCAGTTGCAGCAGAAGGTAACCAGCGTAAGACGCTAAGCCGAGAATAATGATTCCACCAGCAATGGCTAACAAGGTTACATTCATGGCACTTTCTATCCTTTTAAATCATTTAGGTCGAAGCCTTCAAAATCTGATAATAAATCATCATCTGAACGTGATTTTTTGGCACTACCGCCAGTCACGATTGGCTCGAAAACCTCTTCTTGCTCTTCAGCATACAGACCAAGTTGCTTCATCAGTGCTTCAATACGATCGAGTTTTTCATCAACGTATTTTTGTAAGCCAGCACCTAGGTTTTCGCCATTATCAATACGATCGAGCAACACGTTCAATTGCGCATCATTTTCCAGCATTTCGAGCTCTTGCTCAGCCGACAAACGACGCTCTTGCTTGGTCATTTTCTTCGCTGGATCAACCACCAACGGAATTTTTTTCTTGCTGCCTAAACGCGGATCGCGCGCTTTAGCGGCTTCTCGTTGCTGGTGATCTGAACCATCGGAATGGCGGCTACCCGCTTTCAGACCTTTCTGTTTTTTAACTCGCTTACGCAAACGGCCTTCAACATCTGCCTCACTGCGATTACGCGTGACAATCACGTCGCCTTCACCGGCTGAACCCGGCTTTCTCGATTTTTTACTACGGCTCATTACTGGGGTTTCCTCAGTAAAATTACATCATTACCAATAAATTCAAGTTCAAGCTCATCCCGCTTGGCCAAGTACTGGAAGGTTTCACGACTAAAAAAGATCACATGTGTGAGATCATTTTTGTAGTGCCACCCAGCAAACGCCTCCACGTCTTTGACTAGTTTGGTCATTAACCCAATCCAGCCTCCTGGCTTAACTAAATTTAACCATTGCTGCCAAACTTGGTGCGGCTTATGTAAATGCTCAATCACTTCAGTGGCAGTCATAAAATCATAGGTCGCCTGCAACACCTTTTCATCTGGATGAAAAAAGATATCGTATAACGACATTGTGTGCCCAGCCTCTTCCAACATAATGGATAAGGTTGGCCCTGGCCCACAACCAAAATCTAACCCGTTAGATGCCGGAGAAAGCCTCTCCAACATCGGCGCACAAACGCGTGACAAAAACTGGCGATAACCCCTATCCTGCGGGTTATTTTCATGCAAATCATAAAATGCTTTTTCCGCTTTTTTGTCAAGACGATGTTCAGGGCTAACAAACACAAGTGCACAGTGTTGGCACTGCAGATAAGAGCGAACTTTATCGGCAAAATAAGGAACAATTTGTTCACTAAAACATAATGGGCAAATGTGCATGTAACATCCTCAAACAGGGATGCGCAACATACCAGAAAGTGGCATTAGAGTGGAGAGTCAGCGCGTATTTTTTCACCAGCTAGGTAAAAAAAGATAAAAAAAGCGATAGGTAAGCCGATCATTGAGCAAAAAATTACGTTTTCTTCAGCACAAAAGAAAACGCCCTAGCTCAGTGCTAAGGCGTTTTCAAACAACAGTGCTCGAACGGTGTAGGGTTTAGTGAAGGCCGCCAACGTATTTAGAAAGTATTTCGATGTCAGTGTCGCTGAGCTTTTTCGCGACATCACGCATCATGGCATTCATATCATTATTACGAGCGTCATCGCGGAATTTTTGTAGTTGAGCTTTGATGTAGTCAGCATGCTGACCAGAAATTTTAGGGAAACCTGAAAGCTCAGTACCATTACCACGTGGACCATGACACGCAATACAAGCGGTTAAACCACGCTCTGCATCACCTGCGCTATAAAGTGCTTTACCCGTAACAGCAACGTCTTCAGACGTTGAGTTTGCTGAAATAGGCAAAGATGCATAGTAAGCAGCAAGATCCGTTATATCTTCGTCGCTAAGAGGCATCGCCATGGCACTCATTACGGGATCGTAACGGCCTTGTTTGCCAGCACTTGTCATGCCTAATTTGAGATCATGCAACTGCTTCTCTGTGTATTTCTGATGCTGACCAGCAATTTTAGGGTAGATTGTAAGTAGACTATTGCCATCAGCACTGTGACAGGCAACACACGTTTGGGATTTTGCTTTACCAGCTTCAATGCTGCCTTGGGCCCACACTGAGCAGCTGGCTAAAAGACTCAAGATTAGCGCTAATTTCTTCATGACATTCCATTTATAATTATCAAGCTTCCAGTACCACTTTGCAGTTGCTACTCACTCTTAGTGGCGACTCATGGTACAATAGGCGACCTTATGCCGAGCACGGTTATTTTACACAATTTCACAAAAAAGTAAATCAATCGACTACACAAAGTCGAGATGGAGTTAACAGTGAGCGTAAAAATTCATTATCAAAACACGCATTTCATTACCAGTGCGCCTGACATTCGTCATCTACCTGATGATGAAGGGATCGAAATTGCGTTTGCAGGACGCTCCAACGCAGGTAAGTCGAGTTCGCTGAATCGCTTAACGAATCAGAAGAGCTTGGCTAAAACCAGTAAAACTCCAGGTCGAACCCAACTGATCAACCTATTCAAGGTCACTGAAGGTTGTCATATTGTGGATTTACCGGGTTATGGTTTTGCTCAAGTTCCTTTGGAACTAAAGAAAAAATGGCAAAAATCACTAGGTGAATACCTACAAAAGCGCAAGAGCTTAAAAGGGCTGGTTGTGTTAATGGATATTCGCCATCCGATGAAAGATCTCGACCAACAATTGATTTCTTGGGCTGTCGATTGCTACATTCCAGTGCTAGTACTACTGACTAAAGCTGACAAGCTAAAAAGCGGTGCACGTAAAGCTCAAGTGTTAAAAATTCGTGAAGAGGAGCGTGCTTTTGGCGGCGATGTCACTGTCGATGCTTTTTCATCATTGAAGGGCTTAGGCGTCGATGTGCTGCGTAATAAATTGGATACATGGTTTGCACCTGCACTCGCACATTTAGCCGAGCAAGAAATAGTGGAAGAGATGGATGAGTTTGACTCAACTCACTTAGAAGAGAATCCAGACCATTCTGAACAACACTAATTCAGAACAACACTAAAAATCGTGACTCCAACAGAGCCCTACCTAATCGTGGGGCTTTTTTATAGGCTTTAAATCCAAATGCGAATGACAAAAAGAAAAATCCCCACCATCCTGGTGGGGCAACGGGAGAGAAGTAGGAGGTAATTTATTATTGTTTTGCTAAGCATTCCTTAATCCCCGCAATTTTTCAATAGGTCAAAGAGTCATCAATTCACTACCCCACCGAACACTCCTCTGGCTCACCGCAATAAAATCAATATAACATAATGAATATTAATGAGATTTAAACATATTTTTTGTCTTTGAGGTGAACTTGATTTCTCATTAGAAATAATCAAAATGTGACTGTCAGCCAGTTACAGAATCGGGTGTTCATTAGATAAATAAAGTAACTACTCAGTAATAGAATGGTGTGTTTTTATCGACTATATTTTCGTAAAAAACGGTGGTGAATATTTTCTTTGGCCCAATAAAAAACGCCCCAGTCAAATACTGACTGGGGCGGCTGAATCAGCCTAATCCAATAACGTGAAACAAAAGGTCTGAAAGATAGAACATCTTACCTCTGTACCCTACGAGAGTTAATGTATAACAAATAGTCAGAAATGAAAACTATTTTTGTAGTTTTTTTTCATGAAAATTTTATTAAACAACACAAAATTTAAGATCAAGAACACTTGTTTCTAGGCCATAAAAAAGCCGACATTTGTGCGACAGCTCACGCAAACCAGCTAATTATGCTTAAAAAACAACTAATGCGCCTGATCCCAGTTGTCTCCATGACCAGTATCCGCGACCAATGGCACCGCTAGCGTTACTGCTGATTCCATCAATTGTTGTACTTTAATTTCAATTTCGGCTAAAGCCGTCTCTTGCACCTCAAGCACCAGTTCATCGTGCACTTGCATCAAGAGTTTAACGCGTCCCTGTCCATGCTCCTCAATCCAAGCATCGACTAATAGCATCGCTTTTTTGATGATATCCGCCGCCGTACCTTGCATTGGAGCATTGATAGCGGCACGTTCGGCCGCTTTGCGACGCATCCCATTACGCGATTTAATTTCAGGCAGATGCAAACGACGACCAAATAAAGTTTCAACATAGCCAAGTTCGCTAGCCGTAGAGCGTGTATCTTCCATGTATTGCATCACGCCAGGATAACGCTCAAAGTATTTATCCATATATTCTTGGGCTTCATAACGAGGAATGCCGAGCTGCTTGGCTAAACCAAAGGCGCTCATCCCGTAAATCAAACCAAAGTTAACCGCTTTCGCACGGCGACGCTGCTCACTGCTGACTTGCTCAATACTCACTCCAAGAATTTCAGCCGCGGTTGCCGCATGGATATCTTTCCCTTGCTGGAATGCTTCAAGCAGCGCTTTATCGCCGGACAAGTGCGCCATAATGCGTAGCTCAATTTGCGAGTAATCGATAGCCAGAATTTTCCAGCCATGAGGAGCGATAAAGGCTTGACGGATCCGGCGTCCTTCTTCGTTACGGATCGGAATGTTTTGCAAATTTGGATCGGTTGAAGACAAACGACCAGTGGCGGTTACAGCTTGGTGATACGAGGTATGCACTCGCCCTGTGGTTGGGTTGATCATTTTAGGCAGTTTATCGGTATAGGTTGATTTCAACTTAGCTAAACCACGATGTTCAATGATCACTTTAGGCAGAGGATAGCCGTCGAGTGCCAACTCTTGCAGTACTTCTTCATTGGTGGAAGGTGTTCCTGTTGGCGTTTTCTTAATCACCGGTAGCCCCATCTGTTCAAACAAAATGGTTTGCAGCTGTTTTGGTGAGCTTAGGTTGAAAGGTTGACCCGCGATATCAAACGCTTGTTGTTCTAGTTGCTCTAAACGAGCAGCGATTTCATGCGATTGCGCGCCAAGCAACATATCATCAATCATCACGCCTGTACGTTCCATACGTGACAACACAGGAACAAGAGGCACTTCAATCTGTTGGTAGATACGATTGAGCTTCTCATCTTGCTCAATATGGCTCATCAAACGGTGATGAAGTCGCAAAGTCACATCAGCATCTTCCGCAGCGTACGGTGCCGCTTGCTCAAGTTCGATTTGGTTGAAGGTCAGCTGGTTTTTACCTTTGCCCGCCACCTGCTCAAATGAAATACAGCTGTGTTGCAAAAATCGTAGCGCCAAACTGTCCATATCATGTTTACCACCGACGCTGTTGTACACATAAGATGCGAGCATCGTATCGTGCTTGATGCCTTTCATATTGATACCGTAACGCGCAACAATGCTGGCATCGTATTTTAGGTTCTGCCCCACTTTGGCTTGGCTTTCATCTTCTAAAATGGGTTTAAGTTGGGCGAGTACCCAATCACGGTCCAGTTGCTTTGGTGCATCAAGATAGTCATGCGCAACAGGAACATACGCTGCAACGCCCTCTTCGGTCGCAAAAGAAAGGCCAACTAAATTCGCTACCATATAATCGAGGCTGTCGGTTTCCGTATCAAACGCAAACACTTCTGCCGCTTTCAGTTTTTCTAACCAAGTATTAAATGTCTCTTCATCTAAAATGGTTTGATATTGGCTGCGATCAATCGTGGCGGCGCTTGTATCCATCTCCCTTGCTTGTGAAGAAGAAGAAGAGTTTACCGCACCCACTTTTTCATCAGCGTCAATCACCCCATTACCACCCTCTAGCAATTCTGTTAGCCAAGATTTAAACGTAAGCTGACCATAAAGTTTAATCAACTCGTCAATATTGGGCTGGGTTTTGCACAAGGTTTCTGGTTTCTCTTCCAAAGCGACATCCAGCTTGATGGTGGCTAATTGGTAAGAGAGAAAAGCGTTTTCACGGTTATCCGCCAGTTTTTGCGCCATGGTTTTAGAGCCGCGAAAACCCAATTGCGCAATTTTATCGAAGTTATCGTAAATTTGCTCTAGGCTGCCAATGCCTTGTAGTAACGCAATCGCCGTTTTCTCACCGACACCCGGTACACCAGGAATGTTATCGACTTTATCGCCCATCAAAGCCAGATAGTCGATGATAAGCTCAGGAGGGATACCGAATTTTTCAATCACCCCTTCACGATCAAGCACCACATTCGTCATGGTATTGATCAAGGTGACATTCTCGTCCACTAGCTGTGCCATGTCTTTATCACCTGTGCTGATCAGCACTGGCATGCCGGCTTGTGATGCTTGAGAGGCTAGCGTACCAATCACGTCATCGGCTTCGACACCTTCAATCGATATCAGCGGTAGCCCCATCGCACGGATAACATTGTGCAACGGCTCAATCTGACAACGTAGATCATCAGGCATTGGTGGACGGTTCGCTTTGTATTGTGGGTACATATCATCGCGGAAGGTTTTTCCTTTCGCGTCAAAAATAACCACCATACGCTCAGCGGAAAACTGGCGCATCATGCTACGGAGCATATTGACCACGCCATAGACAGCATTAGTTGGAATTTCGCCATTACTCATGGTGCCTGGGTAGGCATGAAATGCACGGTAAAGGTAAGAAGAGCCATCAATCAGAATGAACGGGTTGTCAGGTATGCGAGCCATAGTCTTTTGCAATCCAAAGCGAGTACGAAATGTAATGACTAAGGATGCCATGACTGTCTTGAGGATTCCACGCCAATGCACCTTGAGCAACGAAACATTTTGCTGATTTGTCCACCAGCGCAAATGACACTCTGTGGATAACTCTGTTTATAGTTTTTATCCACTGGTTATTAAACGGTGATTAACGCGGAAAACAACAACATTAACTCATTGTTTATAAACAAATAAAACAAAGATCGAACATTCCTATCATGATCTTTTCACGATCATGGATTGTGGAAAAGACTATCGATGACCTTTTATTCACAGCAAAAGCATCCTCTTGAAAATGAGTGATAAAAAAAGCGACACCCGAGGATGTCGCCTAGCAAAAACAGGTAAAACTAAGTGAAGTGATTCATTCAGCCTTACGATAAAGCTATAAATTACACTGGAAGCAATGTGAGCAATGTCGTGTCAAAAAGAACTCGTGCAAGTTCGGCCAATTGGTCTTGTAACTTTTAACACCTAGCAATTCGTTAATCGTACACTCGACGCCCTTGTGAACTTCTTCATTCCCTAAGACATAGTTGATAATAATGATTCTCATTTAATTATCAAGCCCTAAATGAGAAAAAATCTCATTTATTTTCTAATCATGCTAAAAAAAACTGCCCATCGATTTCATGAGAAATTTTTTATTTTATTTTCAAATAGATAGGAAAAAACGCTCACCTACCTAAATTCATAACTTAGTTATCCTGATGTAAATATTGTGCCGCTTTGGCGTTATCTTCTGCCAGCCACTGTGCAACGTCTTTCGCAAAATAGGTTAAAATTCCGTCTGCCCCAGCGCGTTTAAAGCACAATAATGACTCCATTACGGTTTCACGCTCTTTAAGCCAACCATTTAAAATGGCCGCTTTATGCATCGCATATTCGCCAGACACTTGGTACGCAAACGTAGGAACTTGTAATTCGGATTTCACGCGGCGCACCACATCAAGGTATGGCATGCCGGGCTTCACCATCACCATGTCAGCCCCTTCATTGATATCCATCTCCACTTCGTGAATGGCTTCATCGCTGTTGGCCGGATCCATCTGATAGTTTTTCTTGTTGCCCCCTTTCAGGTTTGAAGAAGAACCAACCGCATCGCGGAATGGGCCGTAATAACATGACGCATATTTCGCAGAGTAAGCCATGATCTGTGTATGAATAAAACCCGCCTCTTCAAGCGCTTCGCGGATCTTACCAATTCGTCCATCCATCATATCGGAAGGGGCAACCACATCGGCACCGGCTGCAGCGTGAGACAGCGCTTGTTTGATCAACACCTCGGTGGTCTCATCATTCATCACATAGCCACTTTCATCGATGATGCCATCTTGGCCATGGGTCGTGAAAGGATCCAGCGCGACGTCGGTAATGACACCCATTTGTGGTATATGCTCTTTTAATAATTTCACCGCACGTTGCACTAAGCCGTCATGATTATGCGCTTCAGCAGCACACAAACTTTTAGCATCTTGATTAACCACTGGAAAAAGTGCGATGGCTGGCACGCCGAGATTAGCCAAATACAGCGCTTCTTCGAGCATTAAGTCGATAGAGAGACGCTCAATACCAGGCATAGACTCCACTGGCTCGCGGCGATCTTTACCCATCAAAATAAACATGGGATAAATTAAATCATTAACCGATAACTGATTCTCAGCCATCAAACGGCGGCTAAAATCATGCTTGCGTAGGCGACGCATGCGACGCCATGGGAACTGACCTTGAATGGATACTGACACTCTCTTCTCCTTGTTTATACGCGGTGTGAGAAAGCACTCTTTCTTCACTACCGCTATCGCTCAAGTGTGGCGAAATCATATCACTCTCGCTTTTTGACGCTAGCGGCAATCGACAAAAATCAGAAAAATGACCTCAGGCTCACACTTCCGTATACTGTTCTCCCATTCGCTGTTTATCGAGACTCACCATGATTGACACTCACGCTCACATTTATGCCACTGAATTTGATCACGATCGAGATGAGGTCGTACAACGCGCTAAAGCGCAAGGCATTGAGGCTATTTTGTTGCCCAATATCGATCTTGCCTCCATTGAGCCTATGCTTAAAACAGAAGCGGCTTACCCTGAACTTTGCCGATCGATGATGGGGCTGCACCCATGCTATGTGGATGGAAATGTGAAGCAAACGCTAGCGGTTATAGAATCTTGGCTAGATAAACACCCTTTTATCGCCATTGGTGAAATTGGCATTGATCTGTATTGGGACAAAACCTTTCAGGCCGAACAAGAGATGGCTTTCGTCACTCAACTTAATTGGGCCAAAGAGCGCAATTTGCCTGTTATCATCCACACCCGTGATTCCATCACTCAAACTCTACAACTGCTGGAAAAAGAGCAAGATGGCTCACTTAACGGTGTATTCCACTGTTTTGGCGGCACGCTTGAAGAAGCTAAAGCAATTAATGAGCTAGGGTTTCATCTTGGGATTGGTGGTGTATCAACGTTTAAAAATGGTGGCATGGATAAAGTATTACCGCATCTCGATATGAACTTTGTTCTGCTAGAAACAGATTGTCCCTATTTAGCCCCTGTCCCTCACAGAGGTAAGCGCAACGAACCAGCTTACACAACGCTAGTTGCCAAACGCATCGCAGAACTCACCGAACTCTCGTTGGTTGAAGTGAATAACATTACAAACACTAATGCTAACTCACTGTTTAAATTGTAATGTACAGAACTACAGACAGGACGAAACATTGATTAATGTGATGCCAATCACAAAATCAACCATGTAAACACTGTAGTTTGCGGCAAAATTTTAACACATAAACGTGGCTAATATGTGTCAACATGGTAATCACTTACAACGTCAACATCGAACCTTCTGGCAAAAACTGCTGGGCATCAAAGAAGTCTATCGATGCTCTCAGTGTGGTTATCTTTTGAAGATTAAATAGCCCACTATCATAGGTACAAAAAAAGCGGCTATTCGCCGCTTTTTTCACGTATTAATGACTTTCATCTTCCGGCTCTTCCTCATCTTTGCGCACATAAAAACGAGCAAAGAAAAGTCCAACCTCAAACAATAAACACATTGGAATGGCGAGCAAGGTTTGCGACACCATATCAGGCGGCGTCAGTAACATACCCACCACAAATGCCCCAACCACGATATAAGGCCTTTTCTCACTCAAGGTTTTCGGCGTCGTCGCCCCCGTCCAACACAGTAAAATGATGGCGACGGGAACCTCAAAGGCGATACCAAAAGCAAAAAAGAGCGCAAGCACAAAATCGAGATAACTGGCAATGTCCGTTGCAAACTCAACCCCGCCTAAAGAGATGGCGGTAAAAAAGCCAAACACCAGTGGAAATACCACAAAGTACGCAAACGCCACACCGCAATAGAACAACAACGAGCTTGAAAACATCAATGGCATGACTAAACGGCGTTCATGCTTATACAAACCTGGAGCGACAAAGGCCCAGATTTGATAAAGGATAAAAGGCACCGCGAGAAAAGCGGACGCGATCAAAGTAAGTTTGAGTGGCGTGAAAAAGGGCGAGGCAACATCGGTCGCAATCATCGTCGCCCCTTCAGGCAAACGCTCAACCAATGGTTTGGAGACAAAATCGTAGATGTCGCTAGAGAAATAGACTAAGCCGATAAAAATCACGATCACCGCAGCTATCGAACGCAATAAACGATCGCGTAGCTCTAGCAAGTGACTGATTAAAGGCTGTGTCTGCTCAACGGAAGACATATCGAACCTCGTATAAATAGAGCATAAGAGGAGGAGTTACAGTGGTAGCAATAACGCCTCCTACAGAGATGAGTCGGCTTTCTTATCGGCCGTTTCAGGCGACGAAATCGTTGTAGCGGGAATCACTTCAACGCTTTGTTCATCGCGCTCTGTTTTTGTTTCAGAGGGCGATGAGTTCGCATAAGGGCGTTGTACATCTTGCGCAGCCTGTTTGAGCTGATCCACAGAAGATTTCAGCTCTGGAGATAAATTTTCCATCCCCATTTGCTCTGCTTTACGCAAGTTTTCTTGCAGCTCTTGAATTTTGAGCTCATGTGCTAATTCATCTTTGACACTGTTCGCCATGTTCTTTGCCGTGCTAACAAATTTTGCCACACTGCGAATAGCATGAGGTAAACGCTCAGGGCCAAGAACGACCAACGCGACAACCGATATTAATACCAGCTCCCAGAAACCGATATCAAACACGTATTAGGCCTGCTCTTTATCTTTTTTAGTTTCAGCAGTCGCTTCTGTCTTCTGCTGCTCTATATTTTTAGGTTCAAAATCTGCGTCTTTCTTGGCAGGCTCTTCATCACTCATCGCCTTTTTGAACCCCTTAACCGCACCACCGAGATCGCTACCGATACCACGCAGTTTCTTGGTTCCAAATAGTAATACAACAATCACGGCAATAATTAGAAGTTGCCAAATACTGATACCACCCATTCTCTACACCTCAGGAATTTCTCAACAAATTGATTTCAAATAAAAGACCGCTTAACGACGGTAAGCACTCCAACTGAGTAGCCAAAATACAACACCTGCAATCGCACTGGTTATTGCAAACGGCTGATAAGCACTGGTCACTAATATCGCCGAGCATACGACCAAAGTGGCGCCAATACCAAATAAAAACTTTCCAGTTGTCTGCTGGCGTTTACTTTTTCGATAACCTTGGTACAACTGATCCAACCTTTGGTTGATTGCTTTACCTTGTTTGAGGCTATCGTATAGCAGCTCTGGCAATTCAGGTAATTTTTCAGCCCAAAGCGGAGCTCGCTCTTTCACTGCACGGATAAACGCTTGCGGCCCAACTTGGTTCATCATCCATTTTTCTAAAAATGGTTTAGCGGTTTGCCACAAATCCAATTGAGGATAAAGCTGACGCCCTAACCCTTCGACATACAATAACGTTTTTTGCAGCAAGACCAATTGCGGCTGCACTTCCATATTGAAGCGACGAGCCGTGTTAAACAAGTTTAGCAACACGTGACCAAATGAGATTTCGCACAATGGCTTGGCAAAAATTGGCTCACAGACCACGCGAATAGCAAACTCAAATTCATCGATGTTGGTTTCACGTGGAACCCAACCAGAATCAACGTGCAATTGTGCCACTCGGCGGTAATCTCGGTTGAAAAAAGCTAAGAAGTTTTCGGCTAAATAACGTTTATCTTCACTGTTTAAGGTACCGACAATACCACAATCTAAGCCAATCCATTGTGGATTGTCAGGATGCGCGGGATTAACAAAGACATTGCCCGGGTGCATATCGGCATGGAAAAAACTGTCGCGGAACACTTGGGTAAAGAATACGCTCACTCCGCGTTCAGCAAGCAACTTCATATTAGTGCCGTTGGCCGCTAAACCTTCAATATCAGAAACTTGAATGCCGTATATTCGCTCAGAAACCATGACAGTTTCATTACTAAAGTCAGGAATTATCTCTGGTATGTATAACTCTTCACTATTTTCAAAGTTACGACGCAGTTGAATGGCGTTGGCGGCTTCTCGGCGTAGGTCGAGTTCAGCAAGCAGAGTTTTTTCATATTCACGCACCACTTCAACGGGCTTCATTCGCCTTGCTTCAGGTAATGCTTTGGCAACAATTTTCGCCATGCGATACATGAGTTTGATATCGGCATCAATCACTGGCCGAATATCTGGCCGAATCACCTTGAGTACGATTTCCCGGCCAGATGATTTGAGTTTGGCGGTATGGACTTGAGCAATCGACGCCGAAGCAAGCGGTTCAATATCAAATTCATCAAACCAAGTTTCTAAAGCGCCGCCCAGCGCTTTTTCCATCTGAGTTTTAGCAAGTACACCATCAAACGGAGCGACTTTATCTTGCAGTAACGCAAGTTGGTCTGCGATGTGAGGTGGAAACAGGTCACGCCGCGTTGACATCATCTGACCAAACTTAATCCATACTGGGCCAAGCTCTTGCAAGGCTAAGCGCAAGCGCTCACCTAGTGGTTTGTCCGCATGCTGATTTTTAATCCAAAACAATCCTTTGCGCGCTAATATTGGCGCTTTGGTGAGTTGGTGTTCTGGCAACAATTCATCTAGACCATATTCCAATTGCACCTTGATAATTCGGTACAACCGCTTGAGTTCAGTTGGCGTCATGCTTGCTCCAGCAAGTGTTGAATTTTGGCTTCGATACGCGCCGCTTGGCTACTAAGATCATCCACTTGGTCACAAAAATAGGCCACCTCGAGCGAGCTGGGTAATAAACGCCACTCTTCCGTTAACACTTGGCTGAGATGGTTCTGATACTTAGTTTGTTGTGATTGCAGCGCTTGGCCGATGTCTTTCACACCCTGCACTAAGGCGTGAGCCAGCACATCGCCCGTCAGGCGTGACAGCCACTCTTCAACATCCAGCTTGCAATCGGTTATCAACTGGGCAAATTTTTGCGCCAGTTGAATATCGCCCTCCAGCACCAACTTATCTTGTTTGATCAGTTGAGTGATGTTCGCTTGCTCGCGTAGCTCGGGCAAAATGGAAACATTGAGCGACAGGTAGCAATTCGACTCGCCTTCGTAAGCCGCTAACACATCAATTTGCTGACTAAAAATGAAGGTCAGCGTTTTATTGAACTCTTTGAGATGCACTTGGATGACTTGCCCTCTCAGGCGCGATAATCGGCGCACCAATTCAGGGTCGTCTTGAATTAAGGTGTTGAGTGTGGTCTCAATCACGGCGGTGACTAAAGGCTCAAACGGCATGCTTAATCCTTAGAATTTGTAACCACGGTGCAGCGCAACAATACCGCCCGTTAAGTTGTAGTAACTCGTTTGCTCAAAACCAACCTGATCCATCATCCCTTTTAAGGTTTCTTGATCGGGATGCATGCGGATAGATTCCGCAAGATAGCGGTAGCTGTCGGCATCATTGGCAATGATTTGGCCCATTTTCGGCAAGAGATGAAACGAATACGCATCGTATACTTTGGATAATGGCTCAAGCACTGGCTTGGAGAACTCAAGTACCAACAAACGGCCACCCGGTTTTAAAACGCGGAACATCGAGCTCAGCGCTTTATCTTTGTCCGTCACATTACGCAGGCAAAAACTGATGGTAATGCAATCGAAGTAGTTATCTGGAAAAGGCAGCTCTTCGGCATTGGCTTGCACGTAATGTACGTTGCCAACCACACCTTTATCACGCAATTTATCGCGTCCGACATTGAGCATCGAGTTGTTGATATCAGCCAGAATAACATGACCTTTTTCACCCACAATGCGTGAAAATTTGGCGGTGAGATCGCCCGTACCACCACCAAGATCCAAAATACGTTGGCCCGGGCGAGCGCCACTGCAATCAATGGTAAAACGCTTCCATAAGCGATGAATACCACCAGACATCAGGTCATTCATCATGTCGTATTTGGCCGCAACCGAGTGAAAAACTTGCGCGACTTTGGCGACTTTTTCTTCTTTCGCTACGGTTTCAAAACCAAAGTGAGTGGTATTTTGTGTCTCTAATGCTGTTTTTGATTGCACGCTGGTATCCGTCATGAAGGTTCCTCTTGGGCAGCACTGTGTTGTTAAAGGCGACTGCGAGCGATCAGTTTACTTTATCCTCAGCGTGATGTCTTTCTACTAAAGGTGCATTTTCCACCGCACTGTCTGCCCATGCCTCATTTTGTGCTTGTTCGACCCATTCACTGTTGATGGAACGTTTTATCTCGACGCCGAGTTGTTTAAAACTTTCAGCTTGACGCAGTGCGTTGCCACGCCCTGTCGCGAGCTTATTCATCGCCCCTTGATAGTTTTGGTTTGCACGGTCTAACGCGCCGCCCAGCCCTTCCATATCCTCCATAAACAAGCGTAATTTATCGTACAATTTGCTGGCCCGCTCAGCGATCAACTTCGCGTTCTGATTTTGTCGATCATTGCGCCATAAATTATCGATCGTGCGCAGCGCAACCAACAAGGTGGTTGGGCTAACCAGCAAAATATTTTGCTCCATCGCCTCTTTTACCAAGCTGGGATCAGCCTGAATCGCCACTTGAAAAGCAGGTTCGACGGGAATAAACATCAGCACGTAATCAAGGCTTTGTAGCCCTTTGAGCTGATGATAATCTTTCTGACCGAGTCCTTTTATATGGGCTCGCAGTGCAAGTAAATGCTCACTTAATGCGCGAGCACGTTCTGTTTCCGTTTGAGCATGGAAATAACGCTCATAAGCCACCAGCGCCATTTTCGAGTCAATCACCACCTGTTTGTCGTGTGGCAAATTGACGATCACATCCGGTTGATAGCGCTTACCCGCCTCGTTTTGCAAACTGACTTGAGTGTGATATTCGTGCCCTTCACGCAGGCCTGATTCGGTCAGCACCCGCGCGAGAACCACTTCGCCCCAATTGCCTTGCTGTTTATTGTCGCCTTTCAGTGCTTGGGTCAAATTGAGTGCCTCTTGCGCCATCTGTT
Source organism: Vibrio ordalii ATCC 33509 (assembly GCA_000257205.1). Lineage (GTDB taxonomy): Bacteria > Pseudomonadota > Gammaproteobacteria > Enterobacterales > Vibrionaceae > Vibrio > Vibrio ordalii. Next base: position 2,632 of record AEZC01000167.1, on the reverse strand, counting down.
CATTGAGGCGTTGTAAGTTTTTCAATTCATGAACCAACGTATGGCGCTCTTTCGCTTCATGATTGAAGCTGTCATTGACCTGCTTTTTAAACCCTTCGAGCTGCTCTTTCAGTGGAGAAAGTAGCCCTTCCAAACTTTGACGGTTCTGCTGATCAACTTTCGCGGTTTTGACTTCAAATAACTGATTGGCTAGCTGCTCAAACTGCTGCTTTAGGCGTTCCTCTGCGTGTTCAAGTAACTGTAGTTTTTCTTCGCTCGATTGAATTTGCTGTTCATGCCGCGCTTCTTGCTCACGCAGTTGAGCCTCAAGTTGCGATTTCTGCTCACGCAAAGCATGCGCATCTTCCATGCTTTGTTGCCGCTCTTGCTTAACCACTTCGAAATAGCGCAACTTTTCCATCGCGGCCATGAATTTACCGTGCGATTGCTTAAGCTCAAATGCGGCTTTATCTCGTTCTTCATCCAGCTCATCTAGCTCTTGCCGCGCCTGCTGCAAAGCTTGTTTGAGTTCGATTATCTGCTGCTGATGATGGGCTTGATGAGTCTCTAACTGCTGTTGTAATAACTCACTTTTCAAATTGAGCTTCTGCTTAACCCACCAGCCAGCCACTGAGCCGCTCAGCACGGCGCTGCTTAACGTTGAAAGCACTAACGCTTGATTTTCGATAATCCATTGCATGATAACGGGTTAACTCATTTTATCAGTCATGGACAAATGGTATTTCGATACTGGATAAATGTCCAGTTTGTACAAGTTAACAGCAAACTATAGACTTGCGCCGCTGAACACTATTTCAACAATTATTCTAACGAGGATTCATGGACGAACGACGCGCACTCGGCTTTGGCTTATCTGCCGTATTATTGTGGTCAACGGTTGCCACGGCTTTCAAACTTACGCTGGCTGAATTAACGCCGATCCAGATGCTGACGGTTGCGAGTGCTGTCTCTGGCTGCGTACTGCTGGGCATTTGCGCGCTGCAAGGCAAGCTCAACCAAGTGGTGAATACCTTTCTCGCTAATCCTTGGTATTACTTGTTATTGGGCTTAATTAACCCTCTCGCATACTACCTCATTCTGTTTGGCCTACTCACTGCTGCCCGCCTCTCAAGCGCAAGCAATCAACTACAGTTGGGCCATCACCCTGACACTGATGGCCGCTGTATTTTTAGGACAAACCATTCGTAAACAAGATTGGATAGCGTGTGCACTGAGCTATTTTGGTGTGGTGGTTATCGCGACTAAGGGTGATATTTTAGCCATGCAGTTTGATAGCCCGCTGGGTGTTGGGCTAGCGCTTTTATCCACTTTGCTTTGGGCAGGATACTGGATTTTAAATACCAAAAACCAAGCGGATCCTGTTGTTGGCGTACTACTCGGCTTCTTAGTCGCGACTCCGCTTGCTTTTGTGCTTAGTTATTATGAAGGAGCACAATGGCAGCACATTAGCCTTCAAGGATGGGCAGCTGTCACTTATGTCGGCTTGTTTGAAATGGGGATCACCTTTGTTTTGTGGCTAAGCGCTCTCAAACTGACGCAAAACACCGCACGCATCAGCAACCTAATCTTTGCCTCCCCATTTATCTCGCTCATTCTGCTAGCAACGATTATCGGGGAAGCCATTCACCCGACAACACTAATCGGTTTGATATTTATTATGTTGGGATTATTAGTACAGCAAATGAAGCAAAAAAAAACACTGCCAACCCTCAATGAAGGCTAAATTGTGGCTCTGTTGCGCTGTTCAGCTCTGCTATACTGATACACTGCGATAGCTATCGCACTAAGTAACGAAGTGTGACGATGATGAATAAAAAACCTAACAACCAGCTCCCGAGCTTACAGGAATTTTTAGACAGTCTTGATGAGCATGTTTGGTTAAAAGATCTGAACGGCGTGTATATACTGTGTAACAAGGCAGTAGAACAAGCTTGGAACAAAAAAAAGTCACACATTGTTGGCAGCACGGATGAGCAACTTTTTGACGCTGAACTTGCTCAGAAATTCATCGAAGCAGATCAATGGGTTGTAGACCAAAAACGACCTTTAGTAACCGACCGCTGCTCGCAACTTACCTCCAACGAACAACAGCACTGGTACGAAACAAGCAAATCCCCGGTTTATTCTACTGATGGGCATACCTTGCTTGGCGTGCTCGGCATGACTAGAGATATCTCCCGCTATCACCAAATCGAAAACCAACTCAACCTCACAACACAAATATTTAATCATTCACGTGAAGGCGTCGTGATCACGGATGCACAAGCCAACATCATCAGCGTCAATGTTGCCTTTAGTGTCATTACGGGGTACCAAGCAGAAGAAGTACTAGGTAACAACCCGCGCATTCTACAGTCGGGTTATCATGATGCCTCCTTTTACCAGCAGATATGGCAAACCATCCGCGATAAAAAGCCGTGGAAAGGTGAATTTGTTAATCGACGCAAAAACGGTAGCCTCTATCCTCAGTTATCGACCATTACTCCGGTATTTGATAATGAACTAGAAGTGGTCAATTACATTTGTGTTTTTGAAGATATTTCCCTTCGCCGCGAGCACGAAGAAACCATCAAACAGTTGGCGCATTTTGATGTATTGACGACGCTACCCAACCGAACAACCGCTCTACGAG
>AEZC01000166.1 GCA_000257205.1 Vibrio ordalii ATCC 33509 | reverse complement strand
CGGGAGCAATATTCAGAAGTGCCAGCCTGCAAGGTGATCGCTGGTTTTTACAATGGCGTTCGCTCCCACTCGCAGAAGATTCAAGAATCTGAGTTAGGTACATTGCTTAATGAAATATTTGCTATTGATAACGATATGGACATTCTTGAGCTCGACTCAGCGTTGTCTAATAGCTTAATGCGTTCGTTACCCAATATCGTTAATCAGTTTGCTGGTATGGATGAAGGTGAGCGGTTTCATAAGCTGAGAGAACTCAGGGAAGAAGTGGCTAAAATTGAAAAAATAAAAAACGAAATGTCGCGATTAAATATATCAGGATTCCCTTCTGTCGCTGCTGGAGTTGGAATGGAGATGACAGGAATCAAGGGTGGTGCCATCGTTGCACTTGGTGGTTGGCTCCTCAATGCCCTCAACGTATATGCAGATGAATTGGAGCTTACGAACAGCCCAATATATACCAAACTCTCAAGCTTAAACCACTTCACTAGCCATGATGCTGTAATTGTACAGCGTGTAAGAGGTTCTATCTCAAGGCGGTAATATTTAGCTGTTAGTTAAAGGGGCTATTAAGGTAACGAACCTTTTCTTGTGATGGCTTGGAGTTAGACTTTTATCACTCCCGTACCCCAAGCCGTACCCATAACGATTTTTGCTACAATTAAAACCCTTTTAAATCCTTATTTAATGAGCTCCAACATCACACCCGCTTCCATGTGGTGGGTGTAAGGGAATTGGTCGAATAGCGCGAAACGAGTCACTTTGTGTGTTTCACACAGAGTGTCTAAATTTTCTTTTAAGGTTTCTGGGTTGCAGGAGATATACACAATCCGCTCGTAGCCTTGCACCATTTTGCAGGTATCGATATCCATACCCGAGCGCGGCGGGTCAACAAAAATGGTGTTGCAACGATAGCTTTTGAGATCAACTCCCGCTTGTTGCAAACGGCGAAACTCACGTTGACCTTCCATTGCTTGAGTAAACTCTTCGGCAGACATGCGGATGATTTGCACATTGTCTATTTTATTCGCCGCAATGTTGTATTGGGCGGAATCAACAGAAGGTTTGGCTAATTCGGTTGCGAGCACTCGCTCGAAATTTTTCGCCAATGCCAGTGAAAAGTTACCATTCCCACAGTAGAGCTCCAATAAATCGCCTTGGCTCTCTTGCGTGCAGTCAACGGCCCATTCCAACATTTTTTGTGCGACAGTACCGTTTGGCTGAGTAAAGCTGTTTTCCACTTGTTGATAAATATAACTTTGACCATGTACGTTCAGCTTCTCAATCACAAAATCTCGATCGAGCACGACTTTCATTTTACGTGCACGGCCAATCAAATTGAGGTTGAATCCCTCATCATTGAGACGCTGTTTTAATGCTTTTGCTTGGGTTATCCATTCTTCATCGAGTTGGCGATGATAAAGCAGAGAAACCAGTACTTCACCACTAAGAGTGGAGAGAAAATCGACTTGGAAAAGTTTATGACGCAGTGAGTCGCTGCCTTTAAGTGCATCGACCAAAAGTGGCATCAAATCATTAATTAAACGACTGGCCGCAGGAAACTGGTCAACGCGGTATTTTTCACGCGTTTCTTGATTGAACATGATGTAATAAAGCTCATCACCTTCGTGCCAAACTCGAAATTCTGCACGCATACGGTAATGCTGCTCTGGTGATTCAAACACTTCCAACTGAGGCATGTTGTATTGTGCGAACATTTGGGTCAGACGCTCGGTCTTTTCCGCCAACTGTTGCTGGTAGTGTTGTGGGTTTACATCAAGAGTCGCCATGGTATTACCTTTGCTTGGGTATGGTGCATTCAAATAATAAAGAGCGCAGATTTTATTCAATCCCTCGCGCTTGTCCAGTGTTGTCCTGAATTAGTCATCAATTGTTAAGCAACAAAGGTAGCCTATACCAATCAGTACTAGACAAATTCTTAATAGAGCCATAGTATCGCCCTCAGCTGGTGCTATCTAGCGGTATAGATGGCCGAAAAGGGAATCTGGTGTAAATCCAGAACTAAGGTTGGGAATTTTGTTAGAGTCACAAGTTGGAGAGTTATTGGTATAAAAAATTAGACATAAGGATTCTGTTAGACTAGGCTAAAACCATAACGTGAGCTAGTTGTGGTAGCAATGTGATTGAACAGAATGGTTCGTTTCCAGATGATTTCGGTGTTGATTACTGCCTTATGTGGGTCAATACGGATAAATATCCTTCATATATAAGCAGGCCAGACCCTGTCAGTGGCGAGATCATCCATGAAGTAAAAGGCAATTCAAAATCATTTATTCATGCACTTCCGATTTTAATTGACCCTGATGGCATGAATGTGGTGCCAGTGAACTTATACCTCCACTCTTTATTGTCAAATCCTGATATATCCTCCGTTAAGACAATCGAATCCCATGCAGTCGCGTTATTAAGCTTCTATCGTTGGATGAACTTAGAAATCCCTGAACATATTGACCCAAGAACAGGTGTGTTGGTTGAAGAGAAGCGCTCCTTAACAATATATGACTGCACCGAGAAGATAGAAGAAAGTCCAGTCGTTAGATATCGTGATTATCTATTAGAGAATCTTTATATCAAAGATGAAAACGGAAAAATCGGAGGCTCTCCCAGTACTGCGTCGAGCTATGTGCTAAAAGTTGTCGCTTACTACACCTACCTTCACCGCCAACGGATCGTTCCAATCAGCAAGACCTTCCGCCCATTTGAGTTTTTGGCAAAGAAAGTTCGCATACGGAACAAAAATAAGAGAGCGCAACATGACATGCTCTCACATCTTAATGGCTATCACGGTAAAGATATTATCGTGTATACAACAGGTCTCACTAAACCATTCAAAAATATACAGAAGCCTCAAGATGCTGATATCCGAGAGCTTCGTCCACTCCGTGAAGATGAAAAACAAGCACTTTACCGATATCTCGATGTTAAAAATTCATCTGACACTAAAGCCCTTATGCTGTACTTAAAAACGGAGGTTGGGTTGAGATTGGAGGAACTGATAACCTTTCCTGCTTCTGTCGTAGATAAACCAAAAGCTAAAGTGGTTAAAGTGCCAATTGGTGAGCGTATTAACGGCTGCCTAACCAAATACAGAAAAGATAGAACGATTGAAATCCCAGACTATGTTATGGATCTTTTGTACGAGTACAAGCTAAGCAAGGTAAGGAAGGATGCAATTGAAAGCGGATTATTACGCCATAACCATCTATTCGTTCAATCGAATGGCAGTATCTACGCCCCAAATACAATTCAAAAGTATGTGGAAGCGGTACGCAATGATTTGATTATTAGCGGATTTGATATTTATTTTGCCACTCATGATTTACGTGCCACTTTCGCAACTGACTGGCTGTACAACAAACACATTCAAACACGCAAGCCCTTTGAAGCACTGATGTCGGAGTTGGCTGATTTAATGGGGCATGAAAGTACCGCTACTACCCAAAAATATATTAGCTACATGAATGACGATAAAACCTGGTCGGAATTCGCTCAGCGTAAAAATCAATTCGCACAACAAACGTTGAGATGATCACATGGCAAAAAGTCGCTTATCTGTTTCCAGAAATCAACATAAACCAATCACACAACTAAAGACTAAGGATAATGTCACTTCATTAGACTTGAGCTTTGAATTGCATCAACGAGGGATGGCATACAGTATCAAATATAACCTTCTTGATTGGTGCCATGAGCAGTGTGACCCTCAAAAACCATTAGTACAACCGTCTCGATTGAATAGGATGCAAAAGCTAAGGGCGTGGGTTAATCAAGAGAGAAAAAATCAAAGTAGTGAAGCCTATATAAGAGTTAAATTATCGAGTTTAAAGCAGTATATTTCTTTTTGTGACTTTAATATGCTCGACCCTTTTTCTCAGGGGGGATACCTTTCTTACGTTGGTAACTCAGGTCAATTGTGGCGTTTAGTTAACGCGGCTAATGAGCCAAAAAGATATCATTTTCAGTATCATGACGGTGAAGAGGCTGGCTTGTTGGAGGACACTGCTTTTATCCAAAAGACCTTACTCGATATACTACTTACAGTGCTTGATTTTGATGTGTCAGAGTGGCAAGCCACGCTTAAACCCTTCTCAATAAAGAATAGTGAATCATCAACACAGCCGTATACATCAAGTGAATGGTATGCATTAGTTAAACGAACTCAACTATTCTTTTTCTCTCTAGCAACTCAACTTATTGCGTTTAAAGAGGAAAACCCCGAAGCCCCTCCGCCTCAATGCTTAGAAGGCATTGTAGTTGATAGAAATAATGGTCGGGATATCACAATTACACTGAGGGGCAAGGACGGCTCTGTGAGTCCGTTTAATCAATGCATGGCGGCAGCTTACACCCTATTTGCCTACTACACTGCATTTAACGACACAGTAATAAAAGATGTTCGCCATCCCATTAAAGTGATTACATCGAAGGTAGAAGGTCGCACATCGAAAACTGCTCAAGTTCGTGCTTACAAAAGTCGCGCTTCAAAAGACGTAAAAGCGTTGTTTGCAGGTTCAGATGAAAACTTGCATCCCGAAGCTATTGAAAAAGAGGCAGGGTTTATTGTTGCCGAAATCAATAAGCGCGACGCTGTTGGAAAAATAGACGGAATCACTTTTATTCAAACTCTCGAACTCCTCTCTAAATCCTATAGCAATGATCCTTTTGATACATTGATATATTTTCTTGATAAAGAAGGAGAAAAAGACAAGGTCAATGTGAGTCATGCTTTATTGAAGCTATCGCAGAACTTAAATTTGCTTTCTAGCCGAAGAGGTGAATTAACCGAGCATTTGATAAAAACCTACACCGACATTGTTGAGAATCAAAATATGCCCATCTTCAATTGGACCCAGAGAGAAGATGGCGCAAGGACAATGAATAAACAGGTCATCTATCTTAATAAAAGAACTGCAACAAAAAGATCAACCCCTATAGCTTACGCAGCTTTCTCATGTATGACGGATGTTTCACTTCGAAACGCACTGATACCACTGCACTATGCTGAGAAAGATGTTAATGGAGAGATCACTGTTTCCTTTAAATATGTCGATGGCTCGGAAGGCGAATTTACTGTTACAGCCAAACACCTACCTTTTCTTCAATTAGTTGAATGTCATGCAGCAACTAGAAACCCGTTACCAAAGGAACGTAGTCTTGGTGGTATAGGTAGACGCTCTAATGCAACCAAACCTCCTTTCTTACTGCCTTTAGGTACAAAGTCAATGACTTATCAGTGGCAGGAAGGTGAGGTTCCTATTAGCGCGAGCATGTTAAGTTATTGCGGTATTGGTTATGGTGATTACTTTCTAAACATTAACTCTCGACGAATTCGTGTTACTCACTCTGATTTAGAATACAAACCAGAAGAGCGTGGAATGACCGCCCAAAAGATTTTGCAGCACAGCATTGACACGGCTGATAAAAAATACCGTAACGGGCACCCTGTGCAAAACAATAAGCAAGTCTCGCAAGGACTAATGGCGCTATCTCGCATAGCAGAAGGCGAGACACGCAATGAAGCCATAGAATCGGTCAAGGCAGAGCTAAAAATTCCCGTATTAGAGTACGAGGTTTGGAAAAAACGCAATCAACCAACGAACCCAAACGGCATTAGTTGTGACGGTAAAATTGATTTTAATTCAGAGAAAGATTGGCATTATGCAGCGCGTAAATTTGCAGAGGAAATGGGAATTATTAAAGAGGGGGACGACATCACCTGCTATCAATACGATCTTTGCCCTTTTTGTAAAAGCGCCAAACTCGTTGATGACCCTTACGCAATTTATAAATTACTGAGCTTTCTCGATGTGTTTAGTGAGGCTATTGATCGATACCCAGAACGCGCTTCGGTTATCCAGTCAAAGATAGAACGCTTTCAAGAACATCTTGATGACCTTCCTTTTGAAACTATTGAGAAAGCTGAAGATTTACTTGAAGAAAAAGGACGTTATCCGCTTTTTCACTCGTTATCTTCCGTTACTCAGTTTCTATAAGGAGAATACCTATGTTGACTTTTGAAAACCCACAAAATCTAGACTTAACATTAGGTGCTATGCGCTCCATTGGCGATCAAGAAGATTATTTGCAGCAGGTACTTCTCCCTGCACTACTGCGAGGTAACTGGGAAGAATTAGACAAGATGGTTGTCTATCAAGATGAGAAAAAGACTATCTTGTTTGAGGAAGATCTATGGGCGTTTAGAGAGTCTGCTTGTAAAGCAAAAGGCATAGCGAACCTGTATTTTAATATTGAGCTAGAACAAGGTGAGAATGTCATTGCTCTTCGTCAAAATGAGCGTCACTTGGTTAATCAAATGAAATGCGCGGCATTAGCTTATATGTGGTTTTCAGCTAAGCACATAGAGCTGGGTTCCATCAAAACTAAAGTAAACGTTCTTCGGAATGATATTGCTCAACTTATTAAGCGTGGCATCACTTCATTTGAAGAGTTAAATCTAGAGCACCTTGAAATTTTGGTTGATGAAGGATGTTTTGAAATATCTAAAAGCCACCCATTTAGAGGGTTAAACTCTTTTCCCGCTTTAAAAGGCTTACTGCCCTTCAAGGTTAACTTTTCGCATCTGACTCATAAGATGTTTAACACAAGACCTGAGGTGTCGGAAGGTAAATTAGTGATCCCTCCTAGGATCTATTTTTCGGCATTGACAGAGTACAGCAAAGATGTCGTAAACGCCTATGGATTGAGAGATGAAATCGAACAAGCGGTTGAGAAGATGATTTCCTATTATGATAATGAAGTAATAAATATAACTTTGAAAATAAGAAATGGATATAGTTATTCACCTATTAAAGGGTATCGAAAAACATGGGAACGATTTACCCAAGCGCTCGACAATGAAGGGGTTGCCTTGGCTGATAAAGGTGAAGATCCACGATGGATGAAAATATTCATCTCGCTTGAAACCTTTATTGAGCCACGTCAAAGTGTAATTAAGAACTTCAAAGTATGGATTGGTGACACTTGTTATGGGTGGAGTGATTTTAAAAGGTATTTGGTCGGTTTGAGCGCAAAATCCTCGTGGTTATGTTTAGCGCTATCAGGGATGCGTGTAGACGAGTTGTACAAAATTAGCCCTGTCTACGGGACGCAAAAAATGATGTTCGATAAAAATGGCTGTGAGTCCGATACTGGTAATGAAACTATTTACTTTTTAAGTACACGCCAATCAAAAATTACACTAAACAGCCAAACCAAAAACGACACCTTTGTTACCACCGAAATGGGTTGGAAAGCATTTCATGTGTTAAATTCCATTCATACGCCTTATCGAAACAGGTTTGCAGAAAAGGACAGACATCGAATGTTCGCAAATTTGGCTAACAATCAATATTTCAAGCCTGTAAAAAAGGCGGCGCTAGGTAAATCAATCAAAAAGAATTTTAATAAAGACAAATTTGATTTTATTCTGACGGTTGAAGATATGGGCTATTTACAAGCCTCAGACCCAGCCCAGAAGTCCTTTAAACTGGGAGATAAGTTTCACTTTACGACACATCAGACAAGACGCTCACTTGCTTATTACCTAATTGGTTATGAGCTATGTTCTTTCCCTGCTTTGAAGCAACAGTTGTCACATTTGTCGATGGCGATGACGAGATGGTATGCCCGTAATGCCCATTCATTTGAACAGCTTTACAGTGAAATTAGCAAAGAGCGGATCACTCAAAAGGCTGAAATTTTTGCTCTCATATATCAAAAAATGGCGAACGGTGAACGGATTGCAGGTGGCAAAGGTCAAGCAATGGTTGCTGAAATCAGTCGTGAAGGTGAAAGCTATTTTGAAAATGGGGTAAACAAACGCAAGTTATCAATTGATTATTGGATTGATCAGTTAACTAACGGTAAGGCGCACTTACATGCCGTTGCTCCTAGTATGTATTGCACCAACACTCAATGTTCAATGCGCATCAATATTGATTTAAGTGAGTGTGTGGACTGCGAATACGATTTTATTGAAAACGCTGTTTATGCCGAATCTTCTCGCATGGATGCGATGAGAAATATTGAGTTTCTAAAAGAATGCGGTGAATTGAACTCCAGTGCCGCAACTAAATACTTTATGCAGGTAAAAGCGGCAGAGGCGATCATGGATGATTTGGGATTCGACCATGATAAGTATGAGTTTGCAGAAGATGTGCGGAGTTTAGTTATAAACACGATAATGGTGGCGTAAGACATGACAGATAGAACGGAATTAAGCTCAACAGAAAAGCAGTTGAGAGAAGCTCTGAAGCGTCTTATTGACAAACAGCCGACCCACAGGGAGTTGAAGCGAAAACTAAGTGCCAACAAACTCAAGATTGTTGTTGCTAATGTTGAAAAAGAGGCTGGGCTATCTAATGGTGCAGCAAAGCGTTATCCCGAAACAAAAAAAATGATTGAAGGCGCAGAAGCAGAGCGTATTCATGGATCGAGCGATGTGTCAGGTGAAGTTGTGCGTGCTCACCCGATTTATATCAAAGCTAGAGAGGAAGTAAAAAAACTCAAAGCAGAGTTAGAGCAGAAAGATGGAAGACTTGCTCATTACAAAGAACTTTTAAAGTCTCAAGCCGCAAGAATGCATCAAATGAATGTTGCCATGTGGAATAACATACCTGAAGAAAACAAGCATGTTGAAGTAATTATTGATGTGCAAGACATGGGATCTCAAGACAATATTTTAGCCTTCAAAAAGCGTGAGAAATTGAATTAGTATTGTTAGCGTAGCGATCTAACTCACGGTAGAGGGTGTAAACAAACTGGTCAATTTATTTACACTCCATATAACACT
>AEZC01000165.1 GCA_000257205.1 Vibrio ordalii ATCC 33509 | reverse complement strand
GGCTAAGGGGTTGACAACGCACCGCCGAACTTAAAAAACACACTGTAAACACTGAACTTCAATTTCGCACTAAAGTCGCCACGCGTTGGCAATCCCTCTTGAGCCGTTTGTTATGCAAATTCAATGAGATAAACTGACTTTACTCGATCAAAAGCCACGATTGCAATGGTTGAGTGATTCAAGAACCAACCCAAGCAAGAACTGTGATAAATAAGCCGCCAAAACAAAGTCCACCTTTCAACAACCAACCAAGCTTTTGAAGGAAACAAACCCTACAAGCAAGACTTTCAGCAAGCGCAAAATGCTCGATTAACTTGCCCTTTCCACACTTTGCGCACGCTGAATTGACAACAAAACAGCACCAAAACTGATTGAGGCAAACAAAGAACCTTGCCTGTTTTACGGTTTAAGTTAACCACGAATTTGAGGGTAAAAAAGCTCATTTGCCGACAATACCAAACGAATGGCCGGAGAAATCCT
>AEZC01000164.1 GCA_000257205.1 Vibrio ordalii ATCC 33509 | reverse complement strand
CTGACCCGTTAATTTACAGAGTGGTATTAATACCCTATGGGTACAATATTTTATTGAAGAACCAGAATATTCCAAAAAAATAATAAGGAGATGAAAAATAGCAAAAAGCCTCAGCATTTCTGCAGAGGCTTGATAAATGGCAGGGGTGGAGAGATTCGAACTCCCAACACGCGGATTTGGAATCCGCTGCTCTGCCAGTTGGAGCTACACCCCTAAATAATTTATGCTTCTCATTGAAGAAAACCTCAACATGACTGCTGAGGCT
>AEZC01000163.1 GCA_000257205.1 Vibrio ordalii ATCC 33509 | reverse complement strand
CTGAAATTCTGTTACTCCAGTTCCGTGTTTACGAACATGTTCAGTTTGGTTGCAAAATCGACATTGAACTTGAATGGTAGCCATGATTTCTAATTTGAGGGTGAAAAGGCTACCATTTTAACACAACATCTCCATGTTGGAGTCACGACCTGAAATTGAAGAGAATGCTTAAGAAAACTAATTATAATATTATCTAGATTGCTGCTACAGTAAACAATATTAATTATTATTTAAGAAAATTAGAAAAAAAACCTTCATTTATATATAAAAACACCGCTAATTGAGCGGTGTTTTTATAAGAAGCTAAGTTATCGGATAATATATTTTTTTCAGACAATATTGTATGTTGAAGGATCAGAGCCTCCTATACAACAAGCTCATACTGCCATGACGATCATCATTACTCATCGTCCACTTTAGGTGCAACTCTTTTTTTCGGCACAAATACCGCATCACCCACTGCCACATTCTGATAAAAGGTTTTATCGCGTTTAACGGGCTTCTTATTGACGGCATGCGCCTTAGGCTTAGTACTTTTGGTCTTAGCGGCTGCGTTTTTCTTAAAGGCCGCAACACGTGGTTTTAGCCCAGTAAATTTACCTTTTAGATCATCAAATTGAGAGAACTCGATATCTTGTTGCAAAAAAGCTTCCACGCGCTTGAAGCTGTCCCAGTCTTTTGGGCCAACCAGCGAGATTGCATCACCTTTATTACCCGCACGGCCTGTACGACCAACACGGTGCACATACTCTTCCGTATGTTTGGGCATATCAAAGTTAATCACGTGCGTCACATTCGCGATATCAAGGCCACGTGAAGCCACATCCGTCGTGACCAAAATTTTAAATACAGCGCGCTCAAACTGGCTCATGATGGTGTTGCGCTGGTTTTGATTTAAGTTACCACTCAACGCAACGGCTTTCAGTTTCTGCTCGTTGAGTTTAAGCGTTAAACGCTCAGTATCAGAACGAGTTGCGGTAAAAATGATCACTTGTCGATATTCGGCTTCTTGCAGCACGCGTTCGAGTAAGGCTTCTTTGTGATCGAGATGATCACAGAGGTAGAATTTTTGGGTGATGTCTTTATGCTCTTCGTTGGCAACACCAATCGAAATGCGTTTTGGATCTTTAAGCAACTCGGTACCAAAGTCATTCACTTGGCCGTGATCAAGCGTTGCGGAAAACATCAGTGTTTGGCGACGACGGTGGTTCGCCGCATGATGAATACGGCGTAGTTCCGGCGCAAAACCTAGGTCCAGCATGCGGTCAGCTTCATCAAGGATCAGCGTATCTAAACCATCAAGACGCAACGAGCGATGCTCTAAGTGATCCGCTAAACGACCAGGAGTCGCCACAATAAAACGGGGGAAACGGCGCAGTGCTTTTACTTGGTCGTTAAAGTTTTCACCGCCCACAATCAGCGTTGCTTCGTAGCTCAACCCACTGAGCATAGTACGCAGCTCACCGTACACTTGTTTGGCCAACTCACGTGTCGGAGCAAGAATCAGAGCTCTAGGGTCTTTTGCTGATAACGCTTTAGTTTTAAGAGACTTATGCAGCATTGGCAAAACAAACGCTAATGTTTTACCCGAACCAGTCTTAGAGGATGCCAACAAATCTTTACCTGCAATCGCCACGGGAACCGCTTGTTGTTGGATCTCTGTCGCTTGTTTGAAGTCATAGTGTTTGAGGGTCTTCAATAAGCGATTGTCTAAGCCTAAATCTTTAAACTGCAAAGGATTCTCCAAAAATTTGTAAAGTTGCCACAGTAAATAGGGCAAGAGGTCAGAATGAAAACGCAATATGATAGCCCGAAAGGCGCTTAGATAGATAGAGATCACATAAAAATAATCAGCACGTACACTTTTTCAAGGCATAAGAAAATAAAAAAATACGCATCTTAACGATGAGAAATAGCGGAGTAAATGAGCATAAATTGAAATTATTGGGTTATTTTGACGTTTACCCACTGTGTGAAGCCTAAAATAGTGTCTACAATTGAGTTCGTCGCTATAAGATGATTTCCAAAAAAATGGTCCCCAAACGACTTGATATTACAGGTAAACAGCCTCTGATACTTCAAGTCATCAAGGGATAGGCGTCATTGATAATAATTTTATAAACAGGAGTTCCATAATGAACAAGATGTTAATTGCAGCTACCGCTTCTTCTATACTTCTACTTGCTGGTTGCGCATCAGGACCTGATGGAGTAGAAATGACGAAAATGGATCAGCTAAGCAATCAAGTTAGCCAACTTAGTGATCAAATTTCTGCACTTAAGAGCGAGCAATCGACACTTTCGTCTAAAGTAAGCCAAGCGGCTGATGCCGCTACTGCTGCGCAAGAAGAAGCCGCTCGTGCAAACGAGCGTATCGATAATATTGCTCAGTCATACACGAAATAATTTCGTTATTTTTCATGACAAAAATGGCTACGAAGGCTTG
>AEZC01000162.1 GCA_000257205.1 Vibrio ordalii ATCC 33509 | reverse complement strand
GTTTTATGGTTTTTTATAAAAACACATCATACTGATAAATAAGAACAATCTTTTTGTTCGGATAAAAAAAACTGATATTTTATCAATCTTGTTGCTAATCGATAAATGCTTAGCAGATAGTAGCCTCCACCCAGTCGTGTCTGGGTAAATATAATAATGACAGGTTATCTATTCTAAAAATTTACTTTTACAGTATTGACGATAACAACAAGAGGCGTCCCAAAAATGTTAGATAAAAAAGATGCAATGAGCGCTATTGCTAGTTACCGCATGGAAAGCACATTACGTGGTGTGGATTTAAACCTGTTGACTGTTTTTGATGCAGTAATGCAAGAACAAAACATTACTCGCGCCGCCCATAATTTAGGTATGTCTCAACCTGCAGTGAGCAATGCGGTGGCACGTTTAAAAGTGATGTTTAATGATGAACTGTTTATGCGTCAAGGTCGCGGGATTCAACCGACCCAACGCGCGCGTCAGTTGTTTGGCCCGATGCGCCAAGCTCTGCAATTAATCCGTAATGAATTGCCAAGTTCTGTGTTTTCTCCTGAGACATCAACACGCTTGTTTAAATTAGCGATTTGTAGCCCTTGTGATATACGTTTCGCGGCGAAAATTATGTCATCAGTTCATGAGCAAGCACCTTTGGTCCAACTTCATCTTGATGCGGAATTTAACCGCTTGTTAGCCGAGCGTATGCGTTATCAAGAGATCGATTTTGTGATTGATTATGCACGTTTTGATGAGCAAGGTTTCTCCAGTACGGAAATTTTCCAAGATGAATTAGTGGTGGTGGCATCCAAGTTTCACTCTCGAATTCAGGGAGCCGTTAGCGCTGATAGTTTAATGGTCGAAAAGCATGCAAAGTTGTCTCGAGTGCACGGTCAACGCAGTTTTTCTGAGCAAGCATATCGCGAATTAGACTGTGTGCCTTCTTATGAAGGTACCAGTTTAAGTAACGTGCTTTATGTGGTTGGCCAGTCAGAATTGGTGACAATTGCGCCTCGTTGGATGGTTGAGAATGCGGCTAACCGAGATCAGTTACAAATCCTCGATTTCCCATTTGCAAATGGTCAAATCAGTGGCTATCTCAGTTGGCATGAGTCTAGCGAAAAAGACAAAGGCCATATTTGGTTGCGTGATCAGTTAATGATTATTTGCGGCGAAGTCGTTGCATTGAACTAAACGTTTACTTGTTAATTCGTACTGTGATCTAAACTTATTGATACGCCTCTTTTAGCCTTGAATCGGTTATACCCATTCAGGGCTTTTTTCTATGGATGTTTATTTTTTCTATGGATGTTTATATGCATGTTTAATCGATAACTTTGATATCAGTCAGTTGCCTTTTTTGCTTCTAAATGTACACTTGTGCGCTCAAAAAGCTTACATGTGTAAGCGATAGGTAAAAAAGATGTCCAATTTAAATTTTCATATCGTAACCAGAATTCGTGAACAAATAGTGAAAGGCGGCGAGTGCATTGCTCTAAAACACAAAATAGAGAAAGAGTGGCATGGGATCAGATGGAAGCAATTTGGTCAACGGATCGATGCGATGTCACTTGCACTTTTAGCACAAGCTATAAAAATCCAAGATAAAGTCGGGATTTTTTCTAATAACATGCCGCATTGGACGATAGCTGACTTAGCCGTTTTACAGGTAAGAGCGGTGACAGTTCCTATTTATCCAACCAATACGCCAGCGCAGGCTAGTTATATTATTCAAGATGCTGATGTCAAAGTGCTCTTGGTTGGTGAACAGGCACAATACGATGCGGCACTGGATTTTTTTGATGAGTGCGAACAGCTTAAATTAATTGTCGCCATGAGTGATGGCATTGATCTAAAAAGTTTTCAACATGGCATCCATTGGCATACTTTTATTGAACAAAATACAGATGGCCAGCAAGCGGAATTAGAGTCTCGCCTTGAACAGGCTAATATCGATGATCTGCTGACGCTTATCTATACTTCTGGCACCACAGGCCAGCCTAAAGGTGTAATGCTCGATTACCGCAATATTGGTGCTCAGCTTGAAGGCCACGACGAGCGCTTAAATATCACCAGCGATGATGTGTCACTCTGTTTTTTACCGCTTTCGCACGTGTTTGAGCGAGCGTGGACCTTTTATATTCTTTACTGCGGTGCAACTAACTGTTATTTGCAGGATACGATGCAAGTACGTGATGCATTGAGTGATCTAAAACCAACGGTAATGTGCGCCGTTCCTCGTTTCTACGAGAAAATATTTTCTGCTATCCATGAAAAAGTCTCGAAAGCGCCGTTGCATCGAAAAGTGCTGTTTACTTGGGCTGTTAATATGGGAGCTAAGATGGCTCTTTGCCACCAAGAAACACGCCAACCATCCTTCATGTTGAAAAAGAGCTACGCGTTAGCCGACAAAATCGTGTTGTCTAAATTGCGAGCATTGCTTGGTGGGCGGATTAATTTCATGCCTTGCGGCGGCGCAAAATTAGATGAAACCATCGGCCGATTTTTCCATGCCATTGGCATTAACGTGAAGTTGGGCTATGGCATGACGGAAACCACTGCAACGGTTTCTTGTTGGGATGATCGGTGTTTTAATCCTGATTCAATCGGCATGTCGATGCCAGGAGCTCAGGTCAAAATCGGTGACAACAATGAAATTCTAGTTCGCGGGCCAATGGTTATGCGCGGCTACTATAAAATGGCTGAAGAAACGGCGTTAGCATTCGATGAACAAGGTTTTCTCAAAACAGGAGATGCTGGGCATATTGATGAGCAAGGTAATGTCTTCATCACTGATCGTATCAAAGAGCTGATGAAAACCTCCGGTGGTAAATACATTGCGCCACAAGTTATTGAGGGAGCGATTGGTAAAGATCACTTTATTGAACAGATTGCGGTGATTGCTGACACACGTAAATTTGTATCGGCTTTAATTGTACCTTGTTATGACAGCTTGGAGGTTTACGCCAAAGAGCTCAACATCAAATATCATGACAGATTAGAGCTTATCAAGAACAACCAAGTGGTTGAGATGTTAGAAAAGCGAGTCAATGATTTACAAAAAGAGCTAGCCAAATTTGAGCAAGTGAAAAAGTTTAAATTATTACCTAAGGCTTTTTCAATGGACAAAGGTGAGCTGACGCCGACTCAAAAACTGCGTAGAAAAGTCATTAGCGATCGTTACCAAGATGAAATCGAAGAAATGTACAAAGAAAAGACTAAAGGCGAGTAGATTATCTTAAGATAGTTTTTGAATTGTTTAAAAATCCTCCATTTGCTTTTCAGATAAAGCGTGGGGGATTTTTTATATTACGATGGAAGTTAAGTCTCGCTTCCTTATGACGTTACATTGCTGAATGGTAATATTTTTTGCTTTATTTTTGCTAATTATGCATGAATTTAGCTGTTTTTAATGCCAGTTTTACGATAGTTGCCTAATAAAATTCCATTTAACCAAATATTCGCCAAAGTGTGCACTATTTGGTGTTCGACCCGATGATAAGAAAGAGTTACAGTTGTTGCGTTACCTTGTTTTTTGTTATGACAAAAGCAAGACATAGCCGAAAGTGGAAAGTTTTCGAATTAGGCTACAAATAAGCCCTAAACTATGTAAAACCAGGCCCATTTACTGACCATGTGTTGGGTACTGGTAAGGAGAAAAAATGGCAACGCAATCCAATCAACAGATGTTATCTGGCGCAGAGATGGTGGTTCAATCTCTGATCGAAGAAGGTGTAGAGCAAATATTTGGATACCCAGGCGGTTCCGTTCTTGATATTTACGATGCGCTGCACGCAAAAACCGACCAAATTAAACATGTCCTTGTTCGCCACGAGCAAGCGGCTACGCACATGGCAGATGGCTATGCTCGAGCAACCGGAAAAACGGGTGTGGTACTTGTTTGCTCTGGCCCAGGGGCGACGAATACCGTCACAGGAATTGCTACCGCTTACATGGACTCAATTCCAATGATTGTTATATCAGGCAACGTGCCAAATAACCTCATTGGTAATGATGCGTTTCAAGAATGCGACATCGTTGGGGTTTCTCGTCCGATCGTCAAACACAGTTTTCTTGTAAAAAAAGCCGAAGATATTCCTGAAACCATTAAGAAAGCCTTTTATATTGCTTCAACAGGGCGTCCTGGCCCTGTTGTGATCGATCTACCTAAAGATGTGTTGAATCCTCAGATCAAACTCCCTTATACATATCCTGAGTCAATCAAACTGCGCTCATACAACCCAACCACTTCTGGTCATAAAGGGCAAATTAAAAAGGCACTAAAAGCGTTGTTAGAAGCCAAAAAACCCGTATTGTACATCGGTGGTGGCGCTGTTATTTCAGGCGCAGATCAGCACATTTTACAGCTGGCTGAAACGCTCAATTTACCCGTAGTCAGCACGTTAATGGGGCTTGGTGCTTTCCCGGGGACTCATAAAAATGCGTTAGGCATGCTTGGAATGCATGGCATGTATGAAGCCAATATGGCGATGCACAATGCGGATTTGATTTTCGGCATTGGCGTGCGTTTTGATGACCGTACAACCAATAATCTAGAAAAATATTGCCCGAACGCTAAGATCATGCACATTGATATTGATCCTTCGTCGATCTCTAAAAATGTGCCAGTCGATCTGCCGATAGTAGGCTCCGCTGATCAAGTATTGGAAACGATGCTGCAATTACTCAGCGAACAAGGTGGCTGTAATGATTCGCAGGCGCTTGAACTATGGTGGCAAGATATCCAAAGCTGGCGCGACCGCCAATGCCTAGCTTATGAGAAATCCAGCGAACGCATTAAGCCGCAGCAAGTGATTGAAACTTTGCATAAACTGACTAATGGAGACGCATATGTGGCCTCCGATGTCGGTCAGCACCAAATGTTCGCCGCACTTTATTATCCATTCAATAAGCCTCGTCGTTGGATCAACTCTGGCGGTTTGGGCACCATGGGATTTGGTTTACCCGCGGGAATGGGGGTTAAATTTGCCATGCCAGAAGAAGAGGTAGTGATTGTCACTGGGGACGGCAGTATTCAAATGAATATTCAAGAGCTTTCTACTGCGTTGCAATATGATATTCCAGTGAAAATTATTAACTTAAACAACCGTTTTCTTGGCATGGTAAAACAGTGGCAAGATATTATTTATCAAGGACGTCACTCAAATTCTTATATGAGTTCTGTTCCTGATTTTGCAGCCATTGCAGAAGCTTATGGCCACGTTGGCATCCGTATCTCACAGCCTGATGAACTTGAAGCCGGGCTTAAAAAAGCACTCGATATGAAAGATCGATTGGTTTTTGTTGATATTAATGTGGATGAAACGGAGCACGTCTACCCAATGCAAATTAAAGGTGAAGGGATGGACAAAATGTGGTTAAGCAAAACGGAGAGAACATAATATGAGACACATTATTTCAATATTAATGGAAAACCAATCAGGTGCTTTGTCTCGCGTTGTTGGTCTATTTTCTCAACGTGGTTATAACATTGAATCACTAACGGTTTCGCCAACCGATGATGCAACATTGTCACGCTTAAACATCACCACTAAGACCGATGAAATGCAACTTGAACAAATTCAAAAGCAACTGCATAAGTTGATTGATGTGCTTAAAGTGCAAGAAGTGTCGGAGTGTGAACACATTGAACGTGAGCTGATGATGGTGAAAGTCAAAGCCAGCGGCTTTGCGCGCGCCGAAGTGAAACGTACGGCGGATATTTTCCGTGGGCAGATCGTGGATGTCACTGCGGCGCAATATACTGTGCAGCTTGCTGGAACCAGCGAAAAACTCGATGCCTTTATTCAAGCGTTGTCGGAAGTCACTGAAGTAATCGAAGTCGCGCGAAGTGGCGTGGTAGGTATTGCTCGCGGGGAGCGAGCGCTTAAAGCTTAATTTACCGAGTTCCCTATCGAAATAAGGAAGGCCACATTTTATGTGGCCTTTTTGTCGTTTGGTGCTTTTACTGGAGAAGTGCTTAGTGAAGAATACGCGCACGAATGGTGCCGCTGATGATTTTCAGCTTAGTAAGAGCTTCCGTAGAGCGAGCGGTTTCTACGTCAATCACCACATAACCGATATCCGCTGACGTTTGTAAGTATTGAGCGGCGATATTGATCCCTTCTTCAGCGAAGATGGTGTTGATTTGTGTCAGAATACCCGGACGGTTTTCGTGAATATGCAGTAAACGTGAACTATCGCGGTGAATTGGCAGCGATACTTCAGGGAAGTTCACGCTTGATAAGGTTGAGCCGTTATCTGAATATTTCGCCAACTTACCGGCTACTTCAATACCGATATTTTCTTGTGCTTCTTGCGTTGAGCCACCAATGTGCGGTGTCAGAATGACATTATCAAAATGCATCAGTGGGGATTCAAAAGGTTCAGAGTTTGTGGCGGGTTCTTCTGGAAATACGTCTATTGCAGCTCCAGCCAAATGGTTTGATGCCAATGCATCGCAGAGTGCGGGAATATCGACTACCGTTCCGCGTGCCGCGTTGATAAAGATAGCGCCAGGCTTCATACGTGCAAACTCTTCTTTACCCATCATATTTTTAGTATCTGGAGTTTCAGGCACATGCAGAGAAATGACATCACATTTATTCAGTAGCTCGCTCATGGTATGTATTTGCGTTGCATTACCGAGTGAGAGTTTGTTTTCTATGTCATAGAAATAGACTTGCATACCGAGGTTTTCGGCAATGATACCGAGCTGGGTGCCAATGTGGCCATAGCCAATAATACCTAAGCGTTTACCGCGTGCCTCATAAGAGTTATCAGCACTTTTTTTCCAAATACCACGATGCGCCAATGCATTTTTTTCAGGAATCCCACGCAGTAGTAGCAGTGTTTGGCCTAAAACGAGTTCAGCAACACTGCGAGTATTCGAAAATGGTGCATTAAAGACAGGAATACCGCGTTTTGCGGCGGCATTGAGGTCAACTTGGTTGGTGCCAATGCAGAAGCAGCCGATAGCAACCAACTTCTCTGCCGCGTTGATTACCGCTTCGGTCAAATTAGTGCGCGAACGAATGCCGATGAAGTGAGCATCTTTCACCGCTTCGATCAGTTGTTCATCACCCAGAGAACCTTTGTGATACTCAATATTGCTGTAACCAGCCGATTGCAGTACTTCAACCGTTGAAGGGTGTAGCCCTTCGAGGAGTAAGATTTTGATTTTGTCTTTTTCGAGTGACACTTTGGCCATTATTCTCGTCCTTAAAAATGGGAAGGTGGGCAAACACGGAGCACATAAAGCAAAAGGGCTAATGTAAAGAGGAAGATTAACCATTTTGTTGGAAGACAAACGTTTTCCTTGTGCGTCTTCTGACCAATAAAGTAACAAACTTTTTTGTTTTGGGTAAGAAAATTACGAAATAAGGCATGATTTTCTAGGACATAGCGAAGAAAAACGGCACCCATGGGTGCCGTTTGTAATGAAATAACGGAAAGTAGCCTTATTTTGTGACTTACTCTTCGATTTTGGCACCATTTTCCGTGCCAGTGATGACGACATCAGCACCTCGGTGAGCGAATAAACCAACGGTTACTACGCCGACAATCCCATTAATTTTATCTTCTAATGCTTTGGCATCAGTAATTTTTAGTCCGTGCACATCCAAGATAACGTTACCGTTATCCGTTATTACGCCATGGCGATAGGCTGGATCACCACCAAGTTTAACCAGTTGACGTGCCACATAAGAGCGTGCCATTGGGATCACTTCAACTGGAAGTGGGAATTGACCTAGAACATCGACCGCTTTTGTGCCATCAACGATACAAATGAATTTATCCGCAATAGCGGCAACGATTTTTTCTCGAGTGAGCGCAGCGCCGCCGCCTTTGATCATATCGCGCGCAGGGTTGATTTCATCTGCGCCATCAACATAAATATCGAGTTGATCGACATCATTGCAGTCGAACACTTCAATACCTAGGCCTTTTAGCTTCTCTGTTGAGGCGATAGAGCTTGAAACCGCACCTTTAATATCATCTTTAATCGAACCCAGTGCATCAATGAAGTGATTCACCGTTGAACCCGTCCCCACACCAACGATACTGCCTTTTTCTACATATTTGAGTGCGGCCCAGCCGGCGGCTTTTTTCATTTCATCTTGAGTCATGCCAATCTCCTGATATCGATTTATAGTGACGGTAATGTTGCGGGGCGATTATAGCCTCAATAATTTATGATTCCCATTGCCAGATTTGGCTTGGAGTCACTATTTGAGGTAAAGGTATATCCCATGCTTCGCTCGGCAGATGAGTCACTTGTTGGCAATCATGAGCTAAACCTATGGGTAGGGCACCTTTACCCGTTTTAAACCAAGCTTCTAACGTACGATCATAATAGCCGCCGCCCATCCCGAGCCTTTGCCCTGTTTGATCAAAGGCCACCAATGGTGTGCAGATGATATCTAGCTCATTTACTGGTTTGATCAATGTTTGGTTGAGCTTGGGTTCGGCAATGCCGTATTTATTTCGCGTCATTATGGTTTGAGCATCATAGTGCAAGAACAATAAATTCCCACTCGAGAAGGGGTGCAAAACGGGAAGATAGGTCTGTTTGCCTTGTTGCCATAACCACGCTATGAGCGGTTGTGTTTCAAGCTCACCATCGGTCGCTAAGTAGAGGGCAATGTGCTGACTCGTTAAAACTTCAGGCAGTGTTGAAAAACGAGAGACAAGTTCAATTGAAGCGTGTTTTTGCTGCGTAGGTGATAGCTGTTTACGCCGCTGGCGGATGACTTGACGAAGTGTGTGTCGAGTGTTTTGCATAAGGATACCCCAGAGTGCCGTTGCGGATTTTGGCCCTTGAACCAGCTGGTTCAAGGCGGATCAGCAATGGTAACCGCAGGCTTCTCGGTACGAGCCGAGCTTGCTCAATAGCTACCAAGTACTAACCCTTTGGTGTTGCTTATCGGCTCAGGGACTTAAATCCGGCTGACAAACACTCTAGGGTAAATTTGGTTACGCTGGTAAAGACTACTGCTGTCCTAGCTTCACTTTACTGATGGCATCTTCAAGAGATGCAGCGAGCTGTTCCATGCGCTCGGTTAATTGATTTTGTTGGCCTAGGCTCTCATTGTTTTTAGTTTGCAATTCATAACAAATGTTGAGCGCAGCAATCGTGAGTAGTTTTACTTCATTAGTAACTTTAGTACGCTCTGCCATCTCTTTCAATCGGTTATCAAGATCTTGTGCCGCTTGGATTAAAGACTGCTCTTGTCCCGCAGGGCAATTCACACGAGTCAATTTTCCTAAAATTTCTACGTCTACCGCTTGATTACTCATGATGGATGAACTCTTATCGCGCTGTCTAAGATGGTGCCACTCACATGCCCATCGAGGTGGAAACTATAGGTAAAGCGGCCCTAAGATTCAAGCTTTTCAAAGCGAGCAGTAAAAAATGAGGGACTAAAAACACAGTTATTAGGCAAATTGAGTAAAAGCTACCCACAATTAACGCTTTGAGCATTTTCGCATTGGAAGCTAAGTGGTAGGATCGCGCTTATTTGATTTTATTACGAGCTTCCCATGAGCGAAAAAAAACAACCGGATTATCTTTCTCTTGCCACTGCCCTTCAATCTGCAGCACTTGCGGTTAACCCTGCTGAGTTGCATGGGTTGCTAACGGGCATGCTAGCGGGTGGTCTGGGCTTAAATGATAAGAGCTGGCAGCCACTTATTTTTGATTACACTAACGAAGGTATGGGTTGGCCAGATCGTCCATTGACATTGGCTGAACAAGTACTCACCTTTACAATCGAAGAGCTCACTGGCAGCGAGATGGAGTTGTCACTGCTGTTGCCAGATGAAGAGGCGAGTGCCAGTGTATTTGATTTGGCTGATGGCGTAGCCGACTGGGTAAATCACTTCATTTCTGGGCTTGGCTTGATTGGGGTTGTTTTGAAAAAAGCGTCCGCAGAAACTAAGGAATCCTTGGCTGATCTAGAAGAAATTGCCAAGCTCGGTATCGATGAAGAGGATGATTTGGATGAGCAAGCTCAACTTTTGGAACACGTCATTGAGCATGTAAAAGCTTGCGTGTTAACAATTCATGCTGAATTTGGTATCAAACCTCTACAAGAAACTCAGCCGACCGTGCATTAAAGAGAGGTTACTGTGAAGCAATTTGATGTGATTATCGCTGGTGGGGCGATGGCTGGTGCGACACTGGCGTTGGCCTTAGATACGCTTTCTCAAGGAAAGCTTGCGATTGCTGTGGTCGAAGCGTATCCGCTGGATGATAAGCTCGCCCATCCCGGCTTTGATTCGCGTTCAATTGCTTTATCCTACGGTAGCGTGCAAATTTTGCAAAATCTCTGCTTGTGGCCATCACTGCAAGAGGTCGTCACCCCAATTACACATATTCATGTGTCGGATCGGTCTCATATTGGGATGACCGATATTACTTGCCAGCAACTCGATTTAGAAGCATTAGGTTACGTGGTTGAATTAGCCGATGCGGGGCAAATTTACGCGCAAAAAATGCAGCAGAGCCCGCATATTGAGTTATTTTGCCCAAGCGCGGTTCAGCAAGTGGAACGCAGTATGGATAAGGTCATTGTCACCCTTAACGATCAACAAACGATCCAAGCTAAATTATTGGTCGCAGCTGATGGGGCGATATCGACCTGCTGCGAGCAAATCGGCCTCATCCAACAAGAGCATGATTTTGAACAGGTCGCGGTTATTGCTAACGTGGTGAGCTCAAAAGCTCACCAAGGACGAGCGTTTGAACGATTTACCGCCGATGGTCCTGTAGCGTTATTACCAATGAGTGATAATCGACTCTCTTTAGTTTGGTGTTTACCTCCCGCGAAAGCCGAGCAAGTTTTGTCACTCAGTGATGAGGGTTTTTTAGCACAGCTTCAAGATGCGTTTGGTTGGCGTTTAGGGCGAATGAATAAAGTAGGCACTCGTGCCTGCTATCCATTACAACTGCGTTATCGAGAGCAGAACATTTCACATCGTTTTGCCATAGTGGGCAATGCCGCTCAGACATTACATCCGATTGCGGGACAAGGTTTTAACTTAGGTATTCGAGATGTGGCAAGCTTGGCGGATGAGCTTATCAAGCAGCAAGCCGATGTTGGCTGCTATCGCGGTTTACAAGCTTTTTCCCAACGCCGAGAAGCGGATCGTGATGCCACCATTAAGCTGACATCATCACTGGTGCATCTCTTTTCCAATGATTGGTTAACCACTCGTATTGGTCGCAATGTAGGCCTCATGATGATGGATAATTTACCGTGGCTGAAAATGCCGCTACTGCGCCGAACGCTTGGCGTAGTGAATAGATAAAAGGGTCTGTATATGATGCAAAGTGTCGATATTGTCATTGTGGGTGGCGGAATGGTTGGCCTTGCACTGGCCGCCGCATTAAAGCATAGCGAACTGCGCATCGCCGTGATTGAGGGCCGAGTGCCCAGCCTTGAACTGGCAGAGCTGCCTGATGTGCGAGTCTCCGCCTTAAGTCGTTCCAGTGAAATCATGTTGCGAAACCTTGGTGCATGGCAAGGTATTATTTCTCGTCGCGCTGCGCCTTATTCGGCGATGGAAGTGTGGGAACGCGATAGTTTTGCGCGGATCGAATTTAGTGCCAATCAAATGACTCAGCCGGATCTGGGACACATTGTTGAGAACCGCATCATTCAATTAGCCTTACTCGAACAAGTACAAAAGCAAGCGAATGTGACACTCTTTATGCCCACTCAATGCCAATCGCTGGCTGTCGGAGAGGGTGAGGCGTGGCTAACGCTCGATAACGGCCAATCACTCACCGCAAAATTGATAGTGGGGGCGGATGGCGCAAACTCTTGGGTTCGTCAGCAGCAAGACATTCCATTAACCCATTGGGACTATGGACACAGTGCGCTGGTGGCAAATGTCCGCACGGCGGAACCACATCAATCGACGGCAAGGCAAGTGTTTACACCACAAGGTCCGCTGGCCTTTTTACCTATGTCTGATCCTCATATGAGCTCAATCGTTTGGTCTACAGAGCCCAACCGAGCACAGCGCTTGCTCAGCCTGTCCGAGCTCGAATTCAATAAGATACTGACCGCTGAGTTTGATCATCGTTTAGGTTTGTGTGAGGTGGTTGGTGAACGTGCCGCTTTCCCACTTAAAATGCGTTATGCCCGAGATTTTGCCTTACAACGAATCGCACTCGTTGGTGATGCGGCGCACACCATCCATCCGCTAGCCGGGCAAGGCGTTAATTTAGGTTTACTTGATGCTGCAAGCTTAGCTCAAGAACTACTCACGTTGTGGCATCAAGGTGAAGATATTGGTTTGCTTAAAAATTTGCGAGGTTATGAACGTTGGCGAAAAACAGAAGCTGCCAAAATGATTGCCGCGATGCAAGGTTTCAAAGATCTTTTTGAAGGTGATAACCCGGCGAAGAAACTGATCCGTGGCATTGGCATGCACTTGGCTGGGCATCTTCCTGGGGCCAAAGATGAAATTATGAAAAGAGCACTGGGTTTAAAAGGTGATTTACCTGATCTGGCCAAGAGAAAAATGGTGCTGCTTGAGCCCTAACCGTGATTAACCTAATGATGGCAAAAGGGCTGGCTTATGGCCAACCCTTTTAAAATTCTTTAATGAAACTCGTATTATGCGTAGGCGCAGCGTAGTCTCATGATTTCCTGATTCACTTCCTTCACCGTCTGAAAGTGGCGCTTGTCTGCGCGCTCTGGCAAGATCAGTTTGCCATTATCGAATTCAAATTTTCCAACCCCGTAAATATAGATTCTTCCTTTAAAAAGTCGACTTACGTGTTTAGCTATCATACCAGGCGTATAGCGCTTAAACAGTCTCATACTTCACGATCCTTCTGTTATTCTAACACTGCAAATTATAAATAAATTGCGCCTCTAAATAGTGTGATTACCCTAGAGGAATATGCAGTTATTGGTGACTCTTTTGGATATTTGTGCTGCCGTAGGCAGAATGTTGGATAAATACCCATGTTTACGTGATTATCTCCTCAAAATAGTGCTGATAAAAAATGTTCAGTGCACCATTCACTTGATGCATATTAAGCACGATAAATATTACACTTTAAAGAATAGCTGCTGTTTCCGGAAAGTGTTAAATTTCGGTTAAAAAATGGACTAAAAAAAGCCCGCTTAAATAATAGGCGGGCGAATAGTCACAGATGCATTACACAAAAAGTGGATGTCCTGAAACAATCAGTGGATTCACTTTTTTGTTGGTCAGGGCAACTTTTTGTTTGCCCTTAGCCAACATCGTCAAGAGTACGTTAAAACAAATAAACCGACTATTTATGTTTTTAATATGATTAAAGATTCATTGATAATGTTGTGTAATTTAGAAAGCGATCACGCACAGAATGTAATCCATTACATTCTTTTTCATAAAATCTATTTGAGATAGGCGAGTGTGATAAAGGATACGCCCCGTAAAGAGGCGCATGGTTAACATGAGGAAGAAGCTTATTCGTCAGTAAGAGAGTAGGGGAGAGCTTGCATAAACCAACGAGTGTTTGGTTGGCTAGCAAGACGAAACTCAGTTTCTGGCTCGAGATTGTTTGGTAACACCACTAAACCGATAGCGGTATTATCAGCAAACGTGTAGTGAACCATTAATTGCCCAGCACTACGCCAGTTTTCTCCAACTGAGCGTTCGATCATGATTGGTTGATCATTACTTAGCGGTTGCTCAATGTTGCCTTGAAGGATGTACATTGCACGCTTATTAATACCTCGATATTTAGCGCGAGCGACGGTTTCTTGGCCTGTGTAACACCCTTTATTAAAGCTGATACCATTAAAGGCCTGAAGATTAACGGCTTGCGGTATGTGCTCATTTTGATCCGCTTGATGAAGGACGGGGACCGCTTCTTCGATATCAAAGCGAGTCCACGTTTCCTCGGTGACTTTCAGTGCTTCACTTTGCGTCATGAGCTGTTGCGCGGTTTGCTCTGAAACAAGTAATAGCCAACGTTGGGATGAAATTTTGATGGCGCTACCGCCGTCAATCAAACGCACCTCACCTTCATCCGCCGTTAATGTATTGATATATTGCTCAGCTTGTTCGCCCATAACACCCAGTGCGATGTCTTGGCTCTGGCTGATATTGACCTTAGAAAAAATAAGCGTATTTTTTCAGCTCTCTTAATTCAGCCTCTATCGCTGATAAAGGCTGGAACATCGCATAACCATCGTGATGGTGGAACAGGCGAAAGACCGACCACACTTTGCCCTTCGCATCACAATGGGCGCCTAAGGTTGACTGTGTTGGTTCAAGAGTGACGACATTACAGGTCACTTGGCCTTGCAAATAGGCTTTTTTATCATTGCCTGAAATGATGATAGCGCCCCAGGATGCAAGATGAGTCAGCATCAGTGGTGGAAGTGAGTCATTGGCGGTTACTGCGAGAGGTGTCAATGTGTTTTGCCAGTCCATAGTCGTTACCTAAAGAGAATCTTGAGCCCCATGTTAATCCGGAAATTTTTTTTTGTCAGCTTGAACAGGGACTGTGACTCATCTACTAGTTGTATCTTCATCCAGTTGATACACTCAACGCAAATAAACATAAGGTGAGGAAAACCGATGTACACCACTGAAGAAAAAGCAAGAATCAAGTGGGCATGCCGTCGTGGAATGTTAGAGCTCGATGTGGTTGTGATGCCGTTCTTTGAAGAGTGCTTTGATTCTCTGAATGAAAATGAGCAACGAGATTTCGTTTCCCTACTTGAGTCTGACGACCCTGATCTATTTACTTGGATTATGGGGCATGGTCGTAGCGAAAATCTTGGGCATGCGGCAATGGTGGATAAAATTGTTGCCCACAACCTCAGCAAAGTGCGTTAATTTCGTATTATTTCCTTCCCATTTTGCCCGCATTACTAACGTCATTTTTTTGATGATAGCCGTGTGGGCATTATTGATATCGCCCATTCCACTCGTCACGCTTCCCTTATTTTTCGCTCTTCTTATTATCGCGCAAAAGAGTACCTCACTGTTAGTCCCTAGCTTAATCGGCCAATTCAAGCTCACGAGTCACGGTGAGTGGCAATGTGCCGACCAGAACCTGTCCATTGAAAAGGTTTCTACACAGTTTGCGTTTATGGTGTTGATCATTTATGCACAACAAGGTAAGCGCTATCTAGTGTGGCGCGACAGTTGTGTGGAAACGGATTATCGCCGTTTATTGGTGCAGCTTCGGCAGGTTACCCATAACCAATCACCAACAATAAAGGAGCGATAAACGCTCCTTTATTCATTCGGTCAACTTGACGCCAACAGATGATCGTTGGCGAGGTTACTCGTCTGGCGTTAGGATCGTTGGGCCACTATTTTCGGCTAACTCTGGGTAATCGAGCGTGTAGTGCAAACCGCGGCTCTCTTTACGTTGCATAGCACAACGCACCATCAGCTCTGCCACTTGCAGTAAGTTACGCAGCTCAAGCAGGTTATTTGAAACGCGGAAATGACTGTAGTATTCGTGGGTTTCTTGTTGCAGTAATTGAATGCGGCGTAGTGCTCGCTCTAAGCGCTTATCTGTGCGGACAATCCCCATGTAATCCCACATAAATAGGCGCAGTTCATGCCAGTTATGTTGGATTACGACCTCTTCATCAGAGTTATTGACCTTACTTTCATCCCAACCGGGTAAGCTTGGTGGGAGCTGAGCCGTTGGTAATCCTTTTAAAATATCCTTTGCCGCTGACCAAGCATAAACGACGCATTCTAATAGAGAGTTCGACGCCATTCGGTTAGCACCGTGCAAACCGGTGTAGCTAACTTCTCCGATCGCATACAGGTTATGCAGATCCGTTTTACCTTGTTTATTGACAATAACGCCACCACAAGTGTAGTGCGCCGCAGGAACAATCGGAATCGGCTCTTTGGTCATATCAATGCCCAAATCCATCAAGCGTGTATAAATGGTTGGGAAATGTTTTTCAATAAAATCGGCCGGTTTGTGGCTGATGTCGAGATACATACAATCAGCACCTAAACGCTTCATCTCATAGTCGATGGCGCGAGCCACGATATCACGAGGAGCCAGTTCGGCACGTTCATCAAAATCGAGCATGAATCGTGAACCGTCTGGGCGTCTTAAAAAAGCGCCTTCGCCACGTAGTGCTTCTGTCAGTAGGAAATTACGTGCTTCAGGGTGGAAAAGACAAGTTGGATGGAATTGATTGAACTCAAGGTTCGCCACTCGGCATCCTGCACGCCACGCCATTGCGATACCATCACCTGAGGAAACATCAGGGTTAGAGGTATATTGATACACTTTTGAGGCGCCGCCCGTGGCTAAAACGACAAACTTAGCGCGGATCGTTTCAACGTGTTCCTCATTGCGGTTCCAAACATAAGCGCCAACTACTCTTTTTTTATCGCCACCGATTTTATCTTCGGTGATTAAATCCAGCGCATTGTGACGCTCAAGGATAGTAATGTTGGGGTGATTATGAACATTGTCTTGCAAGGAGGTTTGCATTGCCATGCCAGTGGCGTCAGCCGCGTGCAGGATGCGGCGATGACTATGACCGCCTTCACGAGTTAAGTGATAGCGAGGTGCTTCATCACTATCATTCTCTTCTCTGTCAAAAGGAACGCCGCCATCAATGAGCCACTGAACACACTCTTTAGCATGCTCGGCGATGAAACGGACAGTATCCTCTTCACAGATCCCTGCGCCCGCAATTTGAGTGTCTTCGACGTGTGACTCAATACTGTCTGATTCGTCAAAAACAGCGGCAATGCCTCCCTGTGCGTAATAAGTGGCACCTTCACTGCGTGGTCCCTTACTCAGTACAATGACTTTACTGTGTTTTGCTACGCGTAGTGCGAGCGATAAACCCGCTGCGCCACTGCCTACGACTAATACATCGCATAGATGTTCACGGTTTGCGTTCATAAAACTTTTAAATTCCCGAACTAGAGTTGTCCAACTCTCATTTTAAATATGCATTGCATGTATCTATACTCTTGAAGTGATTCAGCCGCAAGGTTTATCCACTAACGGTATCGCTATGGCTTCAAGCCAATAGCAGCAGAGAAAGATTCGATGCAATACTTTGTAAATGCCATTGTCTTTCATCTTATCGACCCTCACTATATTGGGGATACCCTATAGTGAAATTAGATCACATTTATTGAATAATGCTTGGCAAATATTTTTAGACAGAATGGAACTTTCTATTCTCCCTTGAGTCACAATAGTGCTCATGTAAGCGGTGGTGTCAATACTACATTTTGCATAATGAATGCCCATATCTGAGAAGGTAAGGGGAATAACAATAGGAGTACAGGCTCGAATGAACGAGCAGCTGACCGATCAAGTATTGATTGAGCGAGTTCAGAGTGGAGATAAGCAAGCATTTAACCTTTTGGTTTTAAGGTACCAAAATAAAGTCTGCAACCTTATTTCTCGGTATGTGAGCAATTCCGGAGATGTAGCCGATGTCGCACAAGAAGCGTTCATCAAAGCGTATCGGGCTATCCCCAGTTTTCGCGGAGAGAGTGCCTTCTACACTTGGCTATACCGTATTGCTGTTAATACCGCTAAGAATCACATTGTAGCCCAAAGTCGTAGACCGCCCGCTAGTGATGTTGATGCTGAAGATGCTGAATATTACGAAAGTGGTAACGCACTGAAAGAAATATCGAACCCAGAGAACATTACGTTGTCCAAAGAGTTACAACGAGTCGTCTTTGATGCGATAGAAGCGTTGCCTGAAGATTTGAAAACTGCGATGACCTTGCGTGAACTGGATGGTTTAAGTTACGAGGAAATAGCAGAAGTCATGGATTGTCCTGTAGGAACGGTGCGTTCTCGCATCTTCCGTGCTCGTGAAGCGGTAGAAAAGAAGATTAAACCTCTTTTATAGCGCTCAAACTGGTAACGAAAATGGTGAATAAATAATGGCTGACAAAGAAAAACTTTCAGCACTCATGGATGGGGAAATGGTCGATAAAGCGCTCATTCAAGAATTAGAGCTCGACCAAGAAAGTTTACAAACGTGGAAAAATTACCATTTGGTTGGTGATGTGATGCGTGGAGATGCCCCAGTCCGTGCTGAGTGGGATATTG
This sequence comes from Vibrio ordalii ATCC 33509, assembly GCA_000257205.1. Taxonomy (GTDB): domain Bacteria; phylum Pseudomonadota; class Gammaproteobacteria; order Enterobacterales; family Vibrionaceae; genus Vibrio; species Vibrio ordalii. The sequence goes on along the minus strand of AEZC01000162.1, from coordinate 30,501 downwards.
CACAGAGCGTCGCGTTAGCATTGGATGACGAACCCGCACACAGTCGTTTACAATCTGCTTCGGTTATTGATTTTCGTGATACAAGCCGTGAGTCTCAGCCGACGCCAGCTCAAGCTCGTCGGCAGTTGCCGGCTTGGCTTTCCCAATTTGGCCAGGTTGCGGTTGCTGCGTGTGTGTCGTTTGTGGTGATTTTAGGTGTTCAACAATACGGTGGCCGTGATTCAGGAGTGGATCAAAACGACCAATTACCCGTACTGCAAACCATTCCGTTTGCTGGCAGCGCAGAGCCTGTGAGCTTAACGCGCGATTCAGTAGAGCGCCAAACCAGCGAAAGCCGCGTGCAAGAACAACGTCGCCGCGTAAACGCATTATTGCAAGACTACGAGCTGCAACTTCGCCTGAACAGTGAAAGTGCAAGCCCACATAACGATGTACTTGAATCGGTAGTTGAATGAATAAATTTCTGATCAGTGCACTGGCGCTGTTCAGTTTGAACTCTACATTAGCCTTTGCAGAAGACCAACCTGCAGAAGCTTTGTTGCTTCAAATGAACGAGGCCAGTCAGCATTTAAATTATGATCTGTCTTACATTCTGATTAAGAAAAACAGCATCGATCCACTACTGTATCGTCATGCAAGTCAAGGCGATCAGCAATTTGCCCATCTCGTTTATCTCAGCGGCCCGATCCGTGAAGTAATTCGCCGTGGTAATGAAGTGAGTTACATTGAACCTGGGGTAGAACCGTTCACCATTGAGTCAAGCACTATGGTTGCGCCGACGATTCCGATGCTAACCAGCAATGTCACCGAATTAGGCCGTTACTACGATTTCGTCAAAGTTGGTCGTGCGCGTGAAGCGGGCACGGCTTGCCAAGTGGTGCGAGTGGTACCGAAAGATGGATTACGCTATTCCTACATTTTATGGGTAGATGAAGCCAGCAAATTGCCATTGCGAGCTGATTTAGTCGATCGCGACGGCGAGGTGCTTGAGCAATATCGCACGATTTCTTACGCCATTAGCGACAAATTAGCACAGGCGATGCAAGGGCTAAATGACGTTGAGTTACCCGAGGTGTTGACGTTACCAAAAGGCAACCTTACCGAAAGTTTTTGGCAAGTGAGTTGGAAACCAGAAGGTTTTGAACCTAAAGAACTCAACCGTTATCGCATGGCGATTACTGAGCGTTTGGTCGAGAGCCAGATGTTCAGTGATGGGCTATTTAGTTTTTCTGTCTATATTTCCGATAGTGACAACCATTCGCTGAAAGGCCAACTGGTTCGTCAAGGCCGCCGTACCCTGCATAGTGTGGTGAAAGGAAACAATGAAATCTCAGTGGTCGGTGATATTCCACCGGCAACGGCGCAGCGCATTGCTCAATCGGTGACGTTTGTCCAGCCTGCGGCGCTCTCAACAGAGGAAACCAAACCATGATGACGGCGTTAGCAACAGTCACCGCTGTTCAACCTGATGCTAACGGGTTTCACGTTGAACTCAGTTGTCAGCAGCAGACAAGTTGCAGCAGTTGTTCGTCCTCCAAAAGTTGTGGTACTGGGATCGTATCGAAAGCAATTGGCAATAAAGCGTTGTTATGGCAACTCGATACGAAAAAACCAGTCAAGCAAGGCCAGACGGTTGAAATCGGTTTCCCCGAAAAAAGCTTGCTTCAATCGGCCGCCTTAGTGTATTTGGTGCCGCTTTTTATGATGATGTTTGGCGCTTGGCTGGGTGAGAGCCTCTTGGCCCCTTTGCTAGGTTTAGGTGAGGGCATCGTGATCATCACGGCCGCGGTTTTTATCGCGCTGGGGATCGGAATTGCCAAACGTTGCTCTGTGGTTCTTGAAAAACGATCGCAGCAAGAGGTGGTTTTGGTTCGAGTCCTTGGTGAACCTATCGCCTAATTTATGATGCGAACCCTACCGAAATTGGGTAGAATCGGCCAACTTTATGGAAACGCCGCTTGATGTGGCTTTCTTGTGTCCCTTTTTTCAAGAGTTTAGTCATCCCAAATCTATGAAGCACATTCGTAACTTTTCGATTATCGCCCACATCGACCATGGTAAGTCGACCCTATCTGACCGTTTGATCCAAGTTTGTGGTGGATTAAGTGATCGTGAAATGGAATCTCAAGTTCTAGACTCTATGGACCTTGAGCGTGAGCGTGGCATCACCATCAAAGCACAGAGTGTGACGCTCGATTACAAAGCAAACGATGGCGAGACATACCAGCTCAACTTTATCGATACTCCTGGACACGTTGACTTTTCTTATGAAGTTTCCCGTTCTTTAGCCGCCTGTGAAGGTGCTCTATTGGTAGTGGATGCTGGTCAAGGCGTTGAAGCGCAAACATTGGCTAACTGCTATACCGCCATTGAAATGGATCTTGAAGTTGTCCCGATCCTAAATAAGATTGATTTGCCAGCCGCAGAGCCTGAACGCGTAGCGGAAGAAATTGAAGACATCGTCGGCATTGATGCTATTGACGCAGTGCGCTGCTCTGCGAAAACAGGCCTTGGTGTGGATGAAGTGCTAGAAAAAATCGTTTCTGGTATTCCGGCTCCTGAGGGCGATCCTGCTGCGCCGCTGCAAGCGTTGATCATCGATTCTTGGTTTGATAACTACTTAGGTGTTGTCTCTTTAGTGCGAGTGAAAAATGGTGCGCTGAAGAAAAATGACAAAATTAAAGTGATGAGCACAGGCCAAACTTGGGGTGTTGACCGTTTAGGTATTTTTACGCCAAAACAAGTCGACAAAACCATGTTGAACACTGGTGAAGTGGGCTGGGTGGTTTGTGGTATTAAAGATATCCTTGGCGCGCCCGTCGGTGATACCCTGACCAGCGCGAAAGATCCGTGTGAAAAAGCATTGCCGGGCTTTAAAAAAGTGAAGCCACAGGTGTACGCGGGGCTTTTCCCAGTCTCTTCTGATGATTACGAAAACTTTCGTGATGCATTAGGTAAACTGAGCCTAAACGATGCCTCGTTATTCTATGAGCCAGAAAGTTCGGCCGCTCTTGGTTTTGGTTTCCGTTGTGGTTTCTTGGGTATGCTCCACATGGAGATTATTCAAGAGCGTTTAGAGCGCGAATACGATCTTGACCTTATCACCACTGCGCCAACGGTAGTCTATGAAGTGAAGAAGACCGATGGCACGATGCTTTATGTTGATAGCCCGGCTAAATTGCCTGCGGTGAACGACATTGAAGAGATTCGTGAACCGATTGCGCGTTGTAACATTTTGACCCCTTCTGAATATTTGGGTAACGTCATTATGTTGTGCGTTGAAAAACGTGGCGTGCAGGTTGATATGGTCTATCACGGTAACCAAGTAGCCTTGACCTATGATGTGCCGATGGCCGAAGTGGTGCTTGATTTCTTTGACCGCTTGAAGTCAACGTCTCGTGGTTATGCATCACTTGATTATGGTTTCCAACGCTTTGAAGCTTCAAGCATGGTCCGTGTGGATATCTTGCTAAATGGTGACAAAGTGGATGCGCTAGCCATCATCACTCACAAAGACAATTCGCAAACGCGCGGTCGTCAAGTGGTTGAGAAAATGAAAGAGTTTATCCCTCGCCAAATGTTTGATATCGCGATTCAAGCGGCGATCGGTAACCACATTATTGCTCGTTCAACCGTGAAGCAGCTGCGTAAAAACGTACTGGCGAAATGTTACGGTGGCGATATTAGCCGTAAGAAAAAACTGCTTAAGAAGCAGAAAGAAGGTAAGAAGCGCATGAAGCAAATTGGTAATGTTGAGTTGCCACAAGAAGCCTTCCTTGCCATTTTGCACGTAGGTAAAGATTAAGCATTGCTTTGGCTTTCTTATGCATGCAGCAGTCACCATTAAGTGAAAGAGTTTCGGCTCTTTCACTTTCGTATTTTTAGATAAGGGAACTCCATGGCGAATACATTTTCACTCATCTTGGTGATCGTCACATTAGTGACTGGCATAGTTTGGGTGCTGGAGAAGTTGGTGTGGGCGAAAAAACGTCAACAGAAGATGGCCGCTATTGAAGCGCAAACCAATGGCTTGGATGGCAAACTCAGCGCCAAAATTTCCGCGCAACCTTGGTGGATTGAAAACAGTGTTTCCATCTTCCCTGTGATTGCTTTTGTGCTGGTGCTACGCTCTTTTGTGTACGAACCTTTTCAGATTCCATCTGGCTCAATGATGCCGACGTTGCTGGTGGGCGACTTCATCTTAGTTGAGAAATACGCTTACGGTTTGAAAGACCCAGTATGGCGTACTCAACTGGTCGAAACTGGTAAACCAGAGCGTGGTGATGTCGTGGTGTTTAAATACCCGCCGCAACCAAGCATTGACTACATCAAGCGCGTGGTCGGCATGCCGGGCGACACAGTTCGTTATAGCAGCAACAAAGAGATTTGTATTCAAGCTCAAGGTTCAACAGAATGTAAACAGGTCAAACTGTCCAATGTTGAAGAGAGTGAGTTCAACCAAAATGGCATCCCTTTAATTCAAGTGAATGAAAAGTTAGGTCAGGTTGAACACCAGATTTTGATCAATCCATTGCGTCGTGATCGTGTTGATGCTTATCAACCACGCCATGGCGTTAATGAATGGGTTGTTCCTCAAGGTCAGTATTTTGTGATGGGTGATAACCGTGACAACAGTGCTGATAGCCGTTACTGGGGCTTTGTTCCAGAAGCAAACTTAGTCGGTAAAGCGGTCGGTATTTGGATAAGTTTTGAATTTGAACGTGGTGCCGATAGCGTTTTACCTTCGTGGATCCCAACTGGTGTGCGTTTTAACCGCATTGGTGGCATTAACTAGGCTAGCTTTGGCTAGCCATCACTACATCGAGAGAGCATGAATTCTCCAATTAGTAAATTAGAAACTAAACTCGGTTATTCATTTAATGATCCCGAGTTTATTTCCTTAGCACTGACACATCGCAGTGCAAATGGTAAGCACAATGAACGTCTTGAGTTTCTGGGCGATTCAATTTTAAGTTTTGTCATCGCTGATGAGCTGTACCACCGTTTCCCTAAAATTAACGAAGGGGATATGAGTCGTATGCGCGCTACGCTTGTGCGTGGTCACACATTGGCTGAACTGGGCAGAGAATTTTGCCTAGGAGATTACTTAAAATTAGGTCCAGGTGAGTTGAAAAGTGGTGGTTTCCGCCGTGATTCAATCCTTGCTGATGCCGTAGAAGCCATCATTGGTGCGATTTATTTAGACAGCGATACCGAAGTAGTACGACGTATTATTTTGAGCTGGTATCAAGAGCGCCTTGACGCCATTGAGCCGGGCGTATCGCAAAAAGACCCAAAAACTCGCCTACAAGAGTTTCTGCAAGGTAGAAGAAAGCAACTGCCTATCTACACAGTGACTAATATTAAAGGTGAAGCACACAACCAAGAATTTACGGTATCGTGTGATGTAGCAGGAATGGGAACGCCTGTAATTGGTAAAGGCACCAGTCGTCGTAAAGCTGAACAATCGGCGGCTGAAATTGCACTAGAGCAACTGACAAATGGCTGATAACGAATTTGATTTGGATGCGTACTTCGCATCAAACACCAACAGCAATGAAGCAACTCCCGAAAGTGGTGAGCAGCACTGTGGTTTTATCGCCATTGTGGGTCGCCCCAATGTCGGGAAATCAACCCTGCTGAATAACTTACTGGGACAAAAGATATCCATCACATCGCGCAAGCCTCAAACCACTCGTCACCGCATTATGGGTGTCGATACAGAGGGGCCGTACCAAGCGATTTACGTTGATACTCCGGGGTTACACATCGAAGAAAAACGTGCGATTAACCGCTTGATGAACCGTGCGGCAAGTAGCTCGCTCAGTGATGTTAACTTAGTGCTGTTTTTAGTCGATGGCACTCAGTGGACCGCCGATGATGAAATGGTGCTCAACAAGTTACGCAATGCTAATTTCCCTGTAGTCTTGTGTGTCAATAAAGTCGATAACGTGAAAGATCGTAACGATGTAATGATGCATATGCTAGAGCTATCGAAGAAAATGGAATTTGTTGATGTCGTGCCGATTGCGGCAAAACATGGCAAAAATGTCGATGTATTGCGCAAACATGTGCGTGAGCATTTACCTCAAGCCACGCATCACTTCCCTGAAGAGTATGTGACCGATCGCTCACAGCGTTTCATGGCTTCCGAGATTGTGCGTGAAAAACTGATGCGCTTTACTGGTGAAGAGCTGCCGTATTCAGTGACCGTTGAAATTGAACGTTTTGACTATAACCCTGAAACTGATGGTTTTCATATTAACGCGTTGATCCTCGTTGAACGCAGCGGCCAGAAAAAAATGGTGATCGGCAAAGGTGGTGAAAAAATCAAAACCATCGGCCGTGAAGCGCGTTTAGATATGGAAGAGTTGTTTGGTCGCAAGGTTTACCTAGAAACTTGGGTGAAAGTGAAATCCGGGTGGGCAGATGATGAACGTGCCCTTCGTAGCCTTGGTTATATTGACGATCTATAACCTCTATTCGAGGTGGGCGAGAACATCGCTCACCTTTGAGTGCTGATATGTCAGACGGTTTACAGCGCTGTTTTGTCCTTCATCGACGTCCTTATAGCGAGTCGAGCCTAATCCTTGATGTGTTTAGTGAGGAGTATGGCCGCGTCACCTTAATGTCCAAAGGCGCACGCAGTAAACGATCAAACTTAAAAGGTGCACTGCAACCTTTTACCCCCTTATTGCTCAAATGGTCAGGCAACGGTTCAATGAAAACCTTGCGCCAAGCTGAACCGATTAGCCTTGGCTTACCGCTCAGTGGTATTCATCTCTATTCTGCCATGTACGTCAATGAGATGATTGGCCGCGTGCTTGCGCAAGAAGTGCCTTGCCCAGGTCTGTTCCATGATTATCTACATGCACTCACCGAGTTGGCTCAGTGTGAAAATCCAGAACCAGCACTGCGCCGTTTTGAACTCGCGTTGCTAGCTTCAATGGGTTATGGCGTTGATTTCTTGCATTGCGCCGGAACGGGAGAAGCTATCGATCCTCGCATGACTTATCGCTATCGCGAGCAAAAAGGTTTTATCGCTTCTGTTAGGCGCGATAACCTCACGTTTATGGGCGATGAGTTGATTGCCATTAGTGAGCGGCGCTTTGTCAGTAAAGAGCAGCTTCAAGCGGCAAAACGCTTTACACGCATAGCGTTAAAGCCGTATCTTGGCGGCAAACCTTTAAAAAGCAGGGAGCTTTTCCTGCCCATGTCTAGTTTTTCCAGAATACGGAGTATAGGAAAATGAGCGCAATTTACTTAGGCGTTAATATTGATCACATCGCCACGTTACGAAATGCCCGCGGTACTAAATACCCAGATCCCGTGCATGCTGCTGAAATGGCAGAGCGTGCCGGAGCCGATGGCATTACCATTCACCTACGTGAAGACCGACGCCATATCAAGGATCGCGATGTGCGTATTTTGCGCGAGACGTTGCAAACTCGAATGAACCTCGAGATGGCCGTTACCGACGAAATGATTGATATTGCTCTGCAAACCCAACCTGAATTTGTGTGTTTAGTGCCTGAAAAGCGTGAAGAACTCACGACGGAAGGTGGGCTGGACGTATTAGGACAGCTTGACAAAGTGAAAGCGGCAACCGAAAAACTGACCGCTGCAGGCATCAAAGTCTCTCTGTTTATTGATGCTGATCGTGAGCAGATTAACGCAGCTAAAACTTGCGGTGCACCGTTTATTGAATTGCATACTGGTCATTACGCCGATGCAACAACCGAAGCGGATCAGCAAGATGAGTTAAATAAAATTGCGGCGGCTGCGAGTTATGCAAGTGATTTGGGCATTACGGTGAACGCTGGTCACGGTTTGACTTACCACAACGTAGCTTCCATTGCTGCACTGCCTGAAATTTACGAACTCAACATTGGTCACTCGATTATCGGGCGTGCTGTATTTGATGGTTTGGAAAAATCGGTCGCCGATATGAAAGCCATCATGCAAGCGGCTCGCAAATAAGGTCTACCGATGGCGATTATCGGCTTAGGGACTGATATTGCGGAAATTGAACGCATAGAAAAAGCATTGTCACGCAGTGGTGATGCTTTTGCCGAGCGGGTGCTCACCCAAGATGAATTGGCGGTGTTCTATTCGCTCAAGAAAAAAGGGCGCTATTTAGCGAAACGTTTTGCCGCTAAAGAAGCGGCATCTAAAGCGCTTGGTACGGGTATTGCGCATGGTGTTAGCTTTCAGGATTTTACCGTAACCAACGACGCCAACGGAAAACCCACGCTGACATTATCTGGTAAGGCGAAGCAGTTGGCTACCGCAGCTAGTGTGAATCACATTCACCTAACCATTTCCGATGAGCGTCATTATGCGGTGGCGACGGTGATTTTAGAGTCCTAGAGCCGTCGTTTGCTCATCAAACCATAATATACTGCTTAACGTTAATGCCAAGGCAACCCTCGTCGTATTGCGTTTATTCAACAGAGCTAATGAAGTCTTTTGGCTTAACGGCTAAGATAGAACAATTTAATTGATTAATGATCTCTTCAGAAGTATTGCCTATCAACATTCCGCTGATCCCTGTTCTTGATAAAGTACCCATTACCACCAAATCAATGTTCAAAGAGGTGATTAATTTGGGTAGCACTTCCACCGCATTTCCTTTTGGTAGGTGTACTAAGGGTTTTAAATAATCAATCGATGTATCACCGAAAGTGATCTCTAACTTATTAAGGATGTTGTCTATCTGAGAATAACGGCTGGCTTGTTCTTCTTGCTGCATTTTGTTTTCAACATGAGTAGACGAATCTAACCATACGCTTGCAAATCCTGCATAAGGTATTTCCCACGCATTGGCGATATGCAGTTGAGCAAACTCTGCAATGGCAAGATTGAATGCTAAACCACAGATTTGATCATTAATGTGACTCTCTTTATCGAATAGGCCAAAATCGACAGCCGCTAAGATATTTTTATAATGGATAGAATCATTTGGCTTCATTAATAGCAGCGGGCATGGGCATTTTCGCAACAAATGAATGTCGTTGCTGCCGAATAAGCGGTCTGTCCAATGCTGATTGTCGGCCTTTTTTATGACAAGATCGATGTCACTTGCAAGTACGGTACGGATGACTTCCAGATAAAGTTTACCAACGGCAAGGATAACGCTTGGTGGGGTGATAAAGGGGAGCTTTTTACAAAGACTCTCAATTTTATCTCGCTCAAAACAGAGAATACTGTGTTCGATTTCATCTAAATTTCGTGCACTATTATTTTTTTCGAGCACATAAATGATGGTTAATTTGGCCTGTGAATTTGAGGCTAATTGCAATGCGTTGGCTAAACTTGCCTCTTGCTCACTATCATCATTATAAACAAACAGCGCGTGCTTAAACATATACATGTTGATCACCTATTGTGTTTCCAGAAGTTTTTCAACACTTATATCTGAAGCATCTTGAAAAGGTTCTAGGACGATGCTAACACCCTCATCTTTCAAGTATTGAGTGTCTTGAGGTGTATGAGAGGTAAACGCCAACTTGCCTTTAAAACCGTAGGAACGGCATAGCTGAATTAAAGTGACTCGAGCATCTTCATAGCTAAGGCCAGTTAAGTGAGGCGGATAGGTTGCAATAATCCACTCAGCATTACGAATGGGGAGCTCAGAAATGAACTCTGCATCGGTCGCATCGCCATAATGGGCATCGATTCCTAGCTGTTGCCATTTTTTTACCGCGTCAGGATTAAAGTCGATACCAAGTATTGTTTGATTTTTATTTTTTAAACGTGTACCGAGGGCGGTTCCAAAACGTCCTAAGCCAAAGATAATGATTGAATATGAATTTGTAGGTTGATCTGGGGTTACGCTCTCTCTTGAGGTTTTTTTTCGCTCAAAAATGCCAAGCATAGGTTCACATAAAGCATAAAGATGATGAGAATAGGTGATCATATAAGTTGATGCGGCAATAGTCACAATTCCGACCATGGTAACTAAGCCTAAGGCTTGCGATTGTACATGACCAATCGATACACCCATCGCAATAAAAATCAGTGAAAATTCGCTTATTTGAGCAACAGTCAATCCAGCAAGAAAACCAGTACGCTTTCTATAGCCGAGTAAGCCCATAATGATCAAAACAATCAGTGGGTTTCCAATCAGTACGAAGAGAGAAAATACCGCTGCGTTAGTGAGATTGTCACCTAAAGAGGATAAATCAAGGTGAGAGCCCAAAGCGACAAAAAAGAATAGTAGTAGAAAATCTCTCAATGGTCCCAATCGTGAAGCAATGGTTTCTCTATAGGGGGTTGATGCTAAGGAGATACCAGCTAATAACCCTCCTACTTCTTTGCCTAACCCCATAATCTCGCCAACCGTGGCAAACAATGCGGTTTGTGTGACTGCAAAAATGAGCAGCAGTTCCGGAGTTTTAGCCAACTTACCGACAAGGGGGGTCGCGATGTAACGCACAAAAAAAGCCACAAATGAGACTGCAAAGATGGCAGAGAGAATGACATTGATTAGGGCGTTTGGATTCTGCTCTGAGGCACCGATGCCTATTGTAGAAAGGGCAACCATAGCAATCACGACGACTAAATCTTGAACAATGAGAAAGCCTAAGGCTATTTGGCCGTGCAGTGAGTCAATTTCTCGCTTATCAGAGAGTAGTTTCACAATAATAATGGTTGATGAAAAGGTCAGTGCGATAGCGACATAAAGGCTTGTCATATGATCAAGACCTAATAGCAAGCCTAGACCGTAGCCAACAATAGAGGTAAAGGCAACTTGGCCTAAGCCAGTTAAGACAGAGACACCACCAAGAGAACGGATCAGTTTTATATCGAGTTTAATACCAACAAGGAAGAGTAATACGGCAATCCCTAGCTCAGAGAGTAGGTCAATTTGTTCTTGTGAATGGACTAGGTCAAGGCCGGATGGGCCAACAAGTAGCCCTACACCAATAAAACTAACAATCAAGGGTTGCTTGAGTAAAATACCGATGAAACCGAGTAGGGTTGCAACAAGCAGTAACAGTGATATTTCGATGAAAATCGATTGTTCAATCAATTCAGCCATACGGACTCCTTGTGATAGGTTTAGAACTGATAACCAACAGTAAGATACGCTTAAAATATCAGTGATAAAAGTATACAAGGGTTAGCAAATATTGCGCGTGATCTTTCTTATGGTTTCATCTGCGAGAAGATGTATCCCTATCCTATTAACAGAGTGCTAGGATAAATACGGTTTAGCGGTGATGATCACTTTGTCCATCTCATCTTGTAGCTCGAATAATTCCGGTTCGACATCGCTGATAGATTTGCCCGATCGCAATGCCTGTTCGAGCGCCGCGCACACTTTTTTCAAGCGGGGTACGCTACTGTATGAGCAACTGCCGTGCAGTTTATGAATATGGTGCAGTAGATCTTGTGTAGGGTATTCATCGTCTTCCAACGCCATACTGACGACTTGGTTCACCTGTGGAATCGAATCAACTAGCATCTGTAGCAGCTCTTTGGCCAAATCTTCCTTGTTGGCCGATTGTTTGAGTGCACTTTGCCAGTCAATGATAATGGTATGGTTAGGCTGCTCAGCTTCCTGTGATGATGGCGGTATGACTTGTTCTGTGAGTTGTAATTTTTCCAATTGTTCACGGTTGGCGTAGGGGTTCCAGTGTGCTAACACTTGCTGCAAGATGTGCTCTTCGATCGGCTTGGTGAGGTAATCATCCATTCCTGCTTTCAGTAGACGATCGCGCTCTCCTATCATCGCGTGAGCTGTTACCGCAATCACGGGCGTTTGGTGATTGAGCTCCGTTTTCTTAATTTCTTGGCAAGCGGTGACTCCGTCCATCTGTGGCATTTGGATGTCCATCAAAATCATATCAAATTTCTGGCGGCTTGCTTGTTCGACCGCTTCTTGACCGTTGGTACAGGCAATGACGGTTTCAACACGTTCTTGCAGCAGGGCCATGATCAATTTGAGGTTGGCAGGGTTATCATCCACCGCCATTACTTTCAGGGGTAATGTATCGAGTGTGATCGGTAGATCTTGAATGGCAGTCTGTACAGGTTGGTGCGCGATTAACAGTTGCAGCAATTTTTTACGCGACAGTGGCTTGGTAATGCACTGCACTGGATGATGCTGCATTAAATAATCGGATAGTGCGAGCTCGGTACTTGGTGTACCGATAATCACGTTGTCAGCAAGCTGAATAGCCTTTGTGACCCACTGCTCAACCAAATTCAAATCAGTCTCTCTACTTGGGGCTAAATTAAGCAGTACATAATCGAAGCGATCTGTTTCTTCTGGCATTACAGCTCGATATGTGACGGTTAACCCTGCCTGCACCAACATTTGCTGAACGATAGAGGCCGCTTGCATATTGGGTTCAACGAGCAACAGCTGTTTATTGCTCAAAATATGTGGGTCAAGCCAGTCACTCATCGGCATTTCAGTGGTATTGAGACGCAGCGTAAACCAGAAGGTGGAACCTTGGTGAAGGCGGCTGGTTAGGCTAATTTCGCCGCCCATATGGTTGACCAATTTTTGAGTAATAACCAAACCAAGCCCAGTGCCGCCGTAGCGACGAGAAATACTGGCATCGGCTTGGCTAAAGGCTTGGAACAGCTGTGCTTGTTGGCGCTCTGAAATACCAATGCCGGTGTCGCGTACCATAAATTGCAGCTCAACCACATTGTCGCGTTGTGAGCGCAATTCAACACTGATGTCGATGTTGCCACGTTCGGTGAACTTAATCGAGTTACCGACAAGGTTGGTCAACACTTGCTGGATACGAAGTGGATCACCTACCAAGCCTGCTGGGATTTTTTGATCCACTTTAAGGGTGATTTCCAATCCTTTTTCATGCGCACTGATCGCTTGGAGGTTAACCACCTCTTCCAAACTTTCTTGAAACTCGAACGGAATATTTTCCAGCGCTAACTTACCCGCTTCTAGCTTGGAGAAATCCAAAATGTCATTGATGATGTTCAATAAGTTATTGGCCGATTTTTCAATGGTTTGTAAGTAATCCGCTTGGCTATTCGTCAACTGGGTTTTGAGCATTTGGCGGGTGAAGCCAATAACACCATTAAGCGGCGTGCGTAGCTCATGGGACATGTTGGCAAGAAATTCTGATTTTATGCGCGCGGCTTCTTGGGCGCGTTTCTTGGCAATGTCCAATTCAACGTTTTGGATTTCTAACTGCTCTAAGGTTTCTCGCAAATCCGAGGTGGCTTGGTCGATACTGTGCTGCATTTCGACGTGATATTCCGATAGCGATACCGCCATCGCGTTGATCCCTTTTTTGAGCGAATCTAACTCACCGTGCATTTTGCCTTCGATCCGCACATCAAGGTGGCCGCGACGAATTCTATCCACCATGTTTTTCATGTGTGAGATAGGGCGAGTCACATCGTGCAGGAGTCGGAATGCGAACATCCCCGATAAACCGAGCCCAAGCGCAAGCACTAAAAAGGCGGAAAAGACCTCTTGATACTGTTGTAAACGCAATGAAGAGAGATCCAACTCTATCGCGATATAGCCGAGCGCAGGCGTTGATGTATTGGCATTTATGCCTTCGGTTAGACGGTTTTCAGCCAAAATTGGCGTGCGCAGTATTAAAGTGTTCTCGGTGAGATTTGAGCTGCTTAAAATCGGAATGGGCTTTTCTTTTGGATAAGTTAAGCTTTCAAAGTTAGGGTGAAAATTCGAGGTGACAAACAGTTCGTGGTTGGCGTCAAACACCGCAATACTGCGGACAAATTTAGAGTTCTTCCGATGCGCGTAGCTGATAATGCGGCGTACCGACTCACGGCTTTGGTTTTTTAAGGCGTCTTCACTGGCAATGGCCAAGGGCTCGATGATGCTCGCCCCCGCATTGATCACCTGTTTTTCCAGATCATGGTAGCGATTGAATGAGAAAAAAGCACTGAGCAACAAGCCGATAATTAAGGTTGGAGCTAAGGTTAAAGTAATAACGCGCGCGCGTAAGCCATATCTGGTCATTATTGTCTAAACATCGTGGTGTGGATATGGGAAAATAGCCCGCAATTTGATGAGCAAGCCTGTACGAAAATCGTTTAATTGACGGCTAGCTTAATCAAGTCGAGTAAGTTCGACAATCATCCCCGCACTAAATAGTGACGCTAGGGCAAAAAACATCGATTTAATTTTACTTAGGCACAGAGCATGGCACGTTTTTTCCAACCGAAAAAGAAAGCGCAATTAGAAACAAAACATCAAACGGTATTGATTGAACGTCTTGATCATCAAGGTTCTGGTATCGCTTATCAACACAATAAACTGCTTTTTGTTGATGGCGCACTGCCCGGTGAGCAAGTGCTGATGCAGCTAACTGAAAGCAAAAGTAAATACTCTCGCGGTCAGTTGATTAAAGTCTTAACGGCCAGTGAACAACGCGTGACGCCATTTTGTCGCCATTACGCTCAATGTGGTGGTTGCGATCTGCAGCATTTAGAGCACAGTGCGCAGGTCGCGCACAAAGAGCAAACGCTTTCGCAATTGATGAGTAAATTCGCCGGACAAACGTTGGCCTTGAGCCCCGCAATAAGTTGCGCCGATAAAGGCTATCGCCGTCGCGCCCGCATCAGCGTGTTGTGGGACAAAAAGCAGCAACAGCTGCAATTTGGCTTTCGTAAAAAGCAGAGCAAGCAAATCGTTAACGTGACGGACTGCCCAGTGCTAGAACCACCACTCAACACGCTACTTACACCTATCCAAGCGCTGTTAACGCAATTTAAATCTCAGCAAGCGATTGGCCATGTTGAATTGGTGCTGGGTGATCAAGGCGCTGTGATGGTGTTGCGCCATCTTCAGCCGCTGCCAAGTGAAGATCACGCGGCGCTGCTGGCGTTTGCTCAGCGGCATCATCTCACTTTGTATGTGATGCCAGAAAGCGATCAGCTCGAACGTCTTCACGGAGAGATGGCAAGCTACCGTGAAACCGGATCCGTTATCGAATTTTTGCCCTCCAACTTTATTCAAGTCAATCGCCAAATAAACCAAAAAATGGTGGCTCAAGCATTGGAATGGTTAGCCTTGACTGAGGATGATCGAGTGTTGGACCTATTTTGTGGCGTAGGGAACTTTAGTTTGCCGATGGCCCAATACGCTCAATCGGTGGTGGGCATTGAAGGTGTGGACGAGATGGTTGAGCAAGCGACACAAAACGCTCAGCGTAATCAAATCGACAATATCACGTTCTACCAAGCAAATTTGGAACAAGATATGTCAACGCAAGCGTGGGCAAAGCAAAAATTTGCTAAAGTACTACTCGACCCAGCGCGAGCCGGGGCGGCAGGCATTGTCGACCAATTGGCTAAGCTCGGCGCTCAGCGCGTGGTGTACGTTTCTTGTAACCCGGCGACACTGGCAAGAGACAGTCAAAGTTTACTCAGCCAAGGTTATAAGTTGGTAAAACTTGGCATGTTGGATATGTTTCCACACACCAGTCATTTAGAATCGATGGCGCTATTTGTAAAAAGTCGGTAGACAGAGAACTAACCCAGTTGGCGTTAGTCGAATACCACAAACTATAAAACTAGGACGAATCAGATGGTTGCGGTACGAAGCGCACACTTGAATCCAGACGAACAGTTTGAGCTAGATAAATGGATTGCGAGTTTACATCAAGATAAAAGCACAGCCTCTAAACTGACGGACGTATACCGTCAGTGTGAAACGTTATTAGAAGGTCAGGCCAAAGGACCGCTACTGCTGTGGCGCGGCCGTGAAATGATCGAAATCCTGATTACTTTATCGATGGATCGCGCCACTTTAGTCGCGGCTCAGCTCTTTCCTATCGTCAGTAGTGGGCTTTTTGATCGTGAAGTATTAGAAGAGACCTATGGTAAAGGCATAGTGAAGCTGATTGATGGTGTCGAAGAGATGGCGGCGCTTGGTCAGTTAAACGTCACCTTGCAAGGCAGTGAAGCTTCAGAGCAGGTGGATAACGTTCGCCGCATGCTGCTTGCGATGGTGGATGATTTTCGTTGCGTGGTGATCAAATTAGCGGAGCGCATTTGTAATTTACGTGAAGTAAAAGATGAACCTGACGAAATTCGCCGTGTAGCGGCTAAAGAGTGCGCCAATATCTATGCCCCTTTAGCAAACCGCTTGGGCATTGGTCAGCTCAAATGGGAAATTGAAGATTACGCATTTCGCTACCAGCAGTCCGATACTTATAAACAAATTGCCAAGCAGCTTTCAGAGCGCCGCATCGTGCGCGAACAATATATTCACGATTTTGTCGAAGATCTGCGCGCCGAGATGAAGCTTTCTCATATCAATGCTGAAGTGAGTGGCCGTCCGAAACACATCTATAGCATCTGGCGCAAAATGCAGAAGAAAGGTTTGGCTTTCGATGAGCTGTTTGATGTACGTGCGGTTCGCATTATTGCTGATCAACTGCAAGACTGTTACGCCGCCTTGGGCGTTGTTCATACCAAATACAAACACCTGCCTAGCGAATTTGATGATTACGTTGCTAATCCGAAACCGAATGGATATCAATCCATTCATACGGTGATTTTAGGGCCAGAAGGCAAAACCATCGAAAT
Organism: Vibrio ordalii ATCC 33509; assembly: GCA_000257205.1. GTDB lineage: Bacteria > Pseudomonadota > Gammaproteobacteria > Enterobacterales > Vibrionaceae > Vibrio > Vibrio ordalii. The sequence goes on along the minus strand of AEZC01000162.1, from coordinate 13,950 downwards.
TCAAATTCGTACTAAGCAGATGCATGAAGAGTCTGAACTTGGGGTTGCCGCGCACTGGAAATATAAAGAGGGCGCAACGGTTGCCCGTAGTGGTTACGATGAGAAAATTACTTGGTTGCGTAAGCTTCTTGATTGGCAAGAAGAGATGTCTGATTCGGGTGAGATGATCGACGAGCTGCGTAGCCAGGTGTTTGATGATCGCGTTTACGCCTTTACACCTCGTGGTGATGTGGTTGATTTACCCATGGGAGCCACGCCGCTCGATTTTGCCTACCATATTCACTCTGAAGTGGGGCATCGCTGTATCGGTGCCAAAGTCGCGGGTCGTATTGTTCCATTTACTCATAAATTATCTATGGGTGATCAAGTCGAAATTATCACCCAGAAAGAGCCGAATCCGTCGCGTGATTGGCTAAATCCAGCAACGGGGTTTGTCCATTCAGGCCGTGCGCGCGCCAAGATTAACGCTTGGTTCCGTAAACAAGGCCGCGAGAAAAACCTTGAAGCCGGACGAGAGATCCTCGAATCAGAATTAGCCAAAATCGGTGCTACGTTAAAAGATGCCGATAAATACGCGCTCAAACGTTTTAACGTCAATACGCCTGACGAGCTGTACGTCGGCATTGGCAGTGGTGATTTGCGAATCAACCAAATTGTCAATCACATCAATGCCTTGGTGAATAAGCCGACCGCTGAGCAAGAAGATCAACAAGCACTGCAAAAATTGCAAGATGCGCAAACTCGTCCAGCTCAGCCACATCGAGCGCACAAAGATGCCGTTGTGGTGGAAGGGGTAGATAACCTCATGACACACCTAGCGCGCTGTTGCCAACCTATCCCGGGTGATGAGATCAAAGGTTACATTACTCAAGGGCGTGGTATTTCAGTCCATCGCAGTGACTGTGAACAGCTAGAAGAGCTGAGCCATCACGCACCTGAACGCATCATTGATACCGTTTGGGGGCGTGGGTTTGTTGGAACCTATATTTTGACTTTGCGCGTTGAAGCGATGGAGCGAGGTGGGTTACTCAAAGACATCACCACCCTGCTGGCGAATGAGAAAGTGAAAGTCATCAGCATGAAAAGTCGTAGCGACTACAAAAGACAGTTGATTATCATGGATTTTGATCTTGAAGTGAGCAACATCGAAGCGCTGTCACGAGTATCAATGCGAGTAGAACAGATCAAAGATGTCATGCTGGTGAAACGCCTAGGCTAAATTTCATATCACAGTAACACTCTTATTGGCGTGAATCGCAATTAAATCGCGACGCAAGCGCCTTAGGTTTTCAAAGGCGAGTGGCAATGACTGCTCGCTTTTTTATTTTAAATATTGATGTAAGGAGCGGATAAATGAGCCACCCAATCGAACAACTGGAACAGATCATGGCACAGTTGCGTGACCCAAAAACAGGTTGTCCTTGGGATATCAAGCAAACTTTTGACACGGTTGTTCCTTACACAATCGAAGAGACCTATGAAGTGGTGGAAGCGATCCACAACCAAGATTGGCCTAATCTCAAAGAAGAATTGGGTGACTTGCTGTTTCAAGTTATTTTTTATAGTCAAATGGCGAAAGAGCAAGGGTTGTTTGATTTCTCGCAAGTTGTTGAAACGGTGAATGAAAAACTTACGCGCCGCCATCCTCATGTTTTTGCGAGTGCTAAGTTTGAGGATGAAGCGCAAATCAACGCCAATTGGGAAGCTGAAAAAGCCAAAGAAAAGGCACAAGCAGGAAAAAAAGATCAAAGTATTCTAGACTCAATACCACGCGCTTTTCCGTCTCTTTTACGTGCTACAAAGATTCAAAAAAAGTGTGCCCAATATGGCTTTGATTGGGATTCTATCGGCCCAGTGGTTGATAAAGTTCAAGAAGAGATCGAAGAAGTGATGGAAGAGGCGTTGCAAATCAACCCTGATCCGGTTCGAGTAGAGGATGAAATGGGCGATCTATTATTTGCCACCGTTAACTTTGCTCGGCACTTAAAAATTGATCCAGAGGTGGCGTTAAATAAAGCAAATCGAAAGTTTTCACGTCGATTTAAAGGCATTGAGATGCTGGTGGCACGTCAGCACAAAACCTTGACCGATTTTTCTCTCGAAGAATTGGATGTTATGTGGAATGAAGTGAAGCGCTTGGAGTCGAAGTAATGCCCTGTGTTGGCAATCCACAACAAAACCCACCCATTGAGACAAATTTGACTCATTTGAGTGGTGTGATAAGCCATATCAAGCGGTGCTCTTTGATTTGAAGCAAAAAATAAAAAATGACAGTGTGATAGATTTCACGTTGTAGCGAATAAGGGCTTCTGGTATATTTTTATCCCGTCCAGAAGAAATCCATTTCCCTCATTCAACCAATTTCAGGTTAAACATGACGACAAATTACATTTTTGTTACTGGCGGGGTTGTATCCTCTCTAGGTAAAGGTATTGCAGCAGCATCTCTTGCGGCGATTTTAGAAGCTCGTGGTCTTAAAGTGACTATGATGAAGCTTGACCCTTACATCAACGTTGACCCAGGCACAATGAGCCCAACTCAACATGGTGAAGTGTTTGTCACGGAAGATGGCGCTGAAACTGACCTTGACCTTGGTCACTACGAACGTTTTATTCGTACCAAAATGACCAAGCGCAATAACTTTACTGCTGGTCGTGTTTATGCCGATGTATTGCGTAAAGAGCGCCGCGGTGACTACCTAGGTGCAACGATTCAGGTTATTCCACACATCACCAATGCGATTAAAGATCGCGTTATCGCAGGCTCTGAAGGCCACGATGTCGCTATCGTTGAAGTGGGTGGAACCGTTGGTGATATTGAGTCATTGCCATTCATGGAAGCGATTCGTCAGCTTGCGATTGAAGTGGACCGTGAACACGCAATGTTTATGCACCTGACTTTAGTTCCTTACCTTGCCGCTGCAGGTGAAGTGAAAACCAAACCGACTCAACATTCCGTTAAAGAGCTGCTTTCTATCGGCATTCAGCCTGATATTTTGGTTTGTCGTAGTGATCGCGTTATCCCAGCGAACGAACGTAAGAAAATTGCTTTGTTCTGTAACGTGCCTGAAAAAGCCGTTATCTCGATGAAAGATGTCGATTCTATCTATAAGATCCCTCAACTGATCAAAGCTCAAGGTTTGGATGATATCGTTTGTAACCGTTTTGCTATTAAAGCGCCAGAAGCGGATCTTTCTGAATGGGAACAAGTGATTTACGAAGAGGCTAACCCAACTGCAGAAGTTGTGGTCGGGATGGTTGGTAAATACATTGAATTACCTGATGCTTACAAATCGGTTAACGAAGCGCTGAAACACGCAGGTTTGAAAAACCGCTTGAGCGTGAAAATCAAATACATCGATTCTCAAGACGTTGAAACCAAAGGTGCGGAAGTGCTGACTGGTTTGGACGCAATCCTCGTACCTGGTGGTTTTGGTGACCGCGGTATCGAAGGCAAAATTCTTGCTGCGCAATATGCTCGTGAAAACAAAGTACCTTACCTAGGAATTTGTTTAGGTATGCAAGTAGCGCTGATAGAATACGCGCGTAATGTTGCGGGTATGAAAGGTGCGCATTCAACAGAATTTAACAAAGAGACTCAATACCCTGTGGTAGGCTTGATCACTGAATGGGTAGATGACGAAGGTAACGTAGAAGAGCGTACTGAAAAGTCTGATCTTGGTGGTACTATGCGCCTTGGTTCGCAGCTATGTCACTTAGAGAAAGGCACTAAAGCGTATGAGCTTTACGGTAGTGCAACCATTCATGAGCGCCATCGTCACCGTTATGAAGTTAATAATAAACTTCGTCCGCAGATCGAAAAAGCTGGTTTGAAAGTATCAGGTCTGTCTGCTGATAAGAAGTTGGTTGAAGTGATTGAGAACCCTGCTCACCCATGGTTTGTAGCAGCTCAGTTCCACCCAGAATTCACGTCAACCCCTCGTGATGGTCACCCACTATTTGCAGGCTTTATTAAAGCGGCAGGTGAGTTCCAACGCGGTGAATCAGAGAAGTAACAAGGATACGGGCAGTTGCAATTGTTGTGCTGCTGCCCTTTATAGTTTTGACATTTAAATTCAACGAGAGGAAACATTAATGTCTAAGATCGTTAAAGTTCTAGGTCGCGAAATCATCGACTCACGTGGTAACCCAACAGTAGAAGCTGAAGTTCACCTAGAAGGCGGTTTCGTAGGTATGGCAGCTGCGCCATCTGGTGCATCTACTGGTTCTCGCGAAGCTCTTGAGCTACGTGACGGTGACAAATCACGTTTCCTAGGTAAAGGTGTTCTTAAAGCGATTACAGCTGTAAACGGCCCAATTGCTGATGCTCTAGTTGGCAAAGATGCTAAAGATCAAGCAGCTATCGACCAAGTGATGATCGACCTTGATGGTACTGAGAACAAATCTAACTTCGGTGCGAACGCAATCCTAGCGGTTTCTCTAGCGAACGCAAAAGCGGCTGCGGCTGCGAAAGGCATGCCTCTATACGAGCACATTGCTGAGCTAAACGGTACTGCTGGCCAATTCTCTATGCCTCTACCAATGATGAACATCATCAACGGTGGCGAGCACGCAGATAACAACGTAGACATCCAAGAGTTCATGATCCAACCTGTTGGCGCGAAAACTCTTAAAGAAGCGGTTCGCATGGGTGCTGAAGTATTCCATAACCTAGCTAAAGTTCTCAAGTCTAAAGGCTACAACACTGCGGTTGGTGACGAAGGTGGTTTCGCTCCTAACCTAAAATCTAACGCTGAAGCGCTAGAAGTTATCGCAGAAGCGGTTGCAGCGGCTGGCTACGTGCTAGGCAAAGACATCACTCTAGCGATGGACTGTGCAGCATCTGAATTCTTCGACAAAGACGCTGGCATCTACAACATGAAAGGTGAAGGCAAAACGTTCACTTCAGAAGAGTTCAACCACTACCTAGCGGGCCTTGTTGAGCAATTCCCAATCGTTTCTATCGAAGACGGTTTGGACGAGTCTGATTGGACTGGTTTCAAACACCAAACTGAACTTCTAGGCGACAAAATTCAGCTAGTGGGTGACGATCTATTCGTTACTAACACTAAGATCCTTAAAGAAGGTATTGAGAAAGGTATCGTTAACTCAATCCTTATCAAGTTCAACCAAATCGGTTCTCTAACTGAGACTCTAGCTGCAATTAAGATGGCTAAAGATGCAGGTTACACAGCGGTAATCTCTCACCGTTCTGGCGAAACTGAAGATGCAACTATCGCTGATCTAGCGGTAGGTACAGCTGCAGGTCAAATCAAAACAGGTTCTATGAGCCGTTCTGACCGTGTTGCTAAGTACAACCAACTAATCCGTATTGAAGAAGCGCTAGCTGGTCGTGCTCCTTTCAACGGTCTTAAAGAAGTGAAAGGTCAAGCTTAATCCCACGGGGTACAGCTTAGCATCATTACTTTAGAGAACGCCCTGCAATGCAGGGCGTTTTGTTTTTTCTGCCGCAACTCGCATTTTGAATTGCGAGTTGAGAAGGGAAAGATTTACACCGTGCTAATCGCTGCGATCCGTCGTTTATCCAGCTCTTCTTTGATCGCTTTCCCTTGAAAACCATCACGGATCACCTGTTGTACATCGACACTCAGTGCGGCTTGATAGGCTTCGAGGAAAATATCGCGTTGCGGATAAGGGGTCTCTTCGCAACCTAATCGACCCGCATGATCGGCCTGACAACAAAGTAAAACGTCCAGCAAGCGCTCAGGCTTGCGCCATGCATCGAGTTTATCGAGTATTTTGAGTTTGGTGCTGGGTTTTAATTCTGCCGCTCGATGAATATTGGAGTGCTGCTCGCAGACGAGCAGTGCCAACTCTTTACACTCATTTGGAATGCGCACCCGCTCGCATAAGGCTTTAATGATGTTAACTCCTGTGTGACAGTGCATTTTATGGCTGGGCCATTCGTTTTTAGGTGTGACTCCTTTGCCTAAGTCATGCACTTGCGCTGCAAAACGAACCGCTATCGATGAAGAGAGCTTCGCCGCTTGCGCTGCAACCATCAAGGTGTGTACTCCGGTATCAATTTCAGGATGCCATTTTTCCGGTTGAGGAACACCAAACAGGCGATCCAGTTCGGGTAATACTACTTTGAGCGCACCGCATTGACGTAAAGCAGAAATGAAAATTTCTGGATGCTGAGTGGCGAGTGATTTCTGCCACTCTTGCCATACGCGCTCGGCGGTTAAGTGTTGCAACTCACCTGATTGCGTTATCTGTTTCATCAGTGCCATGGTTTCATCGGCAATGGTAAAACCTAAATGCGCAAATTTGGCTGCAAAGCGTGCCACGCGAAGGACGCGCAGAGGATCTTCGATAAAGGCATCAGAAACATGGCGCAGTAGGCGATTGCGCAGATCGCGCTGGCCGCCATAAGGGTCAATAAGCTTACCAGCGTTATCTTGTGCGATGGCGTTAATGGTCAGATCGCGGCGGGCGAGATCCTCTTCCAAAGTCACATCGGGTGCGTAGTAGCAGGCAAAGCCTGTGTAGCCTGCGCCAGTTTTGCGCTCAGTGCGAGCAAGGGCATACTCTTGTTTCGTTTTCGGGTGAAGAAATACGGGAAAATCTTTTCCTACAGGAGTAAAACCAGTGGCCAGCATTTGCTCTGGGCTGCTGCCTACTACAACCCAATCTTTGTCATAGATATCAATATGGAGCAACTGATCGCGCACCGCGCCCCCAACTAAGTATACTTGCACCGGATTACCTTAAATATGCTGAAACGCCATTGGCGATTGATGTTACTAATGGTACTTTTCCTCACAGTGAAATGATAGAGACGAGAGAATGTATAAGGAATTTTTTGGATTTACTGAGCCGCCATTTTCAATTGTACCGAGCTCTCGTTACCTATTTTTGAGCCATCGTCATCGTGAAGCGATGCAGCATTTACAAGCAGGGCTGGGTGATGGTGGTGGTTTTGCGCTATTAACTGGCGAAGTGGGGACTGGCAAAACAACCATCGCAAGAGCGATGCTTGCGGCACTCGATGAGTGTACTCAGGCGGGGTTTATTTTAAATCCAACTTTTTCGAACATCGAGTTGCTTGAAGCGATTTGTGATGAGTTTGCGCTGTCTTACTCACCTTCAGGGAGTTTAAAAGCACTTAGCCAACTGATTTATCATCATTTACTGCATAACCACGCGCAAGGGAAACAGACGCTATTAGTGATAGATGAAGCGCAGCATCTGGCCGCCGATGTACTGGAACAGTTACGACTACTGACTAACCTTGAAACGGAGAGCCGTAAGTTGCTTAAGGTTTTACTGATTGGTCAGCCTGAGTTACAACAAAAATTGCAATTACCTCAATTACGCCAACTTGCGCAACGTATTACCGGTCGTTATCACTTGCTGCCTCTCAATGCTCAAGAGACAGAGCAGTACATCCACTTTCGTTTAGCGTTAGCCGGCGGTCACAAGGACTGGTTTGATCAGAAAAGTATCAAATGGATAGCAGAACAGACCCACGGTATTCCGCGTTTAATTAACTTAGTGTGCGATGCGAGTTTGAAGTTGGCCTATCAGCAGGGTATGAAAACACTCTCATTTGAGTTAGTGCGTACCGCGGGTCAAGAGGTCATGAATTTTCAGTCCTCGGTCTATCAGTCGCCCAATATTCGTCTTGCACCATCTTCAATATCGCATTGGTCTCCTCTTATTGTGGGCTTGATGTTAGCTGTGTTCATTGCGTGGTTTAGCCCGCCATGGATTAATCACATGATGCGCTTTGCGTTGCCTTCCCCTGAATTACCTAAACCGATCACTCAAGTGGTGATCAGTACTCAATTGGAACAAGATCTAGAACGCTCGAAGGCATTGGAAGCGGCCATTAGCGATCTTTATAAAGTGTGGGGTTACAGTGCATCTTTGGCCGATAGTTTTTGTGATGCTCAAGCACAAGGACGCTTTCAATGTCAGCGTATGCAGGGTGATTTCAACCAATTAAAGCAGTTAAATTTGCCAGTGGTGCTTACTTTAGCTGCGGAGCAAACACAAGCTTATGCGGTGCTGTACCAGATCAATGCTGAACAGGTGCAATTGTTAATGGCAGGCAAGCATGTGCAAATTAACCAAAGCCAGCTCAATGACGTATGGACGGGAGAATATCACTACATTTGGCAGCATGATTTACTTCGAACTTTGAAGCTAGGTATGCAGGGGGACGATGTTGAGCTGCTTGATCAAAAATTGTCTCAGCTACTTGGAGAGCAAGCCACAGGACATCAACGTTTTGATGGGGAAGTGAAACGCAAGGTAGAATTTTTCCAACGCTGGCAAAAAATGGATGTTGATGGTATTGCAGGTGCTCGCACGATAAGTAAGCTTGAGCTATTGACTCAACACAACGCACCTCGTCTTCTCATTACTAAGGAGCAAGGATAATGTCGCAAGTGCTTAAAGCATTAGAGCAATCAGAGCTGAGCCGCCAGAATAAAGGTTCAACTCAATCTTCTCCAGTGACGCTATTTCATCAATTACCGTCGTTTTCGTGGTGGTCGAAAGCATCACTCACCGCGTTGCTTGCTCCATCGATACTCTGTTGCGGTTATCTTGTTTATCATTCATACCAGACTCGAATCGATGAGCTAGAACAATTGAAGCGCAATGCGCCACAAGTTGTGCCACAAGAGGGGGCTTACCAAGTTCTCGAATACCCTGACCTTGGTGAGTTACAAACCAATACACCACGAGTGAAAACACTTACCGAGACAAGATCTGCCCAGCCATTTACTCCTTTATATGGCACTCAATTGACGACTCGTGATCAGCAAGATAAAAACGCAGATCAGGAGTTCGGTCTTAATGATCTCGACTTAAGTCAATTATCCCCAGAATTGATACAACGAGTTGAGCTGGCGATTCAAGGCAAAGATCAAGTCGTACTGGTAGGAGACTCATCAAAAGATCATCTTCTGCTCACAGAACATCTTGATACCTTTTCAGGACGTATCCCAGCGCTGAATTTCCAAACTCACGTTTATTCAAGTCGCACAGATAAGCGATGGGTAAAAATTAATGGTGTGGAGCGAAAAGTAGGTGATGACGTTGCGAATGGCGTGCAATTAGTCGAGATTAATCCGCAATCAACCTTGATACGCTTCGGTGGTGAATTGATTGAAGTTCCAGCACTTTATGATTGGAAAGGATAAAAACGGTCACCTTTATCAGGTGACCGTTTTTTAATTGAAGATCCAATTTGTTAGGGAAATTATGCCCAACCTGAAGGGTGTTTTTTACGACGTGGAATAATGTGTGGCAAAATTAATCCAAGTAACAGACCAATCCCCGCTACGCCGCCCCCGTAAGTAAAGTATTTAAGCAGTAGATCCTCTTTCTGAGTATCCAGCTTAGCACGCAGTTCGCGGATTTCAGTTTGTGAATCAGTAAGCTGCTTGCTGATATCGCTGTAGTTTTGTTCTAACTCTGAAATTTGTTGATTGCGAGCCTCTAATGAATTGGCCAATCCGGCTTTTTCACTGTCTGCATTTTTCTTTGCATTCGCTAATTTATTTTTCACTTCGGCCAACTCACTTTCCAACTTAGGTAAGCGCATTGCCATACTTTCTTGGCGAGTGATAAAACGGCTTTCAACCCAACCCGTGCGGCCTTTCTCATCGATAATTTGGCTATAACCGGTATTTTTGTCGACATCAAGCAGTTTTACCTTATCGCCCGCATCAATGCTTCCAAGAATACGGAATTGATTACTTGGACCTGAATGCATATAAGTAAAGAGTTTGTCCGCAATATAGCGGTCTTGCGCAAACGTTGGCGCAGCCAACATAGTCAGTAAAACCATGCAGATCAGTTTTTTCACGATAAGTCCTTTAGCTATCAAATGAGGTATTAAAATGCTGTCGACAAATATTAAGAAGTTTCGTTGATTGGTGCAACAAAGAAGGGAGGCTAAGCCTCCCTTTCTGTGCGTTTGAGTCAATTAATGACATTGCACTTACAATCTATTGACTTATTGTGTTAGCCAAATATTGCTTGCAGGGCATAGAAGAAAATAACCGCAAGTAAAGCGCCTGCTGGCAAAGTCACAATCCATGAGGCAACGATATTACGCACCACACCTAAATTCAGTGCCGCAATTCCACGAGCAAAACCAACCCCTAATACCGCACCAACAAGCGTTTGTGTGGTTGAGATTGGAAGGCCAGTACCTGATGCCAAGACGACCGTTGATGCTGTTGCTAACTGAGCTGCGAAGCCACGGCTTGGTGTCAGTTCAGTGATACCGGTACCGACTGTTGCCATAACTTTGTGACCAAGAGTCGCTAAGCCAACCACAATACCAAAACCACCCAGTGGCAAAATCCACCAAGCAATTGAGCTTTTAGCACTGACAGCGCCCAAGCTTTCAACCGTTGAAACCACCGCAGATAGAGGGCCAATCGCGTTCGCTACATCATTTGAACCATGCGCAAAAGCCATTGCGCACGCTGTGATCACCATTAATACGCTAAAGATACTTTCAACGCCGGAAAAGCCATGGTCCTCTTCGCGGTTAGCAAATTTTTTCTTAATGTAGTAATAACCACCGACCATAACAAGGCCTGATAACGCCGCCGAACATAACCATGCCTCACCAGTGCTCAAGTGTAAGCCTATATGTTTAAGGCCTTTTTTGATGGTAACTAGTGCGATCACCATAGTGGTGATGAACATATAAATAGGAACAAAGCGTTTGGCGTTCATCAGTGGATTTTCAGTATCGAAAATCAAGCGTTGAGCACTGACGAAGATTAAGTAGGCGAATAAGCCAGAAATGACTGGGGTGACAATCCAACTGCCTACGATACCTTTTACAGAGGCCCAATCGACCGCTTCTGGGCTGACGGATATGCAGGCAAATCCGATAATAGCGCCGATGATAGAGTGAGTGGTTGATACTGGCCAGCCCATGTAGGAGGCGAGTAATAACCATGTTCCTGCAGCGAGCATCGCAGACATCATGCCATAGACGAGAACGTCGGGTTGGTGAGCGAAAAGTGCGGGTTCGATGACGCTGTTACGAATGGTTTCGGTTACTTCACCACCCGCTAAATATGCACCAGCGAATTCAAAAATCATCGCAATGATAATAGCTTGTTTTACGGTTAGCGCTTTTGAGCCTACTGAAGTTCCCATTGCATTAGCAACATCATTCGCACCAATACCAATCGCCATCATGAAGCCAAAAGCGGCTGCAACAAGAATCAGGACAGTGCCGTAGTTCGCAAGGATATCCATCGTAATACCTAGTCTTTTGATAACAAGCTGAGCATAACTGGACTCATTTTCTTGAAGCGAGTCAAAACCATCAGCGGAGAAAATAATCAACGCCTAAACTGATGGATCAAGTTTTGCTCTTCGTTATTTGGTTAACTTACTGATTTAAGAGCGAGAAAGCATTAGTTCAAGACGAGCGCCAACGCGCTGAGCTTGATCGGCAATGCCGCCTACCCATTCTAGAATTTTGTATAAGAACATCACATCAATCGGATTTATTTTCGACTCAATAGCCATCAATTGTTGACGGAGTCGAACCTGCATCGTATCGGTGTCATCTTCAATCACATCCAGTTGATTGATCATTTCTGCCACAAGCGTGACTTCACGACCTTTAAATCCTGTTTCCAATAACTCATCGAGCTCATTGATCACTTTTTGCGCTTGATTTGCTGCATCAAGACAGCGTTTTACATAGGCAATAAAGTTTTCTTGAAGAGGCTCTGGGATGATCAATTGACGACCGTAGACACGGCCTGCAATATCTTTTGCAAGGTTGGCCAGTTTATCTTGCTGAGTTAACAGCTCTAGCATGTCAGTACGATCGACAGGCATAAATAAACCGCGTGGTAGTTTAAGACGAATTTCACGCTTGAGTACGTCCGCTTCTTTCTCTAAATGAGAAATTTGGGCTAGAATTTCACCTGCTTTTTCCCAGTCACCCTTTGAACAAACTTCAAAGAAATTGACTAAGTGAGAGCAACATTCATTCACACACACAACGTGGCGCTGCAAAGGCTTTATAGGGGACTTTGCAAATAACCCCATAATTGTATTTACTGGCATGGTCGTTCAACCTAAAAAATATAACCTTAAAATAACATACACCTTTTCATGGCGAAATGTTGAGCGATGGCTATAAAGGCGCGCATGTTAACCCATTAAATCTCTCATTAAAACTGTTTTAGATCATCATTCCGGTGATATTTGTTACTTGCCCCACTGTGCATTAGGCCATATTCTTTCGCTATCTGCTTTGGAAGGGTTAGTTATGGAAACCGAGATAGAACTTAAGTTTTTTGTTTCTCCAGAATTTTCAGAAATTTTGCGTTACAAGATCTCTGAAATCAAAGTACTTCAGCACAGTTGTCGAGCGTTAGGGAACACTTACTTCGATACACCTGACAATTGGTTGCGTCAACATGACACAGGGCTTCGTATTCGTCGTTTTGATGATGTGTATGTTCAAACTGTTAAAACAGCTGGTCGAGTCGTTGCAGGGCTGCACCAAAGACCAGAATACAATGCTGAGCACAACAGCAATGAGCCGAACTTGACGCTTCATCCGGAAGATATCTGGCCACAAGGTAAAGATATTACGACCTTACAATCTGAACTGATGCCTCTATTTTCAACTAATTTTACACGCGAACAGTGGCTGATTGGCATGGCCGATGGCAGCCAAGTTGAAGTGGCTTTCGATCAAGGTTTTGTCGTTGCAGGTGAAAAACAAGAACCTATCTGCGAAGTGGAGCTTGAGTTGAAATCAGGTCAAACCGATGCCTTGTTTACGTTAGCTCGCCAGTTTTGTGAGCACGGTGGTATGCGTCTGGGTAACTTGAGTAAAGCGGCGCGAGGCTATCGTCTTGCGTCTGGTTATCAAGGTGATGAAGTTCACGCCTTAACCTTGGTCAATACAGTCAGTACTGATAGCGTGGAAGAGTGCTTTATTCATTCGCTAGAGCATGCATTATCCCATTGGCATCACCATGAGCAGATCTACACCGAGCGCGATTCAATTCCGGCGTTACATGAGATAAGCCACGCTACCAGTTTTTTACGTCAGATCTTAAGCATTTATGGTGGCGTTGTGCCACGCCGTGCTAGCGCTATTTTGCGTCAGGAATTGAAATGGTTAGAGCAAGAGTTGTCATGGCTAAAAAGCCATGACTACCTAACCAATCTGCTTGAAGATAAAGGCCACGCATTGCGTAAGCTCGACGCTCGTAAGTTGCTTATTGCTGAATTAAAAGAGCAACAAGAAGCACTGCCCAACCGTGAAGAAAACATAAAGCTGCTCAATTCGGCGCGTTATACCGGATTACTGCTTGATCTCAGTCGTTGGATTTTAAGTCGTGGTTGGCAACCTTTCTTAGATGATAAAGCTAGGGAAAAAATGGCGCGTAACGTCGGTTCGTTTTCAGTGAAACAGTTGGATCGTACTTGGGCCGAATTGATGGAAGCCTTTCCTCCTAAAGTTGAGTTAAGTCCTCAAGAGTATATCGATCAGCAATATCGTTTAATGCGTAATCTCTATACAGGTATTGGCTTTGCTAGTCTTTATGATGTTGAAGAGCGTAAGAACTTCCGTCTTCCTTGGGCCGATTTACTGCAAGGAATCGATGATTTATTGATGCTCAAGCCGCTAGAGAATTTGATCGACAAGTTGCAAGAAGAGGAACAAGAACAACTCAAGCGCTGGTTGGTTCGTCAACAAAACTCGATTGTTCATGCAATGGAGCAGACGCGACAAATAGGTATTGAAGCGGAGCCTTATTGGCGCAAAAGCCGTTAATGAAAACGGTTTAAAATAAATAATTCAAAAAAGAGACGGTGATGTCTCTTTTTATCTCTTTATTGATCCTGACGAGCTGCAACTGATTTGTCGATGAGATCAAATCTTCAGTGCTTTACACAATGAAAAGGCTAC
>AEZC01000161.1 GCA_000257205.1 Vibrio ordalii ATCC 33509 | reverse complement strand
ATTGTTTTATTTCGACTTGCTAATAGCTGCTCTAATTTACGATGAGAAGATTGTAACGCTGCAGTGCGCTCTCCTACTTTTTGTTCTAATACTTGATTGACTACTTCCAATTCATCGTTACGCTTTTCTAATTCAAGTGCCAAGGATTCACGCTCTTTTGTTAAACGGTAAAACTCAGCGGCCTTAGAAACAATAAGTTTGATATTTTCATTATCCCACGGCTTACTAATGTAAGTGTGAATACCACCTGCATTCACGGCGCGAACAGTTGATTGAATATCACTGTAACCAGTCAATAATATGCGTATCGTATTGGGGTACAGCTCTTTAGATTTGGCAAGAAATTCCGCGCCATCCATTTCTGGCATGCGCATATCAGAAATAATGATCGAAACCTCGTGCTGTTCAAGATATACCC
>AEZC01000160.1 GCA_000257205.1 Vibrio ordalii ATCC 33509 | reverse complement strand
TGAGTCACGACCCGTTTGTTTGATTGTGTCTAAATCGAGGTTCAGGCGCAGTATCGAGCGTTGGTTACGTCCGACTTTGGGTTGCCACTTGAGCCAACTTTGTTGCTGCATTTTAGCCACCAGATTTCGTGCATGACGCGGTGAGGTGAATAAACATTCTGCAACCTGTGTTAACGATACTTTAATCTCTTGACCCACACCAAGCACGGTCAGGCGTGTGTAATAACGTAATAAAGTAAGATCAGACACTCGCAAATCCTCTGGATGAAAGGGAAGAGATAGGCAGTTCAGTTCTTCGCACGACCTTGCGCTTTGCCCTCCTTGATGGTCAAGTTGTTTGGGTATAGTAGCGAATTTATGAAGAACTAAATAAGAAATATTAATGATCATTTGTTCCTCATTTATTGATTTTTAGTTTTTAAATATCGTTTTAAGGCTAATTTCGATGATATGAGGAATTAAAAAATAAAAAATTCTCAGTTTTTGTATTCCTTGTTTTGATTCACAATCAACGCATCGATAGCTGAGGAGGTGAATGATGAACGACCCCATAACGGCTGACACCAAACAGCCAACACCGCTGGCGATCTATTACCGCCAGCGTTTAGAAAAATCACGTAACCCTATAGAGGTGATGGCGATTTTAGCTCTGATTCATTTATGTCACTGGTGACCATGAATAAAGGCATCTTGCATACCCTAAACTCTTGAGTTAGCTATGCTCCTGTTACCCCCAACTGCATAATTGCAGGATGCCTTTCCTTTTCGATGCACATCACTTTTTCTTCGTCCTACTTTTCATCTTTATCGTAAACGACTACCATGACATCGCTTTTTTAAAGCCAATTTATATTTTAAATTCTCAGGGCGGGGTGAAATTCCCCACCGGCGGTGTGTTTGTTTTTTCAGTTGAGAAGGCAGATGAGCCCGCGAGCGCTCGATGTATCGAGGTCAGCAGATCTGGTGAAAAACCAGAGCCGACGGTTATAGTCCGGATGAGAGAGAATGAAGAGACGCCAGTTAGTTTGCTAGCTGGTGCAATTTGTTTTGGATTTGATCCCTCATAGCAGCCCTGATTCTGGTGATTTTTTAGGAGTAAAACCATGAATCAGCTATCTCTACTTGCCAAATTTGGCGACCCTATTACTCGTGTTGAAAACGCACTGTCTGCGCTTAAAGAAGGGCGAGGCGTGTTGTTGCTTGATGATGAAGATCGTGAAAATGAAGGCGATATCATTTATGCGGTTGAGTCACTGACCACACAACAAATGGCACTGATGATCCGTGAATGCAGTGGCATCGTCTGCCTATGTTTGACCGATGAACAGGCTAATCAACTGCAACTGCCCCCGATGGTAATGCATAACAATAGCGCAAACCAAACCGCTTTTACGGTTTCGATTGAAGCAAAAACAGGTGTAACTACAGGCGTTTCAGCGCAAGACCGTGTCACCACAATAAAAACCGCGGCTCGCTTTGATGCTAAAGCCGATGATCTTGCACGCCCCGGCCATGTCTTCCCACTTCGCGCTCGAGCAGGGGTCGTTTTGGCTCGTCGTGGGCATACAGAAGGGACGGTTGACCTTATGCAAATGGCGGGTTTAATGCCTGCGGGCGTATTGTGTGAACTCACCAATCCTGACGGTTCCATGGCCAAAACACCTGAGATCGTTGCATTCGGGCAAAAACACAATATGCCCGTATTAACGATTGAAGATATGGTGTTGTATCGAACAAGATTTGATTTGAAATTAGCCTAACTGCGATGGCCCAGAGAGGTAAAGCTTCTTTGGGTCAGTCGCCATCTTCTCTATTATTCGACATCTAATAAAATCGATAGGTAGCTGATCGCTCTTCTGCTACAGTGGCGTGCTATTTCTTCACAGTCTGTCATCTTGATGGCACTGGAAATCTAACCCTAGGATCTATTTTGACCAATAACGATATTTTACGCCGTATTCGCTACACTTTTGATTTTAAAGACTCAGCTATGGTTGAGATTTTTGCGGCGGCGGACGGCTGCGTTACTCAAGAACAAGTGACTACTTGGCTAAATAAAGAGACGGAATCTGTATTGAGTGATGCGGATCTAGCGATATTTCTCAATGGCTTAATCAATACAAAGCGTGGTAAACGCGATGGTGAACAACCTCAGTCTGAAACACGCTTAACCAATAACATGATTTTCATGAAATTGCGTATTGCGCTGGATATGAAAGCAGAAGACATTTTAGACACATTAGCCTTCATCGATTTTCGTTTAAGTAAGCATGAGCTTAATGCGTTTTTCCGCAAGCCTGACAATAAACACTACCGTGAATGTAAAGATCAGATCCTGCGTAACTTTTTAATGGGTGTTCAGCGTCAACTGCGTCCAGAAGATAAACGCGAATATCAAGAAAAAATCGATTAAACCAAAGAAATCTCCTGTAAGTCATTAGGGATCTCTTTATTGAAAAAAGCCATGTTGACATGGCTTTTTTACTTAGTGATCAACGATCTTCATTCTGACGCTTACGAGTATCAGTTTTACCTCTTCTTGCTAAACTTTAAAGCGGTCCACCAACTCATAGAGTTCGTTGGCTCGGCTATTCATCTGTTGGCTACCTGCTTGGTTATGATTAGCCAGTTCAGCCGATTGACTACTTTGATCGGAGATCACCACAATACGCTCTGATATCTCTTGCCCAACAATACTTTGCTCTTCTGTTGCAGTTGCGATCAGTGCGTTCATATCCATAATTGTGGCAATAGAGTCTTGAATTTTTTGTAATGCTGTCGATGCGGCATTGGCTTTTTCTACGGTGCTTAAGCTACGGCTTTGGCTTGAATCCATCGCTTTAACTGCGGCATCAGAGGCATTTTTCAGTTGCCCGATCATGGCATGAATTTGCCCTGTACTGTCTTGGGTACGGCTGGCTAATTTTCGGACTTCATCCGCTACCACGGCAAATCCTCGTCCTTGCTCGCCCGCGCGAGCCGCTTCAATAGCTGCGTTTAACGCCAGTAGATTGGTTTGTTCCGCAATATCTTGGATAACCGCAAGTAGAGACGAAATGTTTTTCACATCGCCTTCCAGTTTTGAAATCACAAGGCTCGCTTCAGCGACCTCTTTGGCGAGATCCTGTACCGATTTTGCTGCCGAATCAACAATCTCATGGGCATCCTTGGCATTGTCGTCGGCGTCTTTTGCCGATTGAGCGGCATGATGGGCATTGTTCGAGATCTCTGTTGCAGTCGTGGTCATTTCTGTCATCGCTGTCGCTACTTGATCGGTCTCTTCACGTTGCCCTGATGCAATGGCGTCAACTTGTTGTGCTCGTTGTGTCATGTCATTGGTTTCATCCACAACCTGTTGCCCAACTTGGTGCACGCGCGCAATGATACTTTGTAAGCTGGAGACAAAGGCATTGAAGTTGTCACTTAACTGGGCAAATTCAGGGGCATTGAATTTCTCCATTCTTGCGGTTAAATCGGCGTCACCACTGGCAAATGAGCGAATCGATAAATCAAATAGTTCAAGAGGGCGCATAATACTGCGGTTTAAAATGATGGCGAAAAACCCGACGATAAGAATGATGATCAGGCTCATCAAACCGATATTAACCAAACTACTCTGCATATTTTCAGCAGCAAGCTCCTCCATATTGGCAATGACGGCATCAATATCATCGGTGTAAAAGCCAGTACCTATCATTAAATCCCATTGTGGCAAGTAGGCGGAATAGGCCAATTTAGGTAGTGGCGTGCTTTCTCCCGGTTTGGGGAAATAGTAGGTAGTGAACTTATCTGCTTTGGCATTTTTGATTAAATCTTGGATTAAATAGTTGCCCTGTGTGTCTTGCATATTCCAAAAGTTATCGCCTAAACCAGCATTGCTTTGGCCCAGTAGTAGTCGATCACCTTTGCTATTGTAGCCAAAGATATAGCCACTATTTTCAAACGCGATGTCGCGCAGTATGGTGATGGCTTCACTGAGGGGGGCGTTCTTTTGTTTGAGTGATTTGAGCGCTGTATCGGCAATTTGCAGATATGAACGCAGCTCATTTTGTTTCATCTCCATCATGCTAGCGCGGGTGGCGGTCATTTGTTCGTGATTCAGTTTTTGTGTTTCTGAAAAACTGAGATACATCATACTTAACGAAATAATCAGTAGCGGAACAATTGATAGCACGTAGAGTCTTTGGCGAATAGTCAGGCTCATGGTTATTTCCTGTTGTTATGTTATCGGCCTTGGTACTTTAACTGACGATTGATATGTTTGTTGTTATAAACACTGTTAT
>AEZC01000159.1 GCA_000257205.1 Vibrio ordalii ATCC 33509 | reverse complement strand
GGCTAAGGAACACGTTTCCTTTTATAAAAATGTAAAATCATCTAATATCGATGATTTTCCACTCATTGGTAAGGAAGATATTCGTATCGCTCCCTGTGCATTTCTAAATGATTCTAAAAAATTTTCTTATACTTTTAAGTCTCAGACTGGAGGTACGACAGGTAAGCCACTAAGCCTCTATTCAGGATTATCTGCGATTATAGAAGATCATGCTCAAAGTCATCGACAATTGACATGGGCCGGTTATCTTCCAGGTGATAAGCGAGTCTGGTTACGAGCTGATCTTATTGTTCCTTTAGAGCAAAATACCTCACCTTATTGGCGTCACAACAGTATTGATAAAATGTTAATGATGTCTGTATATCATCTGAGCGAGGAAACGGTTCGACAATACTTAGAACAATTACATAATTATAAACCAAAAAT
>AEZC01000158.1 GCA_000257205.1 Vibrio ordalii ATCC 33509 | reverse complement strand
TTCTAATTCTTAATCACAGGAAAATTATTATGCTTAAGGATTAACTAGACTACTTAGTGACGCCAGTTTATAGAGCTATGATGTAAAGAAACGAAAAAGCCAGCTCGAAAGCTGGCTTTTTATCGTTCTCAATCGAGAAAATATGGTGGAGGGGGACGGATTCGAACCATCGAAGGCGGAGCCGGCAGATTTACAGTCTGCTCCCTTTGGCCACTCGGGAACCCCTCCGGGTGTTTTCCTATTCTAAAAATAGGCTTGAATGATGTTTTCCCAACGTATCAATCAAGGTTTCTCTTACGAGAGAATATGGTGGAGGGGGACGGATTCGAACCATCGAAGGCGGAGCCGGCAGATTTACAGTCTGCTCCCTTTGGCCACTCGGGAACCCCTCCAGAGGGTTTTCATACAATGTGACTTATAGTGTTTATAACGACACTATTTGGCTCACAGTATGCTTAAACAACGTTTTCCCAACGCATTGCTCAAGTGCGGAGCGCATGATAGCAAACTCGCTCTCTCTGTAAAGCCTTTTTCTTATGATTTTGAATTGAATGCTGCCTTTTTGGGCAAAGGAGTGAGGAATGGATAGTTTTGCTCTATTTATACTCTTCCCACTTGAAGCTGCAGCGGTGTTGGCTACGTTCGCTCACCCCAATCACATAGTTTATCTATGCTCATAGGGATGAACTTACTTGCCGCCTACCTGCAACTTCAAGTTGTTTGGGTATAGCCTGTTTGTGAC
>AEZC01000157.1 GCA_000257205.1 Vibrio ordalii ATCC 33509 | reverse complement strand
GGGTATAGCTATCGAGTGTTACCCCGGCGATGATAAATAAGGTCGAATCACGGGCAAAGCGCGTTGAATAGCTTAAAGACGACGCCATTTGATTTTTCAATATTTGCGCCGAATTGAACAGTCCGCCAACCACAGGCGGGTCACTCATGCCTGTGAAAGAGGTTGATGAAAGTAAAGAGGTTAAGAGTAACGCAATGGGTTTTACCGCCCAAAAGAATAAAATATCATAATGTTTTCCGTACAGTTATTACATGCGCACATTGTGGCAAGCTTACTCGTAAGGTCAAGTCGTAAGTCATATTTACGTTATAACTCGGCCATATATTCATATCAAAAGTAATGATACTAATTGACTATTCGACAATGACTAGTTTCATTGCCTTTTTACCGATTCGATTCTATAAATAATGGAAATAAAACTCTCATCACACGATAGAGAACCTTGGCTTAATTCGTGTTTTACTTATTTAATTCGAGGGACGTCCCATGCGCACCAATCAACCTGTTACACAAAAGGAAGTCAAGTTTCCACCTAGCTACAACTTGCTATCGGTCACCAAACCAAGCAGCCATATCACTTATGCCAGTAAAGAATTTTGTGAGGTCGCTGGCTATTCATTAGATGAACTAACAAACCAGCCCCACAATATGGTGCGCCACCCTGACATGCCAGCAGAAGCATTTAAAGATATGTGGGATTACTTAAAACGCGGCCAATCTTGGATGGGTATCGTCAAAAATAGATGTAAAAATGGTGACCATTATTGGGTTGATGCATTTGCTTCTCCGATAGTCGAAAATGGTAAAACGGTTGAGTTTCAGTCAGTACGTTTGTGTCCAAGTCGCGAACACATTACCAACGCCGAAAAAATATACTCGCAGCTCAAAGCGGGAAAAACACCGAGACGACTCAAGCTACCTCGAACTCGCCTGTGGCAACGGTTAGCCATCGCTTTAGTACCTATTGCAGTTATCAGTTTTGTTGAAGAGACTTTTCTACCAGGAGCTGGCCTGGTGTTGATGCTATTGATGTCAATGGTTGCTGGTTATAGTTTAACTCGTCGCTTAGAATCTCTCAGTGCCGAAGCACGCAAGGTATTCGATAATCCATTAATGGAATTGGTGTATATACCC
>AEZC01000156.1 GCA_000257205.1 Vibrio ordalii ATCC 33509 | reverse complement strand
TTTATGATGCGCTTACGATCCTAATAATGCTGATGGCTGGTTAACGGTTGGGGAGCCTGCGACTAGTTCAGAAGGTGCATTTAAGATTGATAATTGGATACCAAAAAATGCAACATGTTTACATGATGGTGACTATGTTCGATTGTCGAGAACCGATAAGTTCAAAGATTATTATTGGAACTGGAATGTTACAGGGTATTATTACACGAAGTATGCTAATGCTTCCGATTATTTAAGAGTTCATCGAATAGTACCAACTACAGAATGTATTACAAACGACGAGAGTGTATACCTATATGACCATTCTCTACTAGGTAATGACAAGTATCTATTACCTTATAGTTCTGGAATAGCATCAGAAGATATGCCGATACAATTGAATGGTCTTTTTACTATAAAAATGCCACCAATGATATATTCTGATTGGTCATACAAGCTTAGATATCAACCATAAACTGACCCCTCTGTGCGGACTTTTGTGCATTCTTGAATAGTTAGCTCTTAAGATCCTGTCTATGAATTACTTATACAAACAGTGACCTGAGTGAATGTATGGATTGAGCGGCTAAGGCTTCTAATTCCGCTTGTAGCTCTTGATACGTTTGCGCAGAGTCAGCACTTTTCTCAATGACTAAACACAGATCAAACAAGGCATGCAAACCTAAGCTGCCAGCTGAACCTTTCAATTTGTGTGCTAACGACTTAACGACCTGAGGCTGTTCCCTAGATTGGCGAAACTCGTGTAGGTATTCATGCGTGCAATCGGCGAACAGTTCAATGATTTCATTCATCTTGTCACGCCCTAGCACCTCAATATCCGCGAGTAGGATCCGCTCGTCCACGATCGGACGAGCGGATTTTTGGCTATCCGAGGTTACGTGCGTAGGCACAATCAACTCAACGGGTAAGGTATTGTGTTCAATACGTTGCTGGACAAGTTGTGCAAGATCTTCTTTGACTAAAGGTTTGGGCAAATAGCCATCAAAACCAGCTGCTAAATAGCTTTCCATCTCTTCATTAAACACATGCGCCGAAATAGCAACCATCGGTGTGGGGCGTAGATGCGAATACTGTTCACGTTCGATAATTTTGAGCTGCGCCAACAGCTCAACACCATTAACGTCAGGTAGATTAATATCGAGCAGTGCGATATCAAACCTGTCTTCACTAAACAGAACCCGAGCTTCAGCGCCTGTTTTCGCGGTGAGCACATTATGACCGAGACTGGTCAAAAACCCTTCAGCAACCATGCAGTTGACAGGGTTATCCTCCACCAGCAAGATGCTGGCCTCTCGCGTCGCGGCTATCGGCCTTTTAACCACGTCATTCACTGCCTCTCCTCGCTGTAAAGGAACAGTAAACTCAAAACGGCTTTCTTTGCCTAAATCTGATTCAAGCTTAAGCTCGCCGCCCATGGCTTCAACAAGCCGTTTGCTGATAGCCAAACCAAGCCCAGTACCGCCTTTGTAACTTTGCTCACTGGAAGCTTGAGTAAACGCATCAAACAGCCTGATTTGATCCTGTTCACTGACTCCAACACCGGAATCCGACACTTCAAATGTCACTTGATTAGGCATTTCAGCATCAAGACTGGCATAAATATCCACATAACCTTGATCGGTAAATTTGATGGCATTACCCACAAGGTTCGTCAGCACTTGACCTAAGCGAGTCATATCACCCACCCAAAAAGGAGCAACATCCAGTTCAATCTGCTTGGTAAATTCAAGCGACTTTTCTTCAGCACGTCCTTTCATCAGTTGGTAAACATCGTCCACCATTTGGTGCAAATTAAAGTTGGCATTGCGAATTTCTAAGTGTCCGGCCTCAATTTTTGAATAATCCAGCACATCATTCAAAATGGACAGCAAGGTGTGGCCGCTGCGGTTAATCACGTCCACATACTGGCGCTGTTGAACCGTTAATGGCATCTCTTGTAATAAACGAGCCGTGCCCAATACGCCATTCATTGGTGTGCGGATTTCATGGCTCATGGTGGCCAAAAATGCCGATTTAGCGCGGTTGGCTTGTTCGGCTAAGTTGCGAGCTTTAGCATGATTCAACACTTCCATATTGAGTTTCTTATTGGTGTGTTGTAATTGCTCTGTTCGCTCGGTAACCACTTCCTCTAAGTGCTCTTTATGTTCTTGTAACGCCTCTCTCGCCTGCGCCTCGCTTTCCGCTACCACTTTAAGAGACTGCGCGGTATTGCGAGCCGTGATGATCGCCTGCCCCATTTGCGCCAGTTCATCCTCTCCTTGGACTACCACTTCCACCTGCAGTTGCCCTTTTGCGATGGATAACAGTGCCGATGAATATTCAGCTAAACGTTTTACCACCGACAGATAGACGACCTTCCACATAATGAAAGCTGCAATGAGAAGGCCAACCAAGGTTAGTAAGGTCAATGTATACTGTGCCACGTTCAAGGTTGTAGAGAGCTGCTCAACAGCGAGGGTCGTTGTACGATTGGAGTCATCCACTAAGCGGCTGACGGTGGTATTGAGATCTGAAAACTGTAGTAAGGTATTTTGTGTGAGCGATTTCGCGACCTGCTCGTTATCATAACGTTGCTGCAAAACACTAAAAACCACTTTGCGCTTTTCCAGCGCATTGAGCAGCTCTGTCATTTGCTTCGAACGCGTCGGGTCTTCTACCGCGCGTACTCTGCGCTGCATGATGGTGAGGTTATGCAAAAACTCGGTTTGGATTTGTTGGATTCGCTCAACATCGGTAACCGTGCGTGTCTCTTCGATGTGGCTGAGCATTTTGAACGCCATTAAATGAAGCTCATGCAAGCGCTCTGAAAGATCGAGGTCCACTTCCACTAAAGCGTCTAACGCTTGGTACGCTTGTGACGTTTTATCGGCTTGTAGCAAGTCATAAATGTGCGTCACATTCGCCACTGCGATGGTACTTGTATTGAGCACTTGAGTGCATGTCAGCTCTTCCAATTGCAGCGCCAGTTGTCGCATCTCTTCCACTCGAACACTTAAGTCATGTTCCAGATACAACTTACGCTCAACCGTAATACCAAGCTGAGCCAATGTATCGATAACGCTTTGAACATCATTTTCTAGGCGCGTCAGCAGTTCTGAATCAAAAGAATCGGCACCCAACTGCTTGATGTGATTAAGCAAAGATTGAAGCTGATCGAAAAGCGCTTTGCCATACTGCTGGCGCTCTTGCTCTGTTTTAGAGTTGGTTAACATTTGCACAGACGTAATGATTCGTGTGCTTAACTCCGACACTTGACGCGCTTCCAGCATCGAAGGAATGGCAGAATTCACCACATTACGTTCGGTTTTAGCCACCAGCGAAAAACCAAACACACCGATCAACGCCGATAACAAAACGAGCAGGGCCATTGCCGAAAAGGACAACATTAATTTTCGGCCAATACTGGCTTTGGCTAACAACATGGCACCCAACCTCAAACATTACTTCTTAAGCAACCCGGAATGGGCTATATTTTGCAGTGTTTACTCACGTTATGCCAACGAATAGCGAATGCAATTGATCTTAAACCTTATTTCCCCAACGCTTTTACTGCTGATTTTAAGCTTGGTTAGCAGCACAACATTTGCCGAACCCCATAAGAAAGTCTGCGCTTTATACCCTCACCTCAAAGATTCCTATTGGTTATCTGTCAACTATGGAATGGTTGACGAGGCGAGAAAACAGAAGTTGAATTTACGCGTGTTAGAATCAGGTGGTTATCCTAATCACGAACGACAAAAAGAACAGCTTTCATTGTGCGTTCGTTGGGGCGCTGATGCGATCATTCTCGGTACAGTTGCGCCGGATCTTTACACAACGGACTTAAGTACATACGTCGCTTCTACGCCTGTGTTTGCAACGGTTAATCAACTCATTCTGAATCAGCAGCAGTCTGCGCGGCTACAAGGTCAAGTGGGTGTCGATTGGTATTGGATGGGGTACTACGCGGGAAAATATCTTGCTGACAAGCACCCACAAGGCAGTGGTAAAACTAAGATCGCTTTACTACTTGGTCCAAAAACAAGTGGAGGAACAAAACCTGTTAGCCAAGGTTTTTATCGCGCAATACAAGACAGCGATATCAACGTAGTGGAAAGCCTATGGGCAGATAATGATAAAGAACTGCAGCGTAATTTAGTACAACAAGCGCTGGAGCGAGCTGACCTTCGCTATATTGTGGGCAGCGCCGTCGCGATTGAAGCGGCGATCAGCGAATTGAGAACCTCAGGGATGACAAACCACATCGGTTTGGTGGCAACCTATTTAAGTCATGGCGTCTACCGCGGGCTGCTGCGTGGCCGAGTCGAATTTGCGCCAACGGATAAAATGGTCGAGCAAGGCAGGCTTTCCATTCAACAAGCTGCGGCTTTTTTCAATCAGCAACCTTATGAAAAAAAAGCCGCCCCGATTATCGAATCCTTAACGCCTATGTCACTCAATCCGCAGATAATTGCAGATTCGTTATCTCCATCTGAATATAGGCCGACTTTTAGCGTAAAAGAGATTGAATAAAAGTGGCGATTTCGCTATTTAACATACTGATTTGAATCATAGGGACTCTTCAATGCAAACAACGACTCGGACTATGCCTGCGCATAAGCATGTCGCTCTCGTCGCTCACGACAACTGCAAACCGGAACTACTTCGCTGGGTAAAATAAAATAAAGAAAAACTACAGCGCCATTTTTTATACGCGACAGGAACCACTGGCAACATGCTCAGCAAAGAGACTGGCCTTGCTATAAAAAGCATGATCAGCGGTCCTATGGGTGGCGACCAACAAATTGGCGCGTTGATTTCTCAAGGCAAAATTGATGTGTTGATCTTCTTCTGGGACCCACTCAATGCCGTACCGCATGATCCAGATGTAAAAGCTCTGCTACGAATTGCCAGCGTTTGGAACATTCCAGTTGCCACAAACCGCGCCA
>AEZC01000155.1 GCA_000257205.1 Vibrio ordalii ATCC 33509 | reverse complement strand
GGATGTTGGCTAAAATTATGCAAAAAAATACCCTGACTCTTCCCAAGGTTTGGCGTGGAGTAAAACTTTTCTTTAAGTGGCTGTGGCTAATCACCCTGTTTCTATTTGGTCTTGCCCTGTATTTATTCTTGGTTCCATTAGGGATGTTTGAATACGCTTTCTCGTTATCAGAGTTAGATATTATTGAAACGTCGTTTATTGTTTTCTTAGTCATGTTTTTTTACCGCTATATTCAACTGTGCCGGCGAAGTGACGCGCCTTTGGTGCGAAAAATTATCACGCCATGGGTGCATCAAGCCTATTTGGGGTTATTTTCTGGTCGTGACTCCAACATGGAGATGTTGTGTTAAAATGGTAGCCTTTTCACCCTCAAATTAGAAATCATGGCTACCATTT
>AEZC01000154.1 GCA_000257205.1 Vibrio ordalii ATCC 33509 | reverse complement strand
AGCACCAAAAACGACTCCCATTCCATCAATATTAATTAAGTCGCACTCCTTGACTGAATCAGATAACGTCGGATCGGTCTGCATATTTACTAACTTAGCCACGTTAACTACAACATGTTGTAAAAAACCACCTTCGCTTATCTTATTCTCAATGAATGATACTGTTTCGGACATTGTAGCAACATCCATAGGAGATCCCAAAAATTCTATACGCTTCATCTAATTAATGACCATCATTTTTAACAAAACTATCGATTGAATTTTTATTCAAAAGAATAGAACGTTGATAATATGAGAACGAATAATAAACCCATGCTTTTGTCCAGCGAATATAATCAATTTTATTTGTATAAAATTGATTCTTCTGATAAACAAATCTCCGCTTATCCTTCAAGTATAATATTTCAATAGCATGACTTATTATTCTATCGGCCATAATTAAGTCATCAGACGTACCACCAACTTTAAGCAGAGTAAGTACCGCCTGAGATACACTATGCATATCAAGAGGATAGCGGTTATTATGGTAATACTTAGCAGTACCATCTTCTTCAAAAAATTGGGTTTTATAAAATTTAAAACCAAGTTCAATACTTGCTTTAAACTCATCCGTCCTTAAAGAATCAGCCAATAGTGTTAGGGCTTCTAAGTTGTACCCCGTGTGGAAAGAGTCGATAAACTGATGGTGGTGTCTTGTACCATAGACCCAAGAACCGTCATAACTTTGAGCTGAGACCGATTGTCTTGCAACAGCTAAGGACAATTTCTTATACTGGCTATTACCTGTAATACTAGCAATTTTTGCGACCCAAGCGGCACCCCATAAACTGGCGTTGTATACTAGTGCGGTCTCTCCTGGGATGTAAGAGAAGAAACATTCACCATCTAGTTCTGTGTAGAGATGTTTAACTATAAAATTCGCAGAATCAATTGCTGGGTCACGATATTTATCACTATTAGTAATCTCCCCCAACGCCCAAAGTGCTTGTGCAACATAGACAGTCGTAATTACATTGGTTTACCTTTTGGCACAAAGAATGCGCGTGCATTCCAATCAAAATGATAACCCCAGCAGCTGTGCCCCCACAAAGTTCTATCACTCTGCTGTGTTAACAACCAATTAGCCAACTCTACTGCTTCATCTAGATAACTCTGCTCATTTTTTGACTGATAGTTTTCTAATAAGCCTAAAATAAATAACCCAATCCCTTTAGGATTTCGCTTGTCAGGAACAAAGAATACTGTTCTAAAATTAATGGCAGAGCGCTTATGAAGTTGAGTCCAAAATAGGCCAAGCAAACCCGTTTTGGCTCTAGGAAAAAAATAAAAAATTTTACTATTTAACCCATCAAAAGGATCATTTCCAGCATAATCATTAATTTTTGCATCTCTTAATAAAGAAGAGACGATATCTTCCACACTAATCAAAGTAAGTCACCTAGTTCTTGCCAAATAGAATGTTCAATCATCTTCACAACCCTAGCTGGAGAACCGGCAACTATTGAGTTATCTGGAATACTACAAATAACTACAGCATTTGCTCCGATTATTATATTGTTTCCAACTTTTATGTCGCCCAAAACCCTTGCTCCAGCACCAATATATACATTGTTCCCTATCTCTGGACATGACTCTCTTAGCTTTCTTCCTATTGTAATACCTTGGCCTAAGCAAACATTATTACCAATAATTGCTTTTTTATGAATGACACATCCTATCCCTCCATACATAAAACGGGAATTTTTCCCTATTTTCACAGAAGCTGGGATAACGGAATTAAATAGTAAAAAAGAAATAAATTTTATAACATTGGGGATTAATGGAATTCGATTCACGTATGCCCAATTAGCAATCCGATAAAAATGGATAAGATTCATTATGCCACCTTATTTCCCATGATATTTTCCGTTATATACCTATAACGTTCAATAATATTAAAGAGTAATCCTGACTTTATATAATTAACAATTTTCCCTTTAAAGTTTCTCGGAGGATTAATTGGTATACAACTAATCTCTGGTGCTAGATAGTGAATGATTTCTTTAAATAAATGATTATTATGGTATTTTGTATATTTGTATGGCAAGCAAATCATACGTTCAATAATGTAGTGTGTAGCAAATGGATTTACTTCCTCAAATGCTATATCTGACTCAGAATTACCAACTGCCCCCCCAGTTACCTAGTCTTTGTTCAATGTAATATAATGAGTTCTTCGGATAAAATCTAGCATATGAATGTTCTTTACAATCATCTAACCATAAATTTGTCTGAAGATTGGAGAAGCGTGAATTTACACACTGATATTTGAAACACAAATAATTACTCTCGATATTTTCTTTAGGGATACCATATACAGAACGTCCAAACTCCCCAACGCCGCAAATATTGATATAATCAGACAAGATTAGAGAATAGTTATAGACTTCTGGGAGCCGTTTTTCAGTAGCGTAAAAAACCGAATTGGAATATTCATTTTTAAATGACTCAGGTATTTTATCCACATCTAAAAAATCAGTATGGATCGTATATTTCACTCCAAGAGTATCACAAATCCTCTTACCGATGACAATATCCGGATGCTCATCATTTAAATTTTTCAACTTATCAATAAAGTAATAACATCTATGTTTAATCTCTTTTGTAGCAGCAGCCATCACCCTAGAATCATTACCGGCTGTGACAGCGATTGATAATGGTGATACTTCAGAAAAAGCTTTTAAAATGGCTTTAAGTTCTTCTGCAACTTCTGCCACAACCTGATTAATATCATGGTACTTAAATTCAACTTGAGGCCAATAACGAACAACTTTCATATTTCTAATACTTAAAGCATGGTTAGGAAGTACTTTTTCTATCTCATTAAAGATAGTTTCATGCCCAATCCAAGCATTACCATTTCCTTTTTTAGGAAAGACTTCCTTATAAAATTTATAGGCTTCCTCATTATGTGTAAGCTTAATACTTTGATATTGCAAGAGACTGATGTCTGTCGCTATCAAACCGTGACTACTAGAAAAATTAATTTGCGCAAGTGATGTTGCATCAGATCTTAATATATCAATTTTACTATCACTATAAAATAAATAGTATCTTCCACAGCATCTTGATAGAGATTTATTGATGATTGAAAAACTTACATCTGAATTGTCAAGTTC
>AEZC01000153.1 GCA_000257205.1 Vibrio ordalii ATCC 33509 | reverse complement strand
AACCCGTTATTTAATCCACTGGTCGCGGAACGTTGGTTTAGTTTCCCTGAAATGCTGTTATTAGCTCCTGTTCCGCTGGTGGTGTTAGTCACGATTTTTATGGTTGATCGCTATTTAAAAAGAGTGCCTGTAGTGAATGATATGGGAGTTCAATGGCCATTTTTTGGCGTGATGCTAATTTTTGCATTAAGCTTTCTTGGATTAGCCTATAGCTTCTTCCCTGATGTCGTCCCCGGGATAATGACGGCTCAAGAATCAGCCGCCTCTACGGCTAGCTTATTGGTAGTGGGCATTGGTGTCGTGATTGTGATGCCGATGATCTTGCTGTACACCTTTGTGGTTTACCGAATCTTTAAAGGTAAAGCGACAGATTTAAGCTATAAATAGCAAGAGAATGGATACTATAACGGCCTCAAAAGAGGCCGTTATTTTTGAACCCACGATATGAGGTTAGACTTGGAAGCGACGTACCGTATTTTGTAGCATTGCTGCCAACTGACTCAGCTCTGCACACGCTTGAGCGGCGCTGGAAGAACCTTGTGCAACTTGTTTGGCTGATTCACTAATGCGTTCGATATTGCGGCTGAGCTCTTCGCTAACCGAATCTTGCTCTCCGCACGCACTGGCGATTTGAATGGTCATATCAGCAATATGCGCGCTTTGATTACTTATGTGGTCAATCGCGATTTGAGTCTGGCCACTTTGCTCAACACATTGCCCCATAAGTACACTGCTTTGTGACGTCGCTTCACGAGCACGCAGTGCGCATGTTTGTAGGCTTTGGATTATATTGACGATGTCACCCGTCGATTGCTGGGTTTTGCCGGCTAAAGCACGAACTTCATCAGCAACAACAGCAAAACCACGCCCTTGTTCACCAGCACGAGCCGCTTCAATTGCTGCGTTCAGAGCCAGTAAGTTGGTTTGGTCGGCGATGTTGCTTATCACGTCAACGACAACGTTAATTTGCTGCGCTTGCTGCTCAAGTTCTAATACGCGTTGTTCTGCTTGATCAATTTCTTGGGTCACAAGAGAGATAGCATTCGCGACGGAATCCATCTGTTTTGATCCAAGGATAGATTGTTGGTTACTTTCACGAGCGGCGTCAGAGGCGACTTCTGTGTTTCTTGCCACTTCTGCAACCGTCGATTTCATTTGTGTCATAGCCGTCGCAATGTGCATGACCTCGACCTGTTGCTCTTGCATACCCTGTGATGTCTGTTCAGAGACGGCGCTAACTTCATCGACAGCATGAGATAGTTGAGTCGCTCCGGCGATGATCTCTTCCACCATTGAGCGTAAATTCTCTTGCATACTTGAACACGCATCGGCCAGTTCACCTAGCTCATCTTGCCCAATATGCTGACGTGCTAATCGATGGCTTAAATTACCGCTAGCAATGGCGTTCGCTTGCTGTACAACTAACTGCAATGGCTGGCAGATTAAGCGAGAAAGTAATAGTGTAATGAACACCATAAATGCCATCAGCGCAACAATGCTGCCTGTGGAAAATGAGGCGATAGCTTGAATAAGCGTCATCAGTTCAGAGCGGTTTTTGACAACAAAGGTTTGGTTTAAATTGAGAAGATCATCAACCGCACTCTCTAAACGTTCAAAGGTAGCCAGAGAAGCGGAGATATCACTTTGCGCTTTTGCTTTGTTTTGACTGAGAATATCATTATTAAAAGAGCCTAATGCGGTTAAATAATCGCGCCACAGATTCTTAACAGGCATAAAAATAGACCGTTCATGATCGGTCCAAACGGCGCGTTCATAAGTGGCTAGCGCACTATCAATTTCCTCATAACGTTCTGGCATCCAACGAATGTCTTCCGTAATTTCGGCTTGATCGGTTGCGGAAAGCAAACTGATTTGAGCACGTCGCACAGAAGCCATATTGTATTTGACGTTATTGACCATCATCATTGATGGGAGTGTGTCATCCGTTAGATTGAGTAGGTCATCTTGTATATCGTTCAATGAACGATATAGGTAATAACCGAAGGCGATGTTGACTAACGCGATAATAGTAAAGGCAAGCGCAATTTTTTTGCGAATGGCTAAATCTTTTAAAAAAGACATGGTAATAAGTGACCTCGGAGTAAAACAACGGAGTTATACCTGTCCCACTTGCAGCATTGTTGTATTGATCACGTTCATTGACGCCAATCACACCATTTTATTGATGTTTTTTAGGCCTCACTTACTGGTCATCGACAGCATCCTAAGTGGCTTGGGTATCGGGTCACGTCCATATGAAAATAGAGAGATATCCATAAAGTTGTGCATAGTATCACAATTGAAACTTAGATCCTATGGTGTTTTCGGGTTTTTTGTAAGTGAGTTGTTGGTAGTGAAGAGCTTAAAATAATCCTCGAGGCGATATTAAGCTCTATTAAGGTCACCATTCTTTACATTTCAACTACCTAGTTTATAGTGAGTTCCATTTTGAGTTGGGTGCTAATTGGGTAATGAAAGGGATGGTTATACGATTCTCTCTTGGTATTTTTGGCGCTAAGGTAAACGGAAAAAGGTATTTGAATCATGAAATTAAAAATACGTTTACAGCTACTGTCTGCGATCGAGCATAAAACTGAAATTCCGATGCTGCTGCTATCGGTAGTGTATGTGATCGTCGCATTACTGCCAGATATTGCACCTTTACAGCCTGAAGAGCTTGATTTTCTGGAGCATCTGCTATGGATTATTTGGGGATTGTTTGCAACGGAGTTACTGGTTAAGGTCTTACTCAGCCCACATCCTATGCATTACATGGTAAAAAACTGGCCAGATGTACTAATTGTTGCCATGCCATTCCTGCGTCCGCTCCGTTTTTTGCGTATTTTACTGATTTTGCCAAGAGCATGGCGTCAAACCAAAGCTGTATTAAGGCAAAAAACGCTCAGCTTTATTGGGCTAACCAGTTTATCGACAGTGCTTCTTTCTGCGGCTTTTGTCTATTTGGTCGAAAAAGGAACGGATAGCCCAATCAATGATTTTTCTGATGCGATTTGGTGGGCAATGACCACGATTACTACGGTAGGGTATGGTGATATGTATCCTGTTACCCCGTTTGGCCGTGGTGTTGCGGTCTTTTTAATGCTGACTGGCATAACACTTTTTGGTTTATTGACGGCCAGCGTTGCGTCTTTCTTCATTGAAGATGATGAACAATCAGCGGCGAATCATAGCCAGCATCACAATAAACAACTCAACCAAGTGTTAAAGCAACTGTCTGCTCATCAGCCAGTTCGAAAACGTTTTCATTTAGCTCGCTACCGTGCTCAGTTGGCCTCTCGTCATAAGAAATAACCACTGAAGTTCCAGTTATCATCCTATTGGAATGCCAGAGATTGATTTAGGTGGTTTTAAGCAGAGTGATAAACTCACTGAGCGGCATAGGCTTATAAAAGAAATAACCTTGTAAATAGTCAATCTCCCTTTCCTTCAAAAAGTCAACTTGCTTTTGGGTTTCCACACCTTCTGCGATGGTTTTTAACTCAAGTCGCTTGGCTAAATCGACTAAGTTTTCAACAATGTGGCTAGAGATCGCATCGCTACCGATCATGGTAATAAAGCTTCTGTCGATTTTTAAAATATCAAACTTGAACTCTTGCAAATAGTTAAAACTAGAGTGCCCTGTACCAAAATCATCAATTGCTAGCAACACACCTATCTTATCCAGTGATTGGAAGAGTTTTTTTGCTTCATCACTGTCAGTAACCAGCTCTCTTTCGGTGAGTTCTAACGTCAAAATATGTTTACGATTGTTGAAGGTTTCAATGAAACGTTTGCAATCATCAAACAAATTGGAAGCTACGCAGTGCTTGGCTGAAATATTAAATCCAATACTGAAATGCTCTGGAAATTGTGCTTGATGCAATGAAAGTTCATGCTCAACTTGCGCCATTAACTGAGTCGTAATAGGAATGATTAGCCCAGATTCCTCCGCTAAGGGAATAAAAAGATCGGGCCTCACTAATCCATGAACAGGATGTTGCCAGCGGGCAAGCACTTCGATATGGCAGAGCTGGCCACTACCATCAACAATCGGTTGTACATACGGAATGAACTCGTTGGATTGAATAGCGCGTTTCACTTCTCCCTGCATTGACGAAGCTTGGCCTAGTTTCCAATAAGCAAAGCCGCCTAAACCAATACCCATAAGGAGAACTAACATCGTACTGGTTTGTTTGGTGTTTTTAAAATAAAGCCAATAGTCATTTAACGTCAGTTTAGCTGAAAATGTGTAAGGATAGCGGGAGGAGATGAGGCTGATCGTTGAGTGAGTTTGTTTGTTTGAAAACGCCCCTTTACTATTGATATTATTTTCACCAACCTCAAAGTAGAGCGCTCCATAATCTTTTAATAGAGCAATGATATTGGTTATGTGGTAACCATTAACGGCACTTATCACTGAGCCTTGAGGATAGTGACGGTGAAAAGTGAGCACTGGTGTAGAGGGAGTTAACCGACTGTTATTAGATAAATAGAGTTCATTTTCCACATAATGCCGAGCTTGACGGAAGATTTCACCGTCTAATGAATTACAATAAACGTTTGAATCTTTTGCCAAGTTTAATGTGCGGATATCGGGTGTGGTGGCAACAAGATCTCGTAAATATGGAAATACCTCTTTGCATTCCATCTGTAGGTAATATGATGCACGTTGGTTAGAGACTTCAGCATTTCGAATGATCCGATTAAACTGAGTTTCACCTACTTTGAGTTTATCTTTAATATAATTGTTCAAATCAGATCGTGTCTGCCAAGCGATGATTGGGCTAGCAATGATAATAGGCAGCAAGCAATATAAAAAGCTAACTACCCATCGTTTACATCGTTCATATTTTACTAATCTTTGCATTAAGTCTGGTGGTTGTTTGTGTGTTGATGCTGTAAGTGTAGCAAATAGATTTAGAAAACCATCAGTTTACATTGATTTACATCACAAAATTGTCTCTAGCTATTTTGTTTTTCTTATCCATTGTGGCTTACGGCAGCATTATCATTTTAGCCAATCCATTGATCAAGCATGTGCTTATCTGGTAGCGCTGTCATTGCCCCTTTCTGGGTGGTGGCTAATGCTCCGCAGCCATTAGCCCATTGCACGGCCTTTATGATAGTACCCTTAGTAAACCACTCTTTATGTAATGACAACTGGCAAAGCAATCCACCGACAAAAGCATCGCCTGCGCCAGTTGTATCTATCGGCGTGACCGCTTTCCCTGCTATTAGTGTTTGCATCTCTGTTGTGATCACCAGTGCTCCTTTTGCGCCTTGAGTAATGACAACCAGCGGAATGTTCAGTTCTTTCACTGAGATTAATCCCTGCTCAAGGCTAGGGCGCTGCGTGAGCAAGAGCAGTTCGTCATCGGAAAACTTAACCACATCCGCCATTGCGACCACGCTCATCACCACCGGGATCATCTCTGCGGGGTTAGGCCAAACCTCTTCGCGTAGATTGGGATCAAAACTGACAAATCCACCGTTGGTTTTGATGCGTTTAATCGCTTCAATGGTAGTGCTGCGACTCGGTTCGTTGGCTAGAGAAATTGAGCAACAATGCAGCCATTCACCCGCGGAAAAGGTTGGAATGTCTGAGTATTGGATGAATTGATCCGCGCTAGGCTTAACCATGAAGGTAAAACTGCGTTCGCCGTGCGAGTCTAAATCGACCACGACAGTCGATGTTCTTTGCTGCTCATCCAACTGCAAATATCGGGTGTCCACTTTCTCTTCGGTTAATGTGGATTGCATAAAGTGCCCCATAGGGTCATTACCCACACGGCCAAAAAAGGCGCTCTTACCCCCCAATCTTGCGATGGCAACAGCCACATTCGCCGGAGCGCCGCCCGGACATTTTAGATAGTGTGCTTCACCATCAGGAATTAAGTCGACGACCGCGTCGCCTGTTACCCAAACTCGATTCATTTTTTCCTCCAATATCCGTGTTATTCGCTGAAGAAATAAGCCCACTCACATCGAGCAGGCTTAGGAGCATAACAGCCTTGGGGGTTACGCTGTCGCTTGCTTATCAAGCTTTGTGGGCTCTTTGGCACCCAAAACAAGTGTTAAGGTAAAGGCAATGACAAAAGAAATCAGCATGCCAATGATGTAGTAGCTGATTTTCTCTGGGTTAATAGAAATCACTCCTGGAAGCCCAGCCGCGCCTAACGCTTGTGCTTTGACATTAAACAAGGTGATAAATGCACTAGCACAAGCTGAACCTATGATCGCGGCAATAAATGGGTAGCGAAGTTTCAGGTTTACACCAAACATAGCCGGCTCGGTAATGCCCAAAAGAGCAGTTACACCCGATGGAATCGCAATGCCTTTCAGTTTGATATCTTTGGTGTTCATACCAACCGCTAAAGCCGCTGCTCCTTGCGCTACGTTTGACATGGCAGCGATAGGGAAAATAAACGTGCCACCAGTAATGGCGATGTCAGCCAGCAATTGTGTTTCGATAGCAATAAAGCTGTGGTGCATGCCAGTAATCACAAACGGTGCGTAGATAAAGCCAAACAGCGCACCACCAATGAAACCAGCAGAATCGTATAGCCAGTTCAGACCATCACCTAATAGAAAGCCGATATCGCGAGTAATAGGGCCAACCAGTGTGAAGGTTAAAAAGCCTGTAATGAAAATTGAGAGCATAGGCGTCAGTAAATTATCCAGTACAGAAGGGATAATTTTGCGCAGGCCATTTTCTATTTTTGCAAGAATAAAGGCAGAGACTAAAACGGGTAAGACAGAGCCTTGATAGCCGACTTTCTGGATCTCAAAGCCAAAAATATTCCAAGTAGGGATGGTGCCTGCGACAGAAGCTCCGCCAAACCCCCAACCATTGAGCAGGTCTGGGTGAACCATCAACATACCTAATGCAGCGCCAAGGAATGGGTTGCCGCCGAATTTTTTAGAAGCAGAAAATGCCAACAAAACAGGAAGATAAACAAAAGGGGCGTTAGCGAAGGTGTTGATCATGCTGGCAAGATCAGCCAAGCCCGGGTTGGCATCAATCAGTGACTGCCCTTCGATAAAAAGCCCAGTGGCTGTCAGTACATTGAACAACCCCATCAATAAACCGCCAGCAACGATGGCCGGGATAATAGGGACAAAAATGTCAGACAACCCTTTAACGGCGCGCTGCACTAGGTTCTGCTTTTGTGCACCCGCGCTTGAAACATCATTGGTTGACATTTCAGCAAGGCCGGTCAGCTTGGCCATTTCCGCATAAACTTGGTTAACGATACCGGAGCCAAAAATAATTTGATATTGGCCAGCGACTTTGAATTGTCCTTTGACACCTTCAAGTGAGCCAATGGCTTGTTCATCAACCAATGCGTCATCTTTTAGCGCTAATCTTAAACGTGTTGCACAGTGAGCAAGGGCTTGGATATTTTCTCTGCCACCTAATTGCTCTAATAATTGTTTTGCTATGACTGGATAGTTCATAACCCACCCCGGTTGTTGTTTGGTATCCAGATGACTTGATCTCTTTAAGATAAGCATGCTGGATAAAATTAAAATAAGTATTTTTGGGAACGTTTGCAAGATGGATTTTTGATGAATAATTCAAAGTAGTCAAAAGACAACCATTGATTCTGTGAATTAGATCAGTAAAAGAGAGATCGATAATTCTACAAACAGCGTTAGAATCACATTATTCGATCGTTTGCTGCGCTGAGTTTTGCAAACAATCCCAAAACAGAATGAGTAAGGTTATGTATGTCGAGTTTGCACGATGTCGCTAAGCTGGCCGGAGTTTCTAAATCGACGGTTTCACGCGTTGTAAATGATGAGTATGGTGTTAAAGAGTCTACAAAAATCAAAGTTTTAAAGGCAATTTCCGAATGCGGCTATATGGTCAACCAAGTCGCTAAAGATCTCAAATCACAAAAAACCAATTTAATTGGAGTCATCGTTCCGCGAGTCTCTTCGCATGCGACAGCACAAGGCGTTGATGGTTTAAGTGCCATATTTGAACAAGCGGGCAAACACGTGTTGCTTGCCAATACTCATCAAGATCACGCTAAAGAATTGGAATATATTCAAATATTTAATCAAAAGAGGGTCGAAGGCATTGTACTTTACGCCACACACCTTGATATGCCATTAGTGAAAGCAATCCAACAATCTAATGTCCCGGTGGTATTGGTTGGGCAAGATGGCTCACTGCACGATATCCCAAGTATTGTTCATGATGATCTTCGCGTAGGATTCGAAGCGGGTAAACGGTTGATAGCAAAAGGTTGTCAACACATTGGTTTTATTGGTGTTCAGAGCGATGACGTAGCGGTGGATTGTTTGCGTTCTCAAGGATTAGAGCAAGCACTGGGTATCAACAATTTAACCCTGTTGTTTCATGTGCGTGGTGATTTTTCGATTGAATCTGGTTACTTACAAGCTAAAACATTAATCACGCAATACCCACAATTAGATGGCCTTTTTTGCGCAACCGATAGAATTGCGGTTGGAGCGGTGAAAGCACTGCAAGAGTCTGGAGTTCAGGTTGGATCGCAAATTAAAGTATTAGGAGTTGGCAATGATGAGCTCGCATTTGTCAGTAACCCAAGCTTATCAACATTCAACTATGCCTTTGATAAAGCAGGTGAAAACGCAGCCAAGATGTTGCTTGAACGTATTGCTGGTCGTGGGCAGGAGATGAGTAAAGTCGTGCTAACATTCCAAAATATCGAACGTGAAACCGGCTAAGGCTGAAGGTACTTGCTGAGGGGAAGCCCGCATAATTGAGGGCAATATTTCACCAATGCTTGCAAGCAGGCTTATTTTTTTATATTTTGCAATCGTTCCCAAAAATTGAGTGTAAGTCATGTCATTAGAAACAGTGCCAGTGGAAAAAATGTCATTTGAAGAGATGGTGAGATTAGTTGGCGGCCCGGCCAATATTCAGCGAGTACTCGCACCAAGAGGAGAAATCGTTATTGCGCTGCGAGATCCAGCTTTAGTCAATGTTTTGCCGAGCCATATGCGATTGCAAGAAGTGCTCGGTGAATGGCAGCTTTCATTTTTGATTCAACAAGATAGCATCAATGAATATGCCGATGAACTGATCAACAGTTTAGGTCGAATGATTGATTCTCAGCTGCGGCTTAATGCGTACGCCTATTCTTCGCCAAACGATTGTCCATTTCGTCCAACGTGGCATATTTCTCCGCCGCAAGGGCTGCTCAATGATCCAAACGGTTTCATTTATCACCAAGGAAAATATCATCTTTTTTATCAGTGGTATCCTTATGGGTGTGAGCACAAGGATAAATATTGGGTACAACTGACGAGTACTGATCTTATTCACTGGCAATGGCAAGGTATTGCACTGACTCCATCAGATTGGTACGACAGCCATGGGGTTTTTTCTGGTCATGCTTTAAGTCACAACGATGAGTTGATGCTCTTCTATACTGGCAATGTTCGGTTAGGTGACCAGCGATTGCGTCAAACAACGCAATGTTTAGCCGTGTCGCAAGATGGTCTCCGTTTTGAAAAACGTGGCCCAGTGATCCGTAATTTGCCAACGGGTGTCACGGAACACATTCGCGACCCTAAAATAGTGCGCCACCGAGGGAAATGGCTCATGTTGCTTGGCGCGCAAACAACGCAGTTGCAAGGTCGGCTGGCTATTTACCATTCACATGATCTTAAAGAGTGGCATTTCGATGGTCTATTTGGTGAAGAAATCGCGCCGCTAGGTTACATGTGGGAATGTCCCGATCTGTTTGAAATCGCGGGCCAAAGTTATTTTGTTTTTGGTCCTCAAGGGATTATTTCAGATAACGTGAATCACACAGTTGTCCATCAAAATCGTATTGCAAAAGTCTTATGGGATGACAATGATCATCCTCACTTTTGTAATCTGCAACCACTGGATCACGGCTTTGATTTTTATGCTCCTCAAACCATGCAAACGGTAGACGGGCGGCGCGTCTTGTGTGCATGGATGGGGTTGCCTGACGAAATTAATCATCCTAGCTGTGACAGCGGCTGGTTGCATCAACTGACCGCACTGCGTGAGTTGAGTGTTGATAATGGTCAAATTATTCAAAGGCCTATAAGGGAGCTAGAGCAGTTATGCCACCACCCGTTAAGTTTGGAGTTGAGCGATAAATGCACCATTCTCAACACCAAAAGTTTTGAAATGTGCATCACTTTACCGTGGGGGGCAAGCTTACGTTTGTTTGAAAAAGATGAGCAATACGTTGAACTGAGTTTGGATGCGAAGCAAAAAGTATTACGCTTTGATCGTTCCCATACTTTGATACGCCAAGGTGATGTGATTCGTGAATTGGCCTTAGAGTGTGAGCAGGTTGAGCTGCAGATTCTCGCGGATAATTCTTCATTAGAAGTGTTCATCAACGGCGGAAAAGCAGTGATGAGTGCAAGAGTG
This sequence comes from Vibrio ordalii ATCC 33509, assembly GCA_000257205.1. Classification (GTDB taxonomy): domain Bacteria; phylum Pseudomonadota; class Gammaproteobacteria; order Enterobacterales; family Vibrionaceae; genus Vibrio; species Vibrio ordalii. Next base: position 6,200 of record AEZC01000153.1, on the reverse strand, counting down.
TTTACCGAACAAGAGGCGACAGGAGTATCACTATTAAATGCGTTGGTTACGGCCAAATACTCTCCTATCCAGCCCGTCAGCGCTTCTTCATTCGCTACTCAATTCTAAATTAAGCCGAAAGTAAACTTTCGGCTCAAAAAATAATAACCTTTTTCTTTCTTGGTCTATCCTTAAGTAAAAGATAAGTGAGATCAACATGATCGGTATGAGTTCAGACAATAGCAGAGATGATATTGACCTCTCTTCTGGTCTGCGTCCTGTTCATTAAACACAAGAGTCAGATGGCTATCATGCGGTGCGATGAAGTCAACGCACAGTGCTTAACTCATACCATTGATTAAGGCGAAATGAAGTATGTGGAAAAGTGTTAAAGTGATCTTTGTTATCCAAGTCGTGTTAGCAGTGTCTATTGTTTTAGGCATTTCGAGCTACATTGATTATCAGTCCAAGAAAAAGGAACTGCAGCATAACTTAGACATTTCTATATCAAATGCAAAAGAGCGCTTAAGCTATAGCCTGCCAAAATCAATTTGGGATTTTGATTTACAAGCTGCAAAACTCACGATTTCAGCAGAGTTGAATAACCCAGAGATTCAGGCGGCTAGAGTGAAAGATGCAGGTGGTACGCCGCTTCTTTTTTTAACACTATCCCCCGAATCACAAGAAGTAATAGAGATAGCGACGAATGAAGGACAGCGCTATGAATCAATGCTTTCCTCAGTGCAGAAGCTTACCTTCATCGAATATGATAAGGAAAATGAGGTTGGGCAGATTGAACTCTTTTATAACACTGAGAGATTAGAAAAAACACTATTGCAAAGCCTCCAATATAGTCTCGTCGAGCTGTTAATTTTAGACAGTGTTATGATTGTCTTCTTGATTTTCGCGCTGACAAAAACAGTGCTAAATCCACTCAATGATTTAACTGAACGAGTAGCCGACCTTGCTACGGGAGAAGGTGATCTAAGTAACATTATACCGGAACCTAAGTATCGAGAATTTTCGCAGATTATTCGCAGTATTAACCACTTTACAGAGTCACTACGAGAGATCGTTATAGAAGTGACTGAGGCGTCTGTGCAACTAAAAGATACCGCGGAAATGAGTGGCCAAATTGCCTTGAAAAATGCACAGCAAATTGATCAACAAAAGCACAGCTTGTCGACGGTTGCCGCTGCTTCTACTCAAATGAGTCAGTCGGTGGCAACAGTGGCTGAAACCGCTAATGACGCCGCAAGGCAAGCGAGTGAGGCTTCTCAACTGGTCGACAATGTTTACCACTCAATAGAACGCTCTGCCGTCGAGATTGTAAATATGCGTTCCGAAATGGGTTCGGTAAACGCGGAAATGCATAAGCTGCTTGATGAAGGGCGAAAAATATCAACGGTGGTCGGGGTGATTAATGACATTTCCGAGCAAACCAACTTGCTGGCTCTGAACGCTGCTATTGAAGCAGCACGCGCAGGTGAGCATGGTCGTGGTTTTGCAGTAGTGGCTGACGAAGTGCGCAACCTTTCGACCAAGACTAGCCAATCCACCGAACAGATCCAAACCAATATTCGCTCGCTAAGTAGTGCAACAGAATCGGTTGAGCAAGAAATCATCCGCATCTCGAATTTGTTGGAAAGCACCGCTAAACGAGTCTCCGAATCACAGCATTCTGTTGAGCAGGTGAAAAATACTATCTCTGAAATTTCTGAAAGAAATGGCGAGATTTCGCATGCAACAGAAGAGCAGAAACAAGCTATTGATGAAGTCAGTCAAGCGATTGTTGAAGCATCAGAGGCCACCAATGAGCTGTCGAGTAGTGGTCAAGATAATGCTCAGAGAACGAAAGAAGTTCTTCAGCTGAGCTCAAATATTAAAACTCATATGCGTAAGTTCAAAACATAAGTTCAAAACATAAGTTCCACCTTCAAGGAGAAGAAAGTATGAAGCGTCTGATGATCTTTATTTTCAGTGTGATGATGGTTTTACCGAGTAGCTTTGCCGCGACAATCACGGCTGCACAAGATCCATGGCCACCTTTTATTTCACCGGACAAAAGTATGCCGGGGCTATCGGTAGACATCGCTGTTGCGGCGATGAAAACACAGGGCTATGACGTCAATTTCCAAATCATGCCTTGGTCACGAGCATTAGATGAGGTGACTAAAGGACGTATCGACTTGCTTCCAGCTACTTGGTATACGCAAGAGCGAACAGGCTACTTGGTTTATAGTGATACTTACCTAGAAAATGAACTGAGCTTTATAAAAAGAGCAGGTGATGGATTTGAATTTTCAGATTTAAATAGTTTAAGTGGTAAGAATGTGGGCATCGTTAGGGGTTACGGTTATGGGGATGATTTTTTATCCGCCACTAATTTCAACAAGCCGGATGCTAATGATCTCACGACTAACTTGAAGAAATTGCAAGCTAAACGAATCGATCTTACCCTTGAAGATAAGTTGGTCGCGTTATCGACCATGAAAGAGGCGGGCTTAAATAGCAGTGATTTTCAGTTTACCACTGCATCTTTGTCTAAAAATCCTTTACATGTTACCTCAGGCAAAGCGAACCCTAATGCGCAGAAATATATTGATGCGTATAACAAAGGGTTAGCCACGATTAAAGCTGACGGAACATTTGATGCCATTTTAGCGAAATACGGTATTCAGTGATTTTTTTAAAAAAAGGCCGCAGTTTTAACGCTGCGGCCTTTTTCTATTCCAATAGGATTTGAATCCTTTGAAGTAAGCATTGGGATAAATATTAGCGCTTTGAGCCGCGCTGCTCAGCTTTACGTGCTAATTTTTGCGCACGCTTTTGCTCGATCAGTGATGCGGTATCGCCGCCAATGTGTGCTTCGCCACGCTGTTTCGCGAGCTGAACTTGCTTTTCTCGCTCACGGAAACGTGCCAATTGCTCCGCAGAGTGAGTACCGAAACAAGATGGACAACTGACGCCTTGCTCATAGTGTTCGCTCTGTTTGTCTTCATCGGTAATCGGCAAACGGCAAGCGTTACATACATGGTAGTGACTCTCTTTTAAAGCGTGCCCTACCGCCACTCTGCCATCAAAAACATAGCAGTCACCTTGCCATAAGCTCTCTTCTTGCGGCACTTCTTCTAAGTATTTCAAAATGCCACCTTCGAGATGGTACACCTCATCGAACCCTTGCTCTTTTAAATAAGCCGTGGATTTTTCACAGCGAATCCCGCCAGTACAAAACATCGCGACTTTTTTGTGTTTCTCTGGTGCGAGGTTCTTCTTCACATAATCAGGAAACTCACGAAAGGTTTCAGTGTGTGGGTTAAGCGCATTTTTGAAGGTGCCAATTTGGATTTCATAATCATTACGGGTATCGACAACCAGCACATCAGGGTCTGAAATTAGCGCATTCCAGTTTTCTGGTTTCACGTAAGTGCCCACAACGTGGCGAGGGTCGATGCCTTCAACGCCCATAGTGACAATCTCTTTTTTTAGCTTCACTTTGGTACGGTTAAATGGCTGCTCTGAGGCTTGTGATTCTTTGTAAACCGTGCCTTTCAAGTTCGGTTCAGCATCAAGCCAAGCTAGTAGCGCATCTATCCCTTTACGTGTTGATGCCACGGTGCCGTTAATTCCTTCACTGGCTAATAATAGCGTGCCACGAATTTGGTTTTCCTCCATTAGTTCAAGAAGCGGTGCTTGCAGCTCTTGGTAGTGATTGAGTTCAACAAACTTATAGAGTGCACAGACGACGTACTGACTCATGGGGTACCTTTTAAAAAACGAGATAAAGAATAGGGGCGCATTATAGCGAAGGGATGCGCCCACAAATACGGACAATTATTAAGGACAATATTAGATGGGGTAGACCATAGGAAAATCCATGGTTGGATGCGCGGCGACAAGCGACGAGTAGCCATATACCTGCTCAATCCTTTCTGCATTGAGCGCTTCCCAAGGTGGCGCATCACAAACCAGTTTGCCATTGTGCAGCATCACCATTCGATCTGCATATTGAGCCGCAAGGTTGAGATCGTGCAGCACGACGACAACAGCGCACTGCTCTTGGCGTGCTAATGAACGTGCAATGCGCAGTGTGTTGTGCTGGTGAGCCAGATCTAACGCTGACGTTGGTTCATCTAGCATCAGGATTTTTTTGTCACCGGAGTGGTGAAGTTGAGTTAATACCCGGGCCAGATGTAAACGTTGTTTTTCACCACCCGACAAGGCCGGGTAGAGATTGTTCGCTCTATCGCTGATATCGGTTTGCTGCATGTAGTGTAGCGCCACTTCACTGACTTGTTGATGGCTTAAATTTAATGGCAGTGCACCTAATTCCACCACTTCTTGAGCGATAAAAGGAAAGCTCAACGTACTTTGCTGCGGAAGAATGGCCAAGTGCTTTGCTAACTCATTCGGTTGCCACAGTGCTTGCGGAACACCGAAGTAAGCCATTTTGCCTGTTGATGAGATTTCACCGCTGAGTATTTTCAGCAAGGTACTTTTCCCAGCACCGTTGGGGCCAAGTAACGCCGTGACTTGACCTGAAAAAATCTCAATATCAATCTTATCCAAAATGGTTCGATGGCCAAATTTAACCGATATATTACTGGCTTGGATCGCTGCCGTTGTACTCAAAATACTTTGCCTTTTTGTTGAAACAGAAGATAAAGGAAGAAAGGTGCACCCACCAGCGCAGTCACAATCCCGACAGGCAGCTCCGCAGGTGCCACTGCTATACGGGCAAACATATCGGCGACAGTGAGTAAGAGTGCACCAAGTAAAGCTGAAATGGGGATCAAACTACGGTGATCGGGGCCAACCAGCATCCGGCCTAGATGAGGGATGACCAAACCGATAAAACCAATCATGCCCACCGCGCTGACGGTCACTCCAACGCCGAGTGCGCTGAGTAAAATCATTGAACGTTTAAGCCGTTGCACAGAAATGCCTAGATGACGCGCTTCAGACTCACCAAGTAATAATGCGTTGAGCGCCATCGCTCGACGGGAGAAACAGACGAGCAGCAGCAGTAAGGTCACAGCGCACAAGAGAATATTTTGCCAGTTTGCACCCGCCAGTGATCCCATTGACCACAATGAGAGATCGCGTAGCATTTGATCGTCTGCAACATAATTCAAATAGCCAATACCCGCCCCCGATAGCGCGCTGATGGCGACGCCTGCGAGTAGCATGATGGTGACGGAAGTACCAAATTTACTGGTGCCTAATCGGTAAACCAACAAGGTAGTCAATGCACCGCCTAAAAAGGCAAAAATAGGTACCACCGCAGCGCTCATCCACGGGTTGGAAAACAGCGCTAAATTGGCGAATAGCACAATCGCAAGTGCGGCTCCGAGGGCTGAACCTGCCGAAACACCGATAATGCCAGGCTCAGCTAATGGATTACGAAACAAGCCTTGCATCACCGTTCCGCACAGCGCCAAAATTGCGCCGACCAACAAGCAGAGCAGGGTCCGCGGAAAGCGTATCTCGTGGATGACTAAATTGATGTGCGCGGCAATGTCATTGGAGTGCAGCACGAGACTTTTTATGCTGTCGCTGAAGCTGATATTCATTGGGCCAACCGTAATCGAATAAAGGCTAACCAAAACCACCAACAGTAGTAGTGTTGCATTCACCACATTTCTTGAGAGATGACGTAACAAAATAGGCCCCTTAAGGATAGAGCAATGCGTTTAGACGTTGCGCTTCAGCTAGGCTTTTAAGGCCTAACCCGCCGACGAGAGCGTGGCCATCGATGGTGATGATCTGCTTATTTATCCCAGCCGGAGTTGCCACTAATGTCGGTATGGATTGCAAAATGGCGTCGGCTCCTCCGAGTTTTTCATAACTGCGGCCACTGACTAAAATCACGTCCGGTTGCATCTCGATTATCGCTTCCATCGACAGTGGTTTATAAGACGTCACTTGTTCAGCGGCGGGGTTAACCGCGCCAGCCAACTCAATAATGCTGTTTGGCGTGGTGTCACTGCCCGCCACGTTGGCTGCCCTTCCTTCGTGGATAAGGAGAAATAGTACTTTTTTCGGTGTCTTGTGGGTAGATTGATGGTGGGTTAACGCCGCTATTGTGCTTTGAACTTGCTGTTTGAGCGCTTTAGCTTGAGGCTTTGCATCAGCGAGCGTCGCGATTTGGTCAATGCGTGCCAACAACCCCTGTGGTGTGGATTCATCGTTCACCACCTCGACGTTAACGCCAGCGCCTT
>AEZC01000152.1 GCA_000257205.1 Vibrio ordalii ATCC 33509 | reverse complement strand
GGGTATAGAACGAATATATAAGATGGCGCTATAAAAACACATTAATATATCATAAGAGACATTATCGTCCTTTTTACTGACATTATTTTGTCGGGTAGCTTGAAAATCTGGAACCAAAACACCATTGTAAAGGCCATAAAACGTACAAGACTAACTCCCTTTGAGGCACATTTGTAGTATGAGTTTTGCGACAGAGCAAATAAGATTAGATAAATGGCTATGGGCAGCACGATTTTATAAAACGCGCTCGATCGCCCGCAGTATGGTCGATGGTGGTAAAGTCCATTATAATGGCCAACGCACCAAACCAAGCAAAATCGTCGAGCTTGGGGCAACGATTACCTTGCGCCAAGGCCAAGAAGAGAAAATCGTCACTGTGATCAATCTGTTAGGGCAAAGGCGCAGCGCTCCAGAAGCACAAACCCTATATTCGGAAACCGCAGCAAGCATCGCCAAACGTGCCCATCATGCCGAGCAACGTAAGCTCAACGCACACAATCCAAGCCCCGAACGCAGACCAGACAAAAAAGAGCGTCGTGACATCATTAAATTCAAACATCAATAAAAGCTGGACCATGTTCCGAGGAAATAGCTAAATGGCAAATAACATTTTAAATCGCTACTTATTTGAAGATCTATCTGTACGTGGCGAGTTGGTACAGTTAGACGACGCGTATCAACACATCCTTTCGAGCCAGGAATATCCAGCCCCAGTACAAAAACTTTTGGGCGAACTGCTCGTCGCAACGACCTTGCTAACCGCAACGCTAAAGTTTGAAGGCTCAATTACCATGCAACTGCAAGGCAATGGCCCAGTTTCCTTAGTCGTTATCAATGGCGATAATGAACAGAAAGTGCGTGGTGTCGCACGCTGGAAAGGCGATATTGCCGATGATGCCGACCTACACACTTTGATGGGTAAAGGCCATTTAGTTATCACTATCGAGCCCAAAAAAGGCGAGCGCTACCAAGGTGTGGTCGGTTTAGAGGGTGATAACTTAGTGGAAGTGCTGGAAGGTTACTTCATCCGCTCTGAACAGTTGAAAACACGCCTTTGGATACGCATTGGTAAGCAAGATGGAAAAGCCTGTGCCGCTGGTATGTTGTTGCAAACCATTCCAGATGGAACGGGTACGCCCGATGATTTTGAGCACTTAGAGCAGTTAACTAACACCGTAAAAAATGAAGAGCTGTTCACCTTAGAAGCCACCGATCTGTTGTATCGCCTGTATAACCAAGAGAAAGTTCAGTTGTTCACCCCACAACCCGTCGAATTTCATTGTGGTTGTTCACGTGAACGCAGTGGGGCGGCCATCATCACAATAGGCAAAGAGGAAATTTACGACATTTTATCGTCTGAAGGATCCGTTTCTTTACATTGTGATTACTGTGGTACCAACTACTCATTTGAAGAAGCTGAAATCGCAACACTCTACGCACAAGCCTCCTCAGGAAGTGACACAATTCATTAATTTGCATGAATTAACAAGCACGCAAAAAACGTATCAGAGCCAGCTTTATGCTGGCTTTTTTGTGATCAAAACCTAGTAAAATCAAGCCTAAAGCAAACAGAATGTCGTACTTATTTTTTTAAAAGTATTAATCTTATTGATCTAGCGCAAAGGTTTGCGTACGCGATAAAATAGTTACGCCAATATGTGACGGGACACCTAAAACCACAGGAGTATCATGGGCGATTTTTGAGCTGCGTCCCTGTTTTATCACCCACCCGTTGCTAGCATGGTGAGCAGATAACAATTACAAAAATTATTACAAAATCCCTACAAAATCTCTTACAAGGAGCACCTATGACCGTCATGGAACATACAAAGGCTGCACAACTAGACCTGACCAAATACGGAATAACCAACGTAGCAGAAGTGGTTCGTAACCCAAGCTATGAGCTGTTATTTGCCGAAGAAACTCGCTCAGACCTTGAAGGCTACGAAAAAGGCATCGTCACTGAACTTGGCGCTGTAGCCGTGGATACTGGCATTTTTACTGGCCGCTCACCAAAAGATAAATTCATTGTCAAAGATGACACCACACGCGACACTCTGTGGTGGACATCTGAACAAGCGAAAAACGATAACAAACCGATTAACCAACAAGTGTGGAATGATCTGAAAACATTGGTTGGTCGTCAACTCTCAGGTAAGCGTCTATTCGTTCTTGACGGTTACTGTGGTGCTAACGCAGATACGCGCCTTTGCGTGCGCTTCATTACTGAAGTGGCGTGGCAAGCGCACTTTGTCAAAAACATGTTCATTCGCCCAACAGAAGAAGAGCTAGCCAACTTCGAACCTGATTTTGTGGTCATGAATGGTGCCAAATGCACCAATGACAAATGGCAAGAGCAAGGCCTGAACTCAGAAAACTTCACCGTGTTTAACTTAACGGAAAAGATGCAGTTGATCGGCGGCACTTGGTACGGCGGTGAGATGAAGAAGGGAATGTTCGCAATGATGAACTATTTCCTTCCACTGCAAGGTATTGCTTCAATGCACTGCTCAGCCAACATGGGTACAGCGGGCGATGTGGCGATTTTCTTTGGCCTGTCTGGTACAGGAAAAACCACACTCTCTACTGATCCTAAACGCGCATTAATCGGCGACGATGAGCACGGCTGGGATGATGATGGCGTGTTTAACTTTGAAGGGGGTTGCTACGCGAAAACCATCAAGCTATCCAAAGAAGCTGAGCCTGACATCTATAACGCGATCCGCCGTGATGCACTACTGGAAAACGTCACAGTGCGTCGTGATGGTTCGATTGATTTTGATGATGGTTCTAAAACCGAAAACACTCGTGTTTCTTATCCTATCTACCACATCGAGAACATCGTTAAGCCCGTATCGAAAGGTGGTCACGCCAATAAAGTGATCTTCTTATCCGCTGATGCATTTGGTGTGCTACCACCAGTCTCTAAATTGACTCCAGAACAGACCAAGTATCACTTCTTGTCTGGCTTTACGGCAAAACTAGCGGGTACTGAACGTGGCATCACCGAACCAACACCAACCTTCTCAGCCTGTTTTGGTGCAGCGTTTTTAACGCTCCACCCAACACAATATGCCGAAGTGCTAGTAAAACGTATGGAAGCTGTGGGCGCCGAAGCTTACTTAGTTAATACAGGTTGGAACGGTAGCGGTAAACGCATCTCGATCCAAGATACCCGCGCCATCATTGACGCTATCTTGGATGGCTCTATTGAGAAGGCAGCAACCAAACATATTCCAATCTTCAATCTTGAAGTACCAACCTCACTACACGATGTGAATCCTGCAATCCTCGACCCGCGCGATACTTACGTCGATCCTCTACAATGGACAAGCAAAGCCGAAGATCTCGCCTCGCGCTTTATCAATAACTTTGCCAAGTATACTGATAACGCAGAAGGTCAAGCATTAGTGGCCGCAGGTCCACAACTCGACTAAAACTGATAAGTCACTACCAAGCCCCTTTTAAAAGGGGCTTTTTTTGTTGCTGCATGAGGCAATTTGTTTCACTCTGTCACAGATAACAATTCACGAGTAGGGACACCATGAACAAGGCTTTGGCATTGCTGATTGCGATCATTGCGCTATTTCTCACTTTCATGCTGGGTATGTTTGCGCTGCTACATACCTCTTATGCTACTCCTGTTGCTCAAACTCTCGTTGAACGGCTTTCAAAAGGAAACGTGAGGTTTCAATCTCTTCAATATCAGTATCCTTTGCATTTTCAGTTCAACCAACTAACGCTGCGGCAAAATAAGCAGTACATACCGATAGAGCAAGCCGATATTTGGCTCAGCCCACAGCTCATTCGCGACCAAAAAATCGCCGTTGATAGTATCCTTCTCCGTGGTATCAACCTACAAAATGGCCTTCCTACCGATTTGCGATCATGGCCCATTTCGGTTAGCCAAATCGCGCTCAATCACGCCGACATCGCTCAACAAGGCTGGGTCGCGCGTGGCGTTAACCTGCAGATTAAAAATCCATATTGGTTGGATGACTCAACGGGCCTACCTTTCGGCGAGATACAACTCTCTGTCGAACAATGGTATTGGCAAGGAGAGGCGCTAAATAATCTACTGCTCGATATGGATTACAAACCTGAAAACAGCACCGTCTATGGGCTCTCGTTATCATGGCGCGGATCGGCCATTTCGGGTCAAGCCGAGCAGTATCCTCAAGGTTGGTCGCTGATCAATGTGACACTGGAAAAACTCAATCTTAGCCGAGAGATGAGGCACTCCTTACGCCAATCGGGTTGGTTTCAGATCTTTGACAAAATAAACCATATCAATAGCTTAGATGTTTTGAACAGTCAGATCGAGCTTGCGGACATCAGCTTGCGTAACGTCGACATTTCGCTGGAGAACATTTATCCACACGCCAATATTTGGCAGCAGCAACAAGGCAAACTCTCGCTACGAGCCGACGATGCAACTTGGCTAGGTCAACAATGGATTGAGCCTATTTTTAGTCTGCGTGCCGAGCCGGAAGTACTCATTGTTGAGGATTTCAGTAGTGAATTTAAACAAGGTGATATTCAATGGTCAGGAGCTATTACCCCGACCTCAGCATCACTGCAACAGCTCACTATTCGTGGCGTAAAATGGGTAAGCGAGAATAAGGATGATTTTACTTCGCTGAGCCAGCATTGGCCGTGGGTTGATAACCTCATCATAGAGCAACTCACCATCGCTAATAGCCAACTCATTCAATTAGTTGTGCCACCTTATTGGCAATTATCTGGTGTCTACGCCAAAGGCCAACATCTGACTCTTGTGAAAGAGGGACATTTAGGACTGTGGCGAGGTGCGCTGAACATCAGTGCAAACAGTGCCAGCTATGATTCACTGTTGAGCACACAAAGTGTGGTTGAGATGCGTAGCGAGCAAGGCCAATGGTACCTAGATCGTTTATTCATGCCTTTAGAAAGCGGCTATATCGATGCCACTGCACGTTGGGATTTCCAAACGTTAAGTCAGCCTTGGCAGGCCAACATTCATGCCGATGGGCTACCATTAACAGTGCTCAATAAAGTCACTCAGCTTCCCTTTAGCATAGAGGGGATCAGTGAATTAGAAGCGCAGTTCAACGGTCTCGCCGGAGACTACGCCACCTTCGCCCACTCCCTCGCTGGCGAAGCAACGCTTAATATTCGACAAGGCGTATTGACGCTAAGCGATCCTGAGCAGAACCTCAGCCATGAGCCGTTTACGCTCGAAGGTTTAGCTATTCGCTCAGACAGAGGTCGGATTGTAATAAATACGACGCCGCTGGTTGGAAAGACGCTCAAGGCAAACCTTGATGGTCACGTGGATTTAGTCGAATTTGGTCAAGGGGAAATTAACCTCAACCTTCAACAAAAGTGTCGTAAAATGCACTTTGAGCTGCTTCATGATACGCAGCGCACAGCCTATTCATGCGATGCCGACACTTACTCAGACCATGATGCGGCGGCTAATAATGCCTTGTAATTGGGGATCAACATATAGGTGCCCGTAAATTCGACCGCAGGTTGGCCACCACTAGTGATAGTAACATTAACGACGATGCGCGCTTTGCGTCCACTGGCTAAGCGATCTAAATCTCCACTGATGCCATCCAATGAAGTGAAGGCTAAAGGGTTATGTATCACAGGTTGACGATAACGGATACGGCTATCAACCAAAACAATATCGCCATTCAGGCTTCGCTCACGCATCAATAGCCACGCCATTCCCCATCCGGTTAAGGTAGCGAGGGTAAATGCCGAGCCTGCAAATAAGGTGTTGTGTGGGTTCAAATTAGGGTTAAGCTGAGCGCTGCACTCAAATTGGTAGCCCGTATATTGAGTCACCTTAATGCCCATTTTTTCGCTGATAGGAATGTGAGTTGCCCAGCGTTCTTGCAGTTCAGTACACCATTCAGGTTTGCGAATCACATTGGCCATGGGATCAAGCGGCTTGACCATTTGTTGATGTCGAACCGGACCACGTTCATCATTGAGCGAGCCCCGGCGTTCAAAGCCGTTCTTTTCATAAAATGCAATCGCATCTTCACGGGCGCTACACACTAGGCGCTTTGCCCCTTCTTGACGAGCTAGCGACTCTAGCGCCACCAGCACCAAAGAGCCCATACCCTTATTACGACGGCTACTTTTGACCGCCATATAGCGAATTTGTCCTTCGCAATCTGGCGTAATGTACAAACGACCAATGGCAATCGGTCGGTTACGACCATCGACAATCATCCTGTGATGGCTCATGCCATCGTACTCATCGCGCTCCGAGCCGATCGGTAGATGCCATGGCTCACGCAGCATTTGCCAGCGAAAATGGTAGTATTTATTCAATTGGTTGTCGGTACTTGGCGTAATCAGTTTAAACATTTGGTTATCCCTAAATCACAGCCTCATACTCCGCGAGATCCCAACGAAGGAGGCTCTATCCATTTCTTTATTAAACCTGAAGCCAGAATGTCACTGGGCCGTCATTAATCAGCGAGACTTTCATATCTTGTGCAAAACGGCCACGCTGAGTTGGCAAAAGGTGCTCACACAAATCCGAAAAGTAATCATACAGACGCTCAGCATCAGCAGGGTGTGCACCTTTTGAAAATCCGGCACGCGTCCCCTTTTTGGTATCGGCTGGCAATGTAAATTGAGACACCACTAAAACCTGACCGTTCACTTGTTGCACGTTCAAGTTCATTTTTCCCTCTTCATCTTCAAACACGCGGTACTGAGTCACACGTTCGACTAGACGTTTGGCCTTTGCCTCATCATCATCTCTTTCGACCCCAAGTAGCACCAGTAAGCCTTGATTGATTTCGCCAACCACTTCCCCATCAACACGTACCGCCGCTTCACTCACTCTCTGGATCAACGCTATCACTCTGATTTCCCTTTATCATTTGCTCGGAGATAGGCAATGAGTTTAGCATTTCTTGCTCATTGCTCCAGTGCTCTTTTTCACCTAAAGTCGCCGTCACCTCCGCCCCAACGAGCACAATCATCCAGCATAAGTAGACCCACACAAACAGGATAGGGATCGCCGCCAGTGCGCCGTAAATCAGTTGATAGGAGGGAAACTGAGTAATATAAGCAGCAAACCCTTTTTTACTGAACTCAAATAAAATAGCCGCCACCATTGCCCCGACCAAGGCGTGTGAAAGATGCACTTTTTTATTCGGCACCAGCAGGTACAAACCGACAAAAGCAGAGAATGACAAAATAAAAGGTAGCCAGCGCAGCAACAAATTATAAGCACCGGAGAGTGCTTCGCTGTCAATAACCTTGAGTGAGGTAATATACGAGGTTGCCGCAATACTCGCGCCGACTAAAATTGGCCCGAGCGTAAGAACCATCCAATACATTGAAAAAGAGAGCACCATGCGCCGTTTATTTTTAACCCGCCAAATGTAGTTCAAATTCTTGTCAATATTGGAAATCAGCATTAAAGCTGCAACGAATAAAAAGGCGCCGCCTACAGCCGTCATCTTACCTGTATTCGCGATAAATTCGAGCAACGCCTCTCGCACTACATCGCCTGCGGCAGGCACAAAATGGGTGATCACAAAATCTTGAATAACCATACCGACATTGGCAAAAATAGAAAATGAGGAGAGAATTGATAACAGCACGGTAAGCATAGGTACGATCGACAGCAACGTGATATAAGCCAAATAGCCCGCATTAACATTGACGCGGTCATGATCCATCCGGCTGAGTAAATAACGCGTAAACAGTAAACATTGTTTGCCAAGCTTTTTGATTTTCAAATGCCTTCTCCCTGCTTATTTTTATCATCAATCACCATTCTATACCTAAAACTGGCTATGTTGCAGATAAGCAAAAGGCGAGAAGTACACTCCTCGCCCTTAGATTACCTCGTTAACTTATACCATGGTGGTATTAGCCACGGCTTGCACGTTTACGATCATTTTCAGTCAAATGACGTTTACGGATGCGAATGCTCTGTGGAGTCACTTCAACTAGTTCGTCGTCGTCAATAAACTCAAGTGCTTGCTCAAGTGTAAACTTGATTGCAGGTGACAATACTTGCGCTTCATCGGTACCAGAAGCACGAACGTTTGTCAGCTGCTTGCCTTTCAAGCAGTTCACTGTTAGGTCGTTAGAACGGTTGTGGATACCGATCACTTGGCCTTCGTACACTTCATCTGCGTGCTCAGTAAATAGGCGACCGCGCTCTTGTAGGTTGAACAGAGCGTAAGTCAACGCTTTACCTGTCGCGTTAGAGATCAACACGCCGTTGTTACGTTGGCCAATGTTACCGCCTTTGTGTAAGCCGTAATGATCAAACGTATGATAAAGCAAACCTGAACCTGAGGTTAAGGTCATGAATTCTGTTTGGAAACCAATCAAACCGCGAGAAGGCATCATGAAATCAAGACGCACACGGCCTTTGCCGTCTGGAGTCATATTCGTCAGCTCACCTTTACGTAGGCCGATTTTCTCCATCACGCCGCCTTGGCTCTCTTCCATCACATCGATCGTTACGGTTTCGAACGGTTCCATTTTCTGGCCGTCTTCTTCCTTCAAAATAACTTCAGGACGAGAAACCGCAAGCTCAAAGCCTTCACGACGCATGTTCTCAATCAGGATTGATAGGTGAAGTTCACCACGACCTGAAACGCGGAAGCGATCTGGGTTGTCGGTTTCTTCAACACGCAATGCTACGTTATGAACAAGCTCTTTTTGCAGACGCTCAAGGATATTACGTGAAGTCACGTATTTACCTTCTTTACCTGCAAACGGTGAGGTATTGACTTGGAAAGTCATGGTCACTGTTGGTTCATCAACGGATAGCGGCACCATGGCTTCAACACAGTTTTGGTCACAAATGGTGTCTGAAATTTTCAGTTCACCTAAACCTGTTACCGCAATGATGTCGCCAGCGTTAGCTTGTTCAACTTCGTTACGCTCAAGGCCAAGATAACCCAGAACTGTACCAACTTTACCGTTACGTTTCTTACCATCAGCGCCGACAACTGTTACTTGTTGGTTCGCTTTTACGCTACCACGAGTCACACGACAAACACCGATAACACCAACGTAAGAGCTGTAATCAAGTTGAGAAACTTGCATTTGTAGTGGGCCATCAAGGTCAACTTGTGGTGACTCTACATTGTCAACGATCGCTTGGAACAAAGGTTCCATGTTTTCGCCAACTTCGCCTTCGTTAAGTGTCGCCCAACCGTTCAGTGCAGAGGCATAAACCACTTTAAAGTCGAGCTGCTCATCTGTTGCACCAAGGTTGTCGAACAGGTCGAACACTTGATCCATAACCCAATCAGGGCGAGCACCAGGACGGTCAATTTTGTTAATAACAACGATTGGTTTCAAACCGTGAGCAAAGGCTTTTTGTGTTACGAAGCGAGTTTGTGGCATTGGGCCATCAACCGCATCAACAATCAGCAAAACAGAGTCAACCATTGACATGATACGCTCAACTTCACCACCGAAGTCGGCGTGTCCTGGAGTATCTACGATGTTGATACGGAAATCATTCCAGTTAATGGCTGTGTTTTTTGCAAGAATGGTGATACCGCGCTCTTTCTCGATATCGTTCGAGTCCATGACTCGCTCTTCCGTATTACCGCGAGACTCTAACGTACCTGACTGTTGCAGCAGTTTATCAACCAACGTTGTTTTACCGTGGTCAACGTGTGCGATGATCGCGATATTTCTTAACTTATCAATCTGTGGAGTAGCCATGGGTTTTGCTTCACTTATTAAGGGAGTAACTCGCCTCGGCATAAGACCGCTACGAGCATAGAATTTGATTAAAAAAACGGTCAATAATGTACCAGATTTTGAGGAAAAACCTAGAAATATGTGATCTATCGCGCTAACTTTCGCTCGCTATAAGCTTAGTCCGCTACTTGCTTTAAAACAAATTGCATCAAAATGGACTAAATCAGCATTGACAAGCCTAGTAAACCTAGGCTGAATAGTGTGCGCTTTGGTAGTTAATGGTGCAACATAAAACTCAAAGCACCAAAATAGTGCAAATTAGGATCCTTTTGGTGCAGAGAAGCATTGAAATTCGACAAAAAACAACCAAAGCACTTGAAATTAAAGGACTAATTTAATTGGCACGAATTTAGCTTTGTTAGAAACAGCATCGATTAATAAGTTTAGAATGAAATTAATCAATGCTAGTTTCAATTCGATTCGGGCCATTACCGCTTTAATAACACTGGAGGTTATCCAAGATGTCAGTAGAAAACGTTCTATCGCTGATCCAAGAAAACGAAGTTAAGTTTGTTGACCTGCGCTTTACCGACACGAAAGGCAAAGAGCAACATATCTCTATTCCTGCTCATCAAGTCGACGCAGACTTCTTCGAAGAAGGTAAGATGTTCGATGGTTCATCCGTTGCTGGCTGGAAAGGAATCAATGAGTCTGACATGGTGATGATGCCTGATGCATCAAGTGCAGTTCTTGACCCGTTCACAGAAGACGCAACACTTAACATTCGTTGTGACATTCTAGAGCCTGCAACCATGCAAGGCTACGATCGTGACCCACGCTCTATCGCAAAACGCGCAGAAGATTATATGCGTTCAACAGGGATCGCAGACACCGTTCTTGTCGGTCCAGAGCCAGAGTTCTTCCTTTTTGATGACGTGAAATACACCAACAATATGTCTGGTGCCTCATTCAAAATTGATGATATCGAAGCGGCTTGGAACACTGGCGCTGAAATTGAAGGTGGTAACAAAGGTCACCGCCCTGGTGTGAAAGGGGGTTATTTCCCTGTTGCACCGGTTGACTCATCACAAGACATCCGTTCAGCCATGTGTTTGATCATGGAGGAGATGGGCCTCGTCGTTGAAGCTCACCACCATGAAGTAGCGACCGCAGGTCAAAACGAAATCGCCACTCGCTTTAATACACTAACCACGAAAGCCGATGAGATCCAAATCTACAAATATGTGGTGCACAACGTTGCGCACGCCTTTGGTAAAACAGCGACCTTCATGCCTAAGCCTCTGGTTGGCGACAACGGTTCAGGTATGCACGTTCACCAATCTCTTGCAAAAGATGGTGTAAACCTATTTGCTGGTGACAAGTACGGCGGTCTATCTGACTTAGCGCTTTACTACATTGGCGGTATCATCAAGCACGCGCGTGCCATCAACGCATTTGCTAACCCATCAACAAACTCGTACAAGCGCCTTGTCCCTGGGTTTGAAGCACCGGTAATGCTAGCTTACTCGGCTCGTAACCGTTCTGCGTCTATCCGTATTCCAGTGGTACCAAGCCCGAAAGCACGTCGTATCGAAGCTCGTTTCCCAGATCCAGCAGCGAACCCATACCTAGCGTTTGCCGCTCTTCTTATGGCTGGTCTTGATGGTATCAAGAACAAAATCCATCCAGGAGAGGCGATGGATAAAGATTTGTACGACTTACCAGCAGAAGAAGCCGCTGAGATTCCAAAAGTAGCCGAGTCACTTGAAGTGGCACTGAAAGCACTGGATGAAGATCGCGAATTCCTGACCACTGGCGGCGTATTCTCTGATGATTTCATCAACTCATACATCACGCTAAAAGCAAAAGATGTAGAACGCGTCAACATGGCCGTTCACCCACTAGAATTTGAATTGTACTACTCGGTATAATTCTTAGCTTTAGTACAAAATGTAACTTAGGTTACGGATTTATTAGGCTCGCCTCGCAGGTGAGCCTTTTTCATATTTGGGGTTAATTCCGGACGTCGTAACATTAGCGTTACAACAATAACGGCACTCAAAAGCCGATACCCTTAACGTGAAAACATCTCTATATAGGGGGATGACTGTGAATCTGATCCGAACTTTACTCCTAACACTCATCATGCTTTATTCCGCGATTTCAATGGCACAAAACGTCTATACGTGGGTGGATGCGAACGGCGTGTTGCATCTTAGCGATACTCCGCAAGATAAGGGAGCAAAGCAAATTTCGATTCCTGATTTTCAAGCCGATGCGCCTGAGCCAACCTTTGAAACCTCTCACCCCGTCACTAACCTCACCAAAGAGCTGCCACTGGAAAAATCCGCAACCAATATCAACAAAATGGAACCGCTGACCATTGCAATTCACTCTCCGGCTGAGGATGAAACCTTACGCAGCAATGCGGGCGTTATTTCAATCAACGCCGAGCTCAATCGCAACTTAACCGTCAATGAACAGTTGCAATTGGTCATGAATGACAAGGCCTATGGCGCCCCCACCACTCAACCTACTTGGACGCTGAAAAATCTAGACAGAGGAACGCATCGCTTTTTAATTCAAGTAGTTGTAAACGGCAAGATTATTGCATCGTATAACCCTGTGACGGTGCATTTACATCGAGCCAGCATCAAGTGATGAACTCTTCGCCAATAAGCTCGATATAACAACAGGTTTCACTTTTTCTTCTGACACCGATGCGCCATACTTAGCCATGCGATGCACCAAAGTTGTGCATCGCATCATTTGGGAACACGGACAAGGATGAAAATGTGAATTGTGAGCTAAGCCAAACGATTTTAAATAATATCGTTACCGCTACCTTGATGCTCGATGAGTCTCTTTGTATTCGTTATGCCAATCCAGCGGCTGAACAACTCTTCTCTCAAAGTGCTAAGCGAATTATCAACCAACCACTGTCAAAACTCATCCAGCACGCTTCGCTAGATTTAGCGCTGCTTTCTCAGCCGTTGCAAAGTGGCCAAAGTATTACTGATAGCGATGTTACGTTTGTGGTCGATGGTAAGCCACTGATGCTGGAAGTGACCGTGAGCCCTATATCTTGGCAACGCGAGCTGATGCTTTTGGTCGAAATGCGCAAAATTGGCCAACAACGACGGTTAACACAAGAGCTCAATCAGCACGCGCAACAGCAAGCGGCAAAACTCTTAGTTCGCGGGCTGGCGCATGAAATTAAAAATCCATTAGGTGGGCTACGCGGCGCAGCGCAACTGTTAGAAAAGATGTTGCCGGATCACAGTCTCACTGAGTACACCCAAATTATTATTGAACAAGCCGATCGACTGCGCGCGCTCGTTGACCGTTTACTCGGCCCACAAAAACCGGGCAAGAAGTGCTCTGAAAATCTCCATGTAATTTTGGAAAAAGTCCGTCAATTGGTTGAGTTAGAAGCCAGCACACATTTGGTGATTGAACGAGATTATGACCCCAGCTTGCCCGATATTTTGATGGATACCGATCAAATCGAGCAGGCATTACTGAATATCGTCAGCAATGCGGCACAGATTTTATCTCATGATCCGCATGGTAAAATCACACTTCGCACCAGAACAGTGCACCAAGCCAATATTCACGGACAGCGCCATAAGTTAGTGGCACGCATCGAAATCAGCGATAACGGCCCAGGTATTCCTATCGAATTACAAGACACGCTGTTTTACCCCATGGTCATCGGCCGTGAAGGTGGTACAGGGCTGGGGCTTTCTATCTCACATAACCTGATCGATCAGCACAATGGAAAAATCGATGTTGAAAGCTGGCCAGGTCGAACCACATTTACTATTTATTTACCCATTTGACTGATGTCAGATTGGGTTTGCTGCTAAGGAATAAACATTATGAGTAAAGGATACGTTTGGGTGGTGGACGATGATAGCTCGATCCGCTGGGTGATGGAAAAAACGCTCTCATCAGCCAACATAAAATGCGAAACGTTTTCCGATGCCGAAAGTGTGTTACTGGCGCTAGAAAGAGAAACGCCCGATGTGCTCGTTTCCGATATTCGCATGCCGGGCATGAATGGTATTGAGCTGCTAAACCAAGTTCATTCACGATCTCCTGAGTTGCCCGTCATCATCATGACTGCCCACTCAGATCTTGATGCCGCGGTGAATGCCTATCAAAAAGGTGCCTTTGAGTATCTGCCTAAACCTTTTGATGTCGATGAAACCCTCACCTTGGTTGAACGTGCCATTGCGCATAGTCAGGAGCAGCGCAAAGAACAATCCAATCAACAGACTGGCGTTGATAGTACACCGGAAATCATTGGAGAAGCCCCTTCAATGCAAGAGGTATTTCGGGCGATTGGCCGTTTATCACGTTCCTCAATCTCAGTCTTGATCAATGGTGAATCAGGAACCGGAAAAGAGTTAGTCGCTCACGCGCTTCATCGCCATAGCCCACGCGCCCAAAAACCGTTTATTGCACTCAATATGGCCGCAATTCCAAAAGATCTCATCGAGTCTGAACTGTTTGGCCATGAGAAAGGTGCATTCACTGGCGCAAATAGTATCCGCCAAGGGCGTTTTGAGCAGGCTAATGGGGGCACCCTGTTCTTAGATGAAATTGGCGATATGCCGCTCGACATTCAAACTCGGCTACTGCGTGTTTTAGCCGATGGTCAGTTTTACCGCGTAGGAGGGCATTCAGCAATCAAAGTGGATGTCCGCATTGTCGCCGCCACTCACCAAAACTTAGAAAAGCTCGTTCATCAAGGAAAGTTTCGTGACGACCTTTTTCACCGTCTCAATGTCATTCGTATTCATATCCCAGCACTGCGTGAGCGAAGCCAAGATATAGAAAAACTGACCAAGCACTTTCTCGCCTCTGCAGCAAAAGAATTAGGCGTAGAAATGAAAACACTACATCCTAAGAGCATTGAAATTTTGAATCGTCTTGAATGGCCGGGAAACGTACGACAACTTGAAAATATGTGCCGTTGGTTGACGGTAATGGCCAGTGGCAGCGAGGTGCTACCCAGTGATCTTCCTTCCGAATTATTGTCGGAAAAGAAAAATAGTGACTTTGATAGTGCTATAAGTTGGCAACAACAACTCGCAAGTTGGGCTAAATCTTCATTAGCTTCAGGAGAAACAGAGCTGCTTTCTTATGCACTTCCTGAATTTGAACGTATACTTCTGGAAGCAGCACTTCATCATACCAATGGTCACAAACAAGACGCAGCTAAGGTGCTTGGGTGGGGGCGCAATACGTTGACAAGGAAGTTAAAAGAACTTTACTGATAATTTTTTAATGATCAGGTGTAGTGATTCACTTTCTGGCACAATGCAATCACCCACCACCTTGCGTGTTTTACCGATAATTTGTATGGATGCAGAAGACACGACATGTCATTTACGAATCAAATAACGTTGAAAACAGCCGTTGTTCTACCATTTGTTATGATTTTCCTCATAACGATTGGAGTGATTGTGGGTGTACAAAAATACAGTTATGAAGAGATGGTTGATGACATTATCAGCAAACAGCTTTCATCATTAAATGCCAATGTAGAGCAGCGACTGATCAGTTTTCTCGATGAACCCTTTCAAGCCAGCCTCGCCTTAAGTCATACCATTGGCTTTAGTCAGTTCTATTCCGCGGGTGATGTCAGTAAGATAGAAGGATACCTACTTACCAGTTTTGAGACGCTTTACCGATCGCTAGAACAAATTGATGTGATCGGATTTGGTGGCGCTCAGGGAGAGTACGTGGGCTTTCGCAAAGAGATTGGCGATAGTTTTACCTTAATGGTGAAAGATAATCGAACTCAGCAAAACTTGGTGATCTACTCAGGGAAAACCATCAATCAAGATATTCGCTCCACCATTGCCGATTATGATCCAAGAACTCGCCCCTGGTATACTCCAGTTGCACAAAGTTTAAGCCCAAGTTGGTCGCCAATCTACACTAATGTTGATGAACGCCAAGAGATCACACTCTCTGCTTTAGCACCCGTTTTCTCTACGAGCAAATTCATCGGTGTTTTGGTGACTGATGTGAAAATCGATACGTTCAATGCGTTTCTGGCCTCACTGCAACAGAAAACTAATGCCAACGTGTATATTATTGATCCAGAAAAAAGGTTGGTGTCTCACTCCAATACCAGCACAGTTGTCTCTTGGGGGACAGTACTATCACCAAAAGGAGAACGACTACTGGCCATCGAAAATGCCAACCCAGTAATCCAAGCCAGTGCACATTATATTGATAGCCATGAAACAATGCTGTCAGCAACACTCAACAAATTCGAAACGGTAGTTGATGGCACCCGCTATTTTAATCATCTCACTTCCTTTAAAGATAAACATGGTATCGAGTGGTTTATTGGCATCTCGATTTCAGAAACCGATCTACTTGGTCAATTGCCAGAAAACCAACAAAACAGTTGGATTATTGGCTGCATTGTCAGCCTTATCGGCATCGGCATAGGACTCATTGCCTTTAATCGAATCACCACTCCAATTACCGCTACCGCTGCTGCTGCTCAGCATCTAGCAAAAGTGGATTGGGAAAGTAACATGCCGAAAGCTGGCAATATTTATGAGACGAGTTTGCTGGTTTATTCATTCAATGAAATGGCCAATAACCTAAAAGCCTCATTTAAAGCACTGCATTCCCAATTGATCTACGATTCCCTAACCAAGCTCTATAGCCGTGAAGGTTTAATTGATAACTCTAGTCAATTAAATCAACTGAATGGCAGCCTACTGCTTATCGGCATCGATAAATTCAGAGATATTAATGACAGCTTGGGGCATCAGCAAGGTGACCTACTATTACAAATTATTGCTGAAAAATTACGCACACTATTTGCAAGCACCTCATGTATTGCCCGTACAGGTGGTGATGAATTCGCTATTTACATCCCCTCTTTACAGCAAAAGAATGAAGCCCAATCCGCGGCTAACAGTATATTACAAATGTTTGCCGTTCCATTTTCGATGCACAATGAAAAAGTGGTCGTCAATGCCTCTATTGGCATAGTACTCCCTAGTGACACACTCAATACTATGACGCTATGGTTACGTCATGGTAGCATCGCGCTCAGCCACGCCAAACAAGATCGTTCAAGAATCTGCTATTACTCTCCAGAAATGGACGATGTTTCTCGTAAGCGCACGCAAATGCTCACTCAAATTAAGCTTGCCATTGAGAACCAAGAGTATGTTCCGTATTATCAACCGATTGTAGATTTATCAACGGGAAATATCATAGGAGCAGAAGCTTTGGCGCGTTGGGTAACACCAAGCGGTGATATCATTCCCCCCTTGGCATTCATTCCTATCGCGGAAGAAAGCGGCTTTATTGGCCTGATTGGTGAGCAAATCTTGTATCAAGCGTGTTTCGACACGATGCAAGGCATCAAGATGGGTAAATGGGGATCGACGTTTAAAATGCACGTCAACCTCTCAGTGAACCAGCTATCTCAACCTCAGTTTGTTCATGAACTCAAAGCGACTTTGGAAAGAACGGGGCTTGAACCCAATAATCTCGCTTTAGAGATCACAGAATCAAGAATTGTTGATAACGACCCAGTTATTTTAGCAAACATGAACAAACTCAAAGAGCTGGGCATCCATATCGCGATAGATGATTTTGGTACCGGATACAGCTCCCTTTCTTATTTACATCAACTTCCATTCGATTGTCTAAAAATAGACATGGCGTTTGTATCGCAGCTCGAACAGACAAATCTCAGTAGCTCAGTCGTTGCGGCAATCATCAACATGACTCGTGGGTTTAATGTCGAAATTGTAGCAGAAGGTATTGAAACCAAAGAGCAAGTCCATCTCCTAACCATGCTTAACTGCACTCAGGGGCAAGGCTTTCTGTTTAGTAAAGCCATCCCTTTTAACGAATGGTCAACAGATATGGTAAACATAAAAGCCAAATAAACAGAATTGGGTGATTTAATACTCTTTGCTAGCTGACACTGGCCACATTGATTTTTATACTTGATGCCATACACACTTTCGGAAAAACATAATGATAACTAAAAATCTACCGCTTACTGATTTTCATCGCCATCTTGACGGCAACATTCGAACCAAAACTATCTTAGAACTAGGGCAACGATTTGGTGTAGCGCTGCCAGCTGGCAACATAGAAGAACTCACACCTCATGTACAAATCGTCGAAGCAGAACCATCATTGGTCGCCTTTTTATCAAAACTTGATTGGGGAGTTGCCGTATTGGGTGATCTCGATGCTTGCCGAAGAGTCGCCTACGAAAATGTCGAAGATGCCTTAAATGCTCAAATTGATTATGCCGAGCTGAGATTCTCTCCTTACTATATGGCGATGAAACATCAACTACCTATCGCTGGCGTTGTTGAAGCGGTAATTGATGGGGTACAAGCGGGCGTTCGAGACTTTGGTATTCAGGCCAACCTAATAGGGATTATGAGCCGCACTTTTGGCACCGATGCTTGTCAGCAGGAGCTAGACGCCATTTTGACACAAAAGCAGCACATTGTTGCAGTCGACTTGGCGGGCGATGAACTTGGGCAGCCGGGCGAGCGATTTATTTCTCACTTTAAACAAGTACGAGATGCAGGGCTAAGAGTTACAGTACACGCTGGCGAAGCTGCAGGCTCATAGAGTATGTGGCAGGCAATTAAAGAGCTAGGTGCAGAACGTATTGGACACGGAGTAAAAGCCGTCCATGACTCTAAGCTAATGGATTATCTTGCCAAACATCGTATTGGCATTGAGTCTTGCCTAACGTCAAACTTCCAAACAAGCACAGTAAACTCTCTTGCTCATCATCCTATAACACAGTTTTTAGAGCACGGGATACTTGCTTGTCTAAATACTGATGACCCAGCGGTTGAAGGCATTGAACTTCCATATGAATATGAAGTTGCAGCACCTCAAGCAGGCCTTTCTCAAGAACAGATCAGACAAGCGCAAATTAACGGATTAGAATTAGCCTTTCTTTCAGACTCAGATAAAAAAGCACTCTTAGCTAAAGCCGCTTTGCGTAGCTAAATCTCCTGAACCATGTCTCTCTAGCCGATGTTTAATACATCGGCTTTTTTATACCTAAGACATAGAGACCGAAAAGAATAAGAATAGATTGAACAAAGTGTAGCTACCACACGACTGTCCTGAGAGTGATAAAAATAAAATGCTATTTTGCTCAAACG
>AEZC01000151.1 GCA_000257205.1 Vibrio ordalii ATCC 33509 | reverse complement strand
GCCTCCTCTACAATACATCGGAAAACCACAAGAAAATCGCTGTAGCATTGGGTTCTATGTGGAAAAAAACGCTCGGTATTAATGTCGTATTAGAGAACCAAGAGTGGAAAACGTATCTAGATTCTAAAGATCAAGGTAACTTTGAAGTGGCACGTGCTGGTTGGTGTGGTGACTATAATGAAGCATCTTCATTCCTAACCTTAATGGTGAGCAATAACACCACCGGTGGTTTGCACTATCAAAGCGCTGAATACGATGCAATTATTGATAAAGCGTTGAAGTCAACCTCTGAAGAAGAGCGCACTAAGCTATATCTGGATGCTGAAAAACTATTAACCAAAGATATGCCGATTGCCCCTATCTATCAGTATGTTAAATCTCGTTTATTATCTCCTAATGTAGGCGGCTTCCCGATGAATAACGCGGAAGAGAAGATCTACTCAAAAGATCTCTATATCAAAGCAAAGTAAGCTCCTTACGCTGATAAAAATATAACGACTTAGACACTGCATGTAGCTATTTTCAGATAGTAATTTACATGCAGCGTCTTTCTAATTTTCATTGTCACAGACTGAAAGAGTGAGTTTATGCTTAAATTCATCGCAAAAAGGATATTGGAAGCGATACCAACCATGTTGGTGTTGATCACGGTATCTTTCTTTCTCATGCGTTTCGCTCCGGGTAACCCATTCTCAAGCGAGCGCCCTTTACCACCGGAAGTAATGGCCAACATTGAGGCCAAATATGGCTTAGACAAACCTGTGTCTGAGCAATACTTCACCTACTTGACCAATATTTTACAAGGTGATTTTGGCCCATCATTCAAATACCAAGATTATACGGTGAATGAATTGATCGCCGTTGCCTTGCCTGTCTCGGCCAAAGTCGGCTTTATCGCTTTTATTTTTACTGTTATCGCGGGTGTTTCCATCGGTACTATTGCCGCACTAAAACACAACACTTGGATTGACTACACCATCATGTCGACGGCAATGATTGGCGTGGTGATGCCGTCGTTTGTTCTCGCCCCAGCTTTAATTTATCTCTTCTCCTTGCATTGGAAAATATTCCCGGCTGGCGGCTGGTTAGATGGAAGTTTCCAATATTTAGTACTGCCAGTGCTGGGTATGTCGATGCTCTATATTGCCACCTTTGCCCGCATCACCCGTGGCTCAATGATTGAAACACTCAACAGTAACTTTATTCGCACGGCACGCGCGAAAGGATTGAGTTATCCCTATATCGTTGTTAACCATGCGTTGAAGCCAGCTTTACTGCCTGTTGTGTCGTACATGGGGCCTGCGTTTGTCGGTATTATTACGGGGTCTGTGGTGATTGAAACGATTTTCGGTCTACCGGATATCGGTAAGCTGTTTGTTAACGCTGCATTTAACCGCGATTACTCATTGGTGATGGGTGTGACCATTTTAATTGGTTTCCTATTTATTCTTTTCAACGCCATTGTTGATATTTTGCTTGCGGTCATTGACCCGAAAATTCGCTACTAACAGGGACGTATGGTTATGTTAACGAAAAGAGAAAACCTAGCCGCGGTTGAGAAGTTTTCTGAGAACTTAGAAATAGCTGGCCGCAGCTTATGGCAAGATGCGCGCATTCGCTTTATGCGTAACAAAGCGGCCATGGTCAGTTTATGTATTCTGACGATGATGACCCTTGCGGTGATCGTACTACCGATGATGGCCCCGTATACCTATGACGATACGGACTGGTATTCAATGCACGTTGGGCCCAATGCGGATCACTGGTTTGGCACCGATAGCCTTGGGCGTGATTTGTATGTGCGTACCTTAGTGGGTGGACGAATCTCGCTGATGGTTGGCGTAATGGGCGCGTTGGTTGCTGTTCTGATCGGCACACTTTATGGTGCGGCGTCGGGCTTCATCGGCGGTAAAGTAGACCGCATTATGATGCGTATTTTGGAGATTCTATACGCTGTTCCTTTCATGTTCCTTGTGATTGTTTTGGTCACGTTCTTCGGCCGCAATATCGTACTTATCTTCGTCGCTATCGGTGCAATTGCATGGCTTGATATGGCGCGAATTGTGCGTGGCCAAACCTTGAGCCTACGCAGCAAAGAGTTTATTGAAGCGGCACATGTGTGTGGCGTCAGCAACTGGAAAAT
Source organism: Vibrio ordalii ATCC 33509 (assembly GCA_000257205.1). Lineage (GTDB taxonomy): Bacteria > Pseudomonadota > Gammaproteobacteria > Enterobacterales > Vibrionaceae > Vibrio > Vibrio ordalii. Next base: position 33,524 of record AEZC01000151.1, on the reverse strand, counting down.
TATTACACGTCATATTGTGCCAAACGTGTTGGGTATTGTAGCGGTCTATTCGACGCTATTGATCCCAAGTATGATTTTGACAGAGTCATTTTTATCTTTCCTTGGTCTTGGTGTTCAAGAGCCGATGACAAGCTGGGGAGCACTTCTACAAGAAGGTTCACAAACAATGGAAGTCGCTATTTGGCAACTTGCTTTCCCAGCCGCGTTCATGGTGGTCACCCTGTTTTGCTTTAACTATGTCGGTGATGGTCTGCGTGATGCGCTTGATCCTAAAGACCGATAATTAAAAGATTAAGGAAGCAATAATGAGCTTATTAGATGTCAAAGATCTGCGGGTCGAATTTACCACTCAAGATGGTATTGTCACTGCTGTTAACGATTTAACTTTTTCACTTGAGCAAGGCGAAACCCTCGGTATCGTAGGGGAGTCTGGCTCTGGTAAATCGCAAACCGTGTTCGCTATTATGGGCCTACTTGCCAAAAACGGTATTATCACGGGCAGCGCAAAATTTGAAGGGAAAGAGATCCTCAATTTGCCAGAAAAAGCCTTGAACAAAGTGCGTGCTGAACAAATTGCGATGATCTTCCAAGACCCAATGACGTCACTGAATCCTTATATGAAGGTCAGCGAGCAGTTGATGGAAGTGCTGATGCTGCACAAAGGAATGAGCAAGTCGGCCGCATTTGAAGAGTCGGTACGTATGCTAGAGGCGGTTAAAATCCCCGAAGCGCGTAAGCGAATTACCATGTATCCGCATGAGTTTTCTGGCGGTATGCGTCAACGCGTTATGATTGCAATGGCATTGTTATGCCGGCCTAAGTTACTGATTGCCGATGAACCCACCACCGCATTGGACGTAACGGTGCAAGCCCAAATTATGGATTTGTTGAATGAACTTAAAAGCGAATTCAATACCGCCATTATCATGATCACCCATGATCTGGGTGTGGTTGCGGGTTCATGTGACAAAGTATTGGTAATGTATGCTGGGCGTACGATGGAATATGGCTCTGTGGATGAAATTTTCTACAACCCGAGTCACCCTTACGCTGAAGGTTTATTAAAAGCCATTCCTCGTTTGGATACGGAAGGTGAAATATTACCAACAATTCCTGGCAACCCACCTAACTTGCTACGATTGCCACCGGGTTGTCCTTATCAAGAGCGCTGCCACCGAGTGACAGAACGCTGTAAACGTGAAGCACCTATTTTATTGCCATTTGCCGATGGTCGCCAACGTGCCTGTTTTTCTGATTGGGAGGCTTGGGTTAAATGAGCGAACAAAAACCATTATTATTGGATGTAAAGAACCTCAAAGTTCACTTCAACATTGCCTCTAAATCCGCGTGGCCGTGGTCTAAACCATCGAACCTAAAAGCCGTAGATGGCGTTAATGTGCGCCTATATGAGGGTGAAACTCTCGGCGTAGTAGGCGAATCAGGTTGCGGAAAGTCTACTTTTGCGCGAGCGATCATTGGTTTAGTCGAAGCCACCGAGGGTGAAGTGGTGTGGCTAGGAAATGATTTGACGAAAATGCATGAGGTTGAGCGTCGCAAAACCCGTAAGCAAATTCAGATGATTTTCCAAGACCCACTGGCGTCATTGAACCCAAGAATGTCGGTTGGCGATATTATTGCAGAGCCACTTCAGACCTTTTATCCAGAACTTTCGAAGCAAGAAGTAAAGGATCGTGTAAAAGAGATGATGACAAAAGTTGGTTTATTGCCGAACGTCATTAACCGCTATCCCCATGAATTCTCTGGTGGTCAGTGTCAACGTATTGGTATTGCCCGTGCGCTCATTTTAAAACCGAAAATGATCATCTGTGATGAGCCAGTTTCTGCTTTGGATGTTTCAATCCAAGCGCAGGTGGTTAACCTGCTCAAAGAGTTGCAAAATGAGCTTGGTTTAAGTTTGGTTTTTATTGCCCATGATTTATCGGTAGTGAAACACATCTCTGATCGTGTACTCGTGATGTATTTAGGCAATGCGGTCGAGCTTGGCACCTCTGAGGCGTTGTTTGCGAATCCATCACACCCTTACACCAAAGCTTTGATGTCGGCTGTGCCAATTCCAGATCCGAAACTGGAGCGTGCTAAGAAAATTCAGATGCTAGAAGGGGATTTACCTTCGCCAATCAACCCGCCTTCAGGATGTGTTTTCCGTACCCGCTGTCCTCAAGCGACGGAAATCTGTGCACAGCAAAAACCGCAGATTAAAGGCAGTGATGAACATGCTGTGTCTTGTTTGCATGTCGAACTCTAAATTTAGCCTGTGACAGGTTTAAGCGCGACGCATTTGTGGGTCGCGCTTTTTTTATCTGTGCGCTTAGGTATAGACAAATCGGGTATAGACAAATCGGGTATAGACAAATCGGGTATAGACAAATCGGGTATCGCACTGTTCAAAATTTCTGAATAACAAGGACAACTTCCTCCGGTTTTACCATTTTCTCTCCTACTTATAATAAAAAAGTCATCGGAATGAGGAGTGGAGATCATGGGAAAATTAGTTGAAGGCGTCTGGCACGATGTTTGGTATGACACCAAAAGCAGCGCTGGGCGTTTTGTTCGCGAAGACGCAGGATTCAGACACTCGGTCGACAGCCAGCCAGACGCACGATTTCAACCAGAATCGGACCGTTATCATCTGTATGTCTCTTTGGCATGCCCTTGGGCTCACCGTACATTGATTTTTCGCCAGCTTAAATCACTCACCGAACACATTGATGTTACTGTCGTTTGCCCTGATATGCTGAGTGAAGGTTGGTCTTTTGGTATTCCTGAACCTCTGTTCGGCTATACCAAGCTCCATCAAATCTACACCAAAGCAAAGGTAGATTATTCAGGGCGAGTAACTGTACCTGTGCTGTGGGATAAGAAGACCAATACCATTGTCAGCAATGAATCTTCTGAGATTATTCGCATGTTTAACAGTGCATTTAATGAGTTAACGGGTAACCAGCACGACTATTATCCGCAAACACTCAGCAAAGCTATCGATGAATGGAATGCGTATATCTACCCTAATATTAATAATGGCGTCTATCGATGTGGCTTTGCGACCACGCAAGAGGCCTATGACGATGCTTATGATGCACTTTTTAGGGCGTTAGATAAGGTCAACAATCATCTAGCGACGCATCGCTACCTGGTTGGTAACCAGATCACTGAGGCAGATTGGCGTTTATTCACGACACTTATCCGTTTTGATGCTGTTTACGTCGGGCATTTTAAATGCAATAAACAGCGTATCGCCGATTATGAGAACTTAAGCGGTTACTTAAAAGAGCTTTACCAAATCGACGGTATCAAACAAACGACCGATTTTTACCACATCAAACGCCACTATTATTTCAGCCATATCGGCATTAACCCAACTCAAGTGGTACCTAAAGGGCCGGATCTTGATCTTGATACTCTCCATGAGCGCGGCTTTATTGGGCTATAACGAGGGTGGAATTGTGCTATAAAAAAGGCTCTTATGTGATACATAAGAGCCTTTTAATCAGCAAGTTAAGCTAAGAATGTTATTTTGTTTCTTGGCTTGCTTGAATCGCCGTCAACGCGATTGTGTAAACAATGTCGTCAACCAATGCACCGCGAGACAAATCGTTTACTGGTTTACGCATGCCTTGCAGCATTGGACCGATAGAAACAAGGTCTGCTGAGCGTTGTACCGCTTTGTAAGTTGTATTACCTGTGTTTAGGTCAGGGAAGACAAATACCGTTGCTTTACCAGCGACTGGAGAGTTTGGTGCTTTAGAAGCCGCCACGTTTTCCATGATTGCAGCATCGTATTGCAGAGGACCGTCGATAATAAGATCTGGACGTTTCTCTTGAGCAATGCGCGTCGCTTCACGCACTTTATCTACATCAGCACCTTTACCTGATTCACCGGTCGAGTAAGAGATCATCGCCACGCGTGGGTCAATACCGAATGCTGCTGCAGAATCGGCCGATTGAATTGCGATTTCAGCGAGCTGTTCAGCATTTGGATCTGGGTTGATGGCGCAATCACCGTATACCAACACTTGATCAGGCAATAGCATGAAGAAGATAGAGGATACAATCGAGGCATTTGGCGCGGTCTTAATGATTTGGAATGGAGGAACAATGGTGTTGGCTGTGGTATGAACTGCACCAGAAACCAAACCATCAACTTCACCCGCTTCTAGCATCATGGTGCCTAAGAAGACTGAATCTTGCAGTTTTTCACGAGCCACAACTTCGGTCATGCCTTTTGAACCACGCAGTTCAACCAAGCGAGCGACGTAGTTTTCGCGCACAGAGTCAGCATCGATAATTTCAACGCCAGCACCTAACTCAACACCTTGTTGCGCAGCAACGCGGCGGATTTCATCAGGGTTACCAAGCAGAACACAAGTCGCAATACCGCGCTCTGCACAAATAGACGCCGCTTTAACCGTGCGTGGCTCATCCCCTTCAGGAAGCACAATACGTTTACCTGCACGACGAGCATATTCAGTTAACTGATAACGGAATGCTGGCGGGCTAAGGCGACGGATACCTTGCGTGCCTTCAGTGAGCGAATTAATCCAAGGACCATCGATGTGGCTAGCAACGTGATCGCTGATGAACTCGATACGCTCTTTATCGTCAGCTGGAACTTCTAGGCTAAAGCTTTGTAGGTTGAGTGACGTTTGCCAAGTGTTACCTTGCGCTTTAAAAATAGGCAAGCCGCTTTCAAAGGCTGGTTTACATAGGTTCACAATCTCTTGTGGCATATCGTAACCGCCAGTCAGCAGCACCGCACCAATTTCAACGCCATTCATTGCGGCCAGAGAGGCGGCAACAATCACGTCAGGACGATCGGCCGATGTCACTAAGAGTGACCCTGGCTTAAAGTGCTCAATCATATGTGGCAAAGAACGCGCACAGAAAGTGATGCTTTTAATACGGCGAGACTTAATTTCACCTTCATTAATGATTTCAGCTTTCAGGTGTTTGGCCATATCAATAGCACGAGTCGCGATAAGATCGATACTCCAAGGCACGCAACCTAACACACGAATTGGGCTGGTGTTGAAGATCTGCATCACTTCTAAATTGGCTTGTTTCGCGCTATCTGCATCATCAAAAATTTCTGATAAGTCAGGGCGAGTGCGGCCTGCTTCATCAACAGGGGCATTGAGCTTGTTGATAATAACACCTGAAATGTTTTTATTTTTTGTTCCACCAAAGTTTGAGCACGCAACTTCAATACGCTCTTTCAACTGAGTTGGATTGTCCGTTCCCGGTGTCGCGACAAACACAATTTCTGCGCCCAGTGTTTTGGCAATTTCTGCGTTCACTTGGTTCGCGAATGGGTGTTTACGTGTTGGCACAAGGCCTTCAATCAGCGTTACTTCAGAATCTTGATTGATGTGGTTGTAACGCTCAACGACGGTTTCAAGCAACACATCCATCTTTTCGCTACCGATCAACGTTTCTGCCGCTGACATCATCATCGGTTCTGCAATGCTGATGTCGCTGTTGCGACCGATAATCGTTGAAGTGAGATCAGGTTGATCGCCACCCGAGCGAGGTTGTGCAATAGGCTTATAAAAAGAAACGCTAACACCTTTACGCTCCATGGCGCGAAGGACACCCATGCTCACGCTGGTAAGACCAACACCAGCGCTGATAGGGATAAGCATAATAGTACGGGACATGAGTAGAGTACCTCAAACTATTGAAATCAATCTAACCGAAACTAGATTGAAAAAGGAACAAAGCCCAACATGACCTTCTTCGGAAATAAGCCTGCTGACCTAAATCACTAGAAACTAAGGGTTGAGCCCCGGTAAAAAACTGGCTAACTCAGAGAGTTAGCCAGAAAGTCAATTAAAGGCCTGCCAGACGAGCAGTATCTTCAGCAATCACTAGCTCTTCATTGGTCGAGATAACCATAGCTGGAATACGGCTGTTTGCCGTTGTGATCACACCTTCGCCGCCAAAACGTGCTTTTAGGTTTGCTGCGCTGTCGACTTCGATACCGAAGATAGCCAAACGGTTTAGTACCATTTCACGGATAGGGCCTGAGTTCTCACCGATACCACCAGTGAAGACGATAGCGTCTAGGCGACCGTCAAGGTTTGCAGTGTAGCCAGCCACGTATTTCGCTAGGCGGTGGCAGAACACGTCCATTGCACGAGTCGCTTCTTCTTTCTCACCGTAGTTATCTTCAACAAAACGGCAATCCGAAGTCACTTGTGTTAAGCCTTGTAGGCCAGACTCTTTGGTCAGCATAGTGTTGATTTGATCAACAGAGTAACCCAGTGCATCGTGCAGGTGGAAGATGATTGCAGGGTCGATGTCACCACAACGTGTACCCATCACCAAACCTTCAAGAGGAGTTAGACCCATTGAGGTATCAACTGATTGACCGTTTTTGATCGCACAAACAGAAGCACCATTGCCTAGGTGACAGTTGATGATGTTGACTTCTTCCACTGGCTTGTTGAGTAGGCCTGCAACTTCACGAGTGATGAATAGGTGTGAAGTACCATGCATGCCATAACGACGGATACCGTGCTCTTTGTACAGATTGTACGGAAGAGCGTATAGGAAAGACTCTTCAGGCATAGTTTGATGGAACGCAGTATCAAACACAGCTACGTTTTGAAGCTCAGGGAAGTTTTTCTTAGCGGCTTCGATACCGATGATGTGTGCTGGGTTGTGAAGCGGTGCAAAGGTTGCAGCGTCTTGAATACCTTTTAGTACATCATCAGAGATAAGTGCAGATTGAGTGAACTGCTCACCACCGTGTACGATACGGTGACCGATAGCGCCAAGGTCAGCTTTAAGCTCTGGCTTAGAAGCAAGAATAGTTTCAACCATAAACGCGAGTGCTTCTTCGTGTGCCGCACCTTCGCCTAGTTGCGCTTCGTGTTTACCGTCAAGTTTCCACTTGATACGTGCCTCAGGAAGGTGAAGACATTCAGCAAGACCTGATAGGTGCTCAGCACCTGTTTCTGCATCAACAACAGCAAATTTAAGAGAAGAACTACCGCAGTTTAAAACTAAAACTAGCTTAGACATGTGTGACTACCTGTAATAATCGTTTAAGATAAAAATCAATCTCAAGAATAGTAGAAGCGTTGTGGAGCGCTACTATTCTCGGTTAATAAAACTTGAATTTCCGTATCATGAGACGGGGCTTTTAACGTAAAGTCGTCGTGCATTCCTTGCAGATTTCATCTCGGAGTTGCCTAAATTGTAAATAACGGCAACAATGAGATTGAGGGCTCGCAAAGAATAGCGATAATGGGCCAATATAACAAAAAAAAATTGAAATAATATTAACTTCTATCAATTTTTTACTAGATTAGTTGAATCATTAAACTATTTTTTAGTTTAATGGGCAGCATTGAGAGTGAGGGCGCGCTATGAATCACAAAGTTGGAATCGTTCACAGCCTGAAAGATGGTCAGAAATATATGGATGTTTGGCCTGTGCGCAAAGAACTAGGCCTCATTTTCCCTGAGCAACGGATCATTAAAGCCACGCGTTTTGGCGTGAAGGCTATGCCAGCTATCGCCGCAATCAGTGTCCTGACACAGATGGTTTTTGAAAATACACAGGCGATGCCCCAAGCAGTGGTAGTGGCACTCTTTGCCATAAGCTTACCGCTACAAGGTATGTGGTGGCTGGGAAATCGCGCCAATACCCAACTTCCACCTTCGCTTGCTGGGTGGTACAGAGAGCTGTACCAGAAGATTGTCGATACCGGTTTTGCTTTAGAGCCAATCAAAGCGAAGCCGAGATACAAAGAGCTGGCGGTTATCCTTAACCGAGCATTCCGCCAGTTAGATGAAGCCGCGTTAGAACGCTGGTTCTAGCCCGCCGGTTAGCTGGTTAATAAAAGACAAAGAGGGCTTCCGCAGTGAACTCCTCTTTGTTATTAAACTTTCGCCTTATTCTTAGCTCTCTTTTTGTTACTTTACTGTTAAACCTCACTTCCCTTTAGCCTGAGTTACTGGTAATAATGTTGTCAGCGACGCTCAGTGCGCGTACATAAAAATATAAAAACACAACATCCAACACCTATACCCAAACAATATGAAGTGGTAAGCAATCTGCAATGGGATAAATCCTAATGTGGCACAGGTTAACTGTGTTTAACGGGATGAGCGCATTTGCTAGCACTGCTACCGCTTTGACTAGGAAGGGTATAATGCTTAAATCAAGGAGTTAAGATGAAAGCAGGCAAAGCCATTGTTACCGCCGTTTTTGCAGGAGCAGTATTACTCTCTTCAACTAGCATTATGGCCAAAACAGCGAAAGTCGCCGTATCGCAAATTGTTGAGCACCCAGCTTTAGACGCAACCAGACAAGGTTTACTTGATGGTTTAAAAGCAAAAGGTTATGAACAAGGTAAAAATCTAGATTTTGATTTTAAAACCGCGCAAGGCAACCCAGCTATTGCTGTTCAAATTGCGCGCCAATTTGTCGGGGAAAATCCTGATGTGTTAGTCGGCATCGCAACCCCCACGGCGCAAGCGCTCGTTTCTGCAACCAAAACTATTCCTGTCGTGTTCACGGCGGTGACCGATCCTGTCGGTGCTAAATTGGTGAAAAAACTTGAGCAACCGGGCAAGAACGTGACCGGGCTTTCTGATCTATCGCCAGTTGAACAACACGTTGAGCTGATCAAAGAGATCATGCCAAATGTGAAATCTATCGGCGTAGTGTATAACCCCGGTGAGGCCAATGCAGTGAGCTTGATGGAACTGCTTAAATCGAGCACTCAAAAACATGGCATTAAACTTATTGAAGCGACAGCCTTAAAAAGCGCAGACGTACAAACCGCGACACAAGCGATCGCCTCAAAATCAGACATCCTTTACGCCTTAATTGATAATACCGTCGCCAGTGCGATTGAAGGGATGATTGTTTCGGCTAACCAAGCTAAGACCCCAGTATTTGGCGCAGCAACCTCTTATGTTGAACGCGGCGCGGTTGCGAGCCTTGGTTTTGATTATTACCAAATTGGCGTACAAACCGCAGACTATGTTGTCGCTATTTTGGAAGGCCAAGCACCGGGTAAACTGGATGTTAAAGTGGCCAAAGGGTCTGATTTAATGATCAACAAAACCGCAGCGGAAAAACTGGGCGTAACTATTCCTCAGTCAGTACTTGATCGTGCTACGAGCGTAAAATAAAGACCATTCAGAGCTAGAGCGAAGGCTTTAGCTCTGTTTAAGCAGAGAAAGGAGTTGTTATGTCTGCTTTTGCTTTTTTTGGCGCTCTAGAGATAGGGCTGCTGTACGGATTGGTGGCATTGGGTGTTTACCTCACTTTCCGTGTCCTTGATTTCCCCGATTTAAGCGTTGACGGCAGTTTCCCGATGGGCGCTGCGGTGGCCGCCACGGCGATTGTGGCAGGTATTAACCCTTGGGTTGCTACAGGAATGGCAATACTTGCGGGTGCCTTTACTGGTTGGGTGACTGCATTTCTTGCGGTTCGCTGCGGTATTTTGCATCTATTGGCGTCGATTCTCACCATGATTGCCGCCTTCTCCATCAATATTCGCATTATGGGACGCCCCAATATTGCTCTGCTTGGCGAGGAGACCATTCTTACGCCTTTTGAAGCCTTGGGTGATTCGGTTTACATTCGCCCGTTGGTCGTGGGTGTATTGGTCTTGATTTCGGCCTGGTTTGTGGTGCGATTATTAAACAGTGACTTTGGACTTGGGCTGCGTGCTACGGGCGTTAATGCCCGCATGGTGAGAGCACAAGGCGGAAGCACCTCGTTTTATACCTATTTTGCTCTTGCGTTATCGAATGGTTTTGTCGGTTTTGCTGGGGCACTGTTTGCGCAAACCAACAGTTTTGCTGATGTAACTTCGGGCGTAGGGACGATTGTAGTTGGCCTTGCTGCTGTGATTTTGGGGCAGACGTTGATCCCCGGTCGTCGGATCTGGGTTGCAGTGCTGGCGGTCATCGTCGGTTCAGTGCTGTACCGTTTAGCGGTCGCCTTTGCTTTGAGCTCGGGTATGTTCGGTTTGCAGGCATCAGATCTCAACTTAGTTACTGCTGTGCTGGTGGCCATTGCACTGATTGCGCCAAAAATGAAAAGGAACTTCAAAGTAAAAAAGGGTAATTCTCCTGCTCAGAGGTCGGTTGTTGCTAAGAAGGATAAAGCGTCAGGAGAAACATTATGATTCGTTTAGAAGATATTCAAGTCACGTTTAACCCTGGCACAATTTTAGAAAATAGAGCGTTAAGAGGTGTTCACCTCGAAGTACCTGAACATCAATTTTTAACTGTGATTGGCTCAAATGGTGCAGGGAAATCGACCTTACTAGGTGCTGTAACGGGCGAAACGCCCATGATGGCAGGCAAAGTACTCATCGATGAAGTCGATGTCACGCGTCAGAGCGTGGATCAGCGCGCACGTTTATGCGCTCGCGTGTTCCAAGACCCACTTGCCGGTACATGTGGTGATTTAACCATTGAAGAGAATATGGCTTTAGCCTACATGCGCGGCAAGCGCCGAGGGTGGGGGCTGTCACTTTCTTCATCACGTCGCAAGTTGTTTCAAGAGCGAATCGCTATCCTTGGTTTGGGATTAGAAGATCGTTTAGGCGATAACATCGGCCTACTGTCTGGTGGGCAGCGTCAAGCGGTTAGCTTAGTGATGGCAACCTTATCTGACAGTAAATTGTTACTGCTTGATGAGCACACTGCGGCTCTGGACCCTAGAATGGCGGCCTTTATCATTGATTTGACCAAAACAATCGTCAAAGAATTTAACTTGACGGTGATGATGGTAACGCACTCGATGAAAGATGCCTTAGCGTGTGGTGATCGCACTGTGATGCTTCACCAAGGTGAAATTGTTCTTGATGTGTCTGGTGAGCAGCGTGCCAATATGAAAGTGCCTGATCTACTGGAAATGTTTTCGAAAGTTCGAGGCGAAGAGCTGGCAGATGATAGCCTTCTACTCAGTTAATGGTTTTATTTCGTTATCACAGTGGTTGACTAAGCAGCAACAGGCTTTCTCGGCGTGATGTTGAGAAAGCCTGAAGAAAACGCATCACAAGGTGTTTTGTAACCGATCACGGTAACGCTGAATGTGCTCCACAATAGGTTCCGATTTGGTAAAGGTCCTGATTTCGCGAAAGAGCTCGTTAGCTTGCGGATATTCTTGACGCAAGTAGGTAAACCATTGCTTGACTCGGTTGGGATAGTAAAAGCCTTTATCGCCTCTAATTTCAAATTGCGAATAGCGCAGGAGCAGATCAACCACTTCATGCCAAGGCATCACTTTATGGTTATGTTTGACCACATTGCCTAAATTGGGAACGTTGAATGCGCCTCGACAAACCATCAATGACTCTACGCCCGTCGCTTTAATACAGGCTTGACCATCGTCATAGTTCCAAATTTCGCCATTAGCGATAAGAGGCAGAGACGTCTTCTGGCGTATCTGATTAATGTAATCCCACTTAATTTCACTGGCGCGATAACCGCCCGCTTTTGTTCGGGCATGAACTGTGAGCTCGTTTGCTCCAGCTTGTTCAATCGCATCGACAATTTCAAAGCAGTCGTTAGGGTCTTCCCAACCTAAGCGGATTTTAGCCGAAACAGGGACCGCTTTCGGTACCGCATCTCGGCATGATTTTACCACTTGATAAATCAATTCCGGATGTTGTAACAGCGCCGCACCGCCTTTGTGTTTGTTGACCGTTTTCGCTGGGCAACCAAAATTCAAATCAATGCCGTGCGCGCCTAATTCAGCAACTCGTGCGGCATTTTCTGCCATCCAATGTGGCTCTTGGCCGAGCAGTTGAACGTGCACGGGAACACCTGCTTGCGTTTTTGAGCCTGTTTTCAGTTCAGGACAAAGGCGATAAAAAACGTGGTCAGGCAATAATTGGTCAACGACACGCACAAATTCAGTCACGCACAGATCGTAATCATTCATCTGGGTGAGCAGTTCACGCATCAAGTGGTCTAGCACACCCTCCATCGGGCCCAAAATTACACGCATCATCATTTCGCCTTAAAAATTCGAGGCGAGATTGTAGTGGTTACCGAATCAAAAGTCACTAAACGCAAGAGTTGGTATATAATCCTTGGTCAACCATTTTAACTGTACAGATTTTCATGACTTACTCATTGCTCTCTCTTCCTCAATCAGCTCCTCAATCCGCTCATTTTTTTGAAGGGGCTATTTTGGCATCCAATTTCGCCACTAAGCCGTTAGAACCCACAACTTGGTTAGAACCTTTAGTGGGGGAGCAAGTCAAAGCACTTGAACCTATGGTGATGGCGCAAATTAATCTGCAATATAACTTGCTCAAACGTAGCGAATATTCGGCGTTAGCCTTGCTAGATAATGCGACTCAGTGGGCTGATTTTGCTGAAGGGTTTATGAGCGTCTGGCCAGTCGTTGAACCGCAATGGTTAGAGACTCAAATTGGTGATGGTAGCCTGCGCATGCTACAAGCTTTGTTGACCACCTTCATGTTAGCCATCGATGAAACACAAACACAGCAGCAGATGAGCGAAGCGGGTTTTGCAACACCACCCAGTTTGAGTGATTTTGCTGAGCAGTTGGATGTCATGATCACAGAAGTCGCGTTAATGGCTGATGAATTAATGCTCGGCATGAAAACGCAGCGCGTTAACCCATTTAAAGAGATTGGCCGCAATGATCCTTGTCCGTGCGCCAGTGGCAAAAAATTCAAACAGTGCTGTGGCCAGTAAAGTACGCCGTCTGAGGTTGAATCTCAACAAAACGCTGACAAACCCAAGCAAATAAGCCCTTATAAACGAGTTATCCTGATAAATAAGTTATTCTGATAAGCGAACGCTTCTTAAGAGAATAGGGCCTTATCAATAAACGTTATAGAAAACGTTATAGACAAAAAATTGTTATCCATGGAGTGTGGTAATCATGAAAAGAGTGTTAGCCCTGTTGTTGTGTAGTTTTTCTGTCGCTGTTTTGGCTGCGCCAAAAGAAGAGTTGAGTCAACGCCTCGCGCTGAACGCTGGTTTTAGCGCGACCTTTTCCCAGCAAGTGATCAGCCCTGAAGGTGATATTGTGATGGAAGGTCAGGGGAACGTTGATATTGTCCGGCCAAGTCTTTTCCGTTGGCAAACGACCGCTCCTGATGAAAACTTACTGGTGTCTGATGGTAAAACCTTGTGGTATTACAGCCCATTTATCGAACAAGTGAGTATTTATAATCAAGAACAAGCGACGGAACAAACTCCTTTTGTGTTGCTGACCCGTAATCGCGCCAGTGATTGGGATCACTACAAAGTTGCACAAAACGGTGATGATTTCACCCTAACGCCAACCGCGGTAGATTCAAACCAAGGGCAGTTTCAGATAGCGATTGATGAGAAAGGGATCGTGAAAGGTTTTAACGTGATTGAACAAGATGGACAGAAGAGTCTGTTTACGTTTAGCAATGTACAACTAACACCGGCCGCTAAAGCGCGTTTCACGTTCCAGATCCCGCAAGGTGTCGAGGTTGATGATCAACGTAATTGAGATAGGGACTAAGGCGTGAGTAACTATAGTGTGGGTAACTACAGCAGTGTGGGTAACTACAGCTTAGATTTTTCGGGTGATGAAGATTTCCGTCCGTTGGCCGCGAGAATGCGCCCGCAGACGGTTGAGCAGTATATTGGCCAGCAGCACATTTTAGGCGTGGGTAAACCGCTACGGCGTGCATTAGAGGCTGGTCATATTCATTCGATGATCTTGTGGGGGCCGCCCGGTACGGGCAAAACGACCTTAGCTGAAGTGGCGGCGAATTACGCCAATGCAGAGGTTGAACGTGTTTCTGCGGTGACTTCTGGCGTTAAAGAGATCCGTGCTGCCATTGAAAAAGCGCGCGAAAATAAAATGGCGGGTCGACGTACTATTTTGTTTGTAGACGAAGTGCATCGTTTTAATAAATCTCAACAAGATGCCTTTTTGCCACACATTGAAGATGGCACTGTGACTTTCATTGGTGCCACGACAGAGAATCCCTCTTTTGAACTCAACAACGCTTTGCTATCTCGTGCTCGGGTGTACAAATTAACCTCGCTGGCTAGCGATGAAATTTTGCTGGCGCTCAATCAAGCAATCAACGATGACGATCGCGGTTTAGGTAAAGTCGCAGCGCAGTTTATGGATAACGTGCTCGAACGTTTGGCTGAATTGGTCAATGGTGATGCGCGCATGTCACTCAATTATCTTGAGTTGCTGTACGACATGGCCGAAGAGAATGCGCAAGGTGAAAAGCTCATTACGCTCAAACTGTTGGCCGAAGTGGCAGGCGAAAAAGTGTCGCGCTTTGATAATAAAGGCGATATTTGGTACGACCTTATCTCTGCGGTGCATAAATCGATTCGAGGTTCCAACCCCGATGCGGCGCTGTATTGGTCGGCCAGAATGATCGCAGCAGGCTGCGATCCACTTTATATCGCTCGCCGTTTATTGGCGATAGCTTCGGAAGATGTCGGTAACGCCGACCCAAGAGGCATGCAGGTAGCGCTCGCCGCTTGGGACTGTTTTACCCGCGTTGGCCCTGCGGAAGGTGAACGTGCGATTGCACAAGCGATTGTCTATTTAGCGTGCGCGCCCAAAAGTAATGCCGTGTATAGCGCGTGGAAGCAAGCCTTAGCTGATGCGCATAATTTGCCAGAGTATGAGGTGCCGCCTCATTTGCGTAATGCACCAACCAGTTTGATGAAAGATCTTGGTTATGGAGCACAATATCGTTATGCCCACGATGAACCGGGAGCTTACGCGGCTGGCGAAAGTTATTTGCCGCCTGAAATGAGCGATACACGCTACTACCAGCCAACAAATCGAGGTTTAGAAACCAAAATTGGTGAAAAGTTAGATTACTTGGCTAGTTTAGATGCAAAAAGCCCACAAAAGCGCTATGAAAAATAGTCTCTTTTCGTTATCTTTGTCGGGTTCAATTTTCTCTACGCGTCGCTCTGATTAGAAAGGGATGCAGGCGCGTTTTTCATAACTAAAAGCATAGGATTAGCAATGCTGGATTCTAAATTACTTCGCACTGAGCTGGATGAAACAGCTGCAAAATTAGCGCGTCGCGGTTTCAAACTCGACGTTGAGACAATTCGTCAACTTGAAGAACAACGTAAGTCCATTCAAGTAGAAGTTGAAAATTTACAATCCTCGCGCAACTCCATCTCCAAAGAAATTGGCCAAAAAATGGCCGCCGGCGACAAAGCGGGCGCAGAAGCAGTCAAGCTACAAATCGGCTCTCTAGGCAGTGACTTAGACGCGAAAAAAGCGCAGTTGAATGACATCCAAGCACAATTGGATGCGATCACTCTGTCTGTACCCAACGTACCAGATGAATCGGTTCCTGACGGTAAAGATGAAAATGACAACGTAGAAGTTTCTCGTTGGGGCGAACCTAAAACTTACGATTTTGAGCTCAGAGATCACGTTGATCTTGGCGAAATGGCCGGTGGTTTAGATTTTGCTAGTGCAACTAAAATTACTGGCGCTCGCTTTATCGTAATGAAAGGCCAATTTGCTCGCCTACACCGCGCCATTGCACAATTTATGTTGGATCTTCACACTCAAGAACATGGCTACACAGAAATGTACGTGCCTTATCTTGTCAATGCTGACAGTCTGTTTGGTACTGGTCAACTACCTAAGTTTGGTCAAGACCTATTCCATACTGAGCCACTAACTGAAAAAGTGAATGATGAAGAGCCGCGTAAACTTTCGCTGATCCCTACCGCTGAAGTGCCAGTAACGAACTTAGTGCGTGACACCATTTCTGACGAAGCCGATCTGCCACTGAAAATGACGGCTCATACACCTTGTTTCCGTTCTGAGGCGGGATCGTATGGTCGCGATACACGTGGTCTTATCCGTATGCACCAATTTGATAAAGTCGAATTGGTTCAGATTACGCGCCCAGAAGATTCAATGGCGGCGCTGGAAGAGTTAACCGGTCATGCGGAAAAAGTGCTGCAATTGCTTGAACTACCGTACCGTAAAGTGGTGCTGTGTGCCGGTGACATGGGCTTTGGCTCTCGCAAAACTTACGATCTTGAAGTGTGGGTTCCTGCACAAGGTACATACCGTGAGATCTCCTCTTGCTCAAACATGTGGGATTTCCAAGCGCGTCGTATGCAAGCCCGTTTCCGTCGCAAAGGCGGCAATAAACCTGAGCTTGTACACACGCTGAACGGTTCAGGCCTTGCTGTGGGCCGTACTATGGTAGCCATTTTGGAAAACAACCAACAAGCCGATGGCCGTATTGCCGTTCCTAGCGTACTGCAACCATACATGGGTGGCGCAACGCACATCGGTTAATCATGATGCGTTAAACACAGTAAAAAAACCGACTTGCGAGTCGGTTTTTTTATGCATCAATAGTATGTGTCGGTTCTATTTAAGCCCCATCGATTTGAAAGCATTGCGAATTTTGCAATGCCACCACTACAGCGTTGATCAGTTTTTCAATGTCATCTACTTGGCTAATAAACGGTGGCATCACATAGATTAAACAGCCAAAAGGACGGATCCAGACCCCTTGCTCAACAAATAGCGCTTGAATGACCTCCATATTGACAGGGCGATGCGTTTCAATCACGCCGATAGCGCCCAGCCAGCGCGTCTCTTTTACCATCTCAAAACGGTTAAGCATGGGCAGTAAATGAGCAAATTGCGCTTCAATATGCTGGGTTTGCTGTTGCCAATCGCCCTGTTCGATGAGCTCTAAGCTAGCGCAGGCGACGGCGCACGCCAATGGGTTAGCCATAAAGGTTGGCCCATGCATAAAGCAGCCCGCTTCGCCAGCACAAACCGTATCGGCGACTTGCTTGGTCGCCAGTGTGGCCGAAAGCGTCATATAGCCACCCGTTAAGGCCTTGCCGACACATAAAATATCAGGCGCGATATTAGCGTGCTCGCAGGCGAAGAGCTTTCCAGTACGGCCAAATCCAGTTGCAATCTCATCGGCAATCAGTAGCAAACCATATTGATCGCAAAGTGCACGCACGCCTTTTAAAAACTGAGGATGATAGATACGCATACCGCCAGCACCCTGCACAATTGGTTCTAAAATCACCGCCGCAAGCTCTTGATGAGCGTGCATGATTTTCTCTCGAAAATCATCGAGATCGCGTTCATCCCACTCATCCCAAAAACCGCAAGTTGGCGAATCGGCAAAAATATGCTGCGGCAAAAAACCTTTGTAGAGCGAATGCATCGAGTTTTCTGGGTCAGTGACTGACATCGCGGCAAAGGTATCGCCGTGATAGCCATGACGTAAGGTGAGAAATTTCGCTCGTGGTTGACCTTTTGCATGCCAGTATTGCAGCGCCATTTTTAAGCTGACTTCCACGGCGACAGAGCCAGAATCGGCTAAAAATACGTGCTCAAGATTGCTTGGCGCTAATGCCAGTAATTTTTTACAAAGCGTAATGGCGGGTTGATGTGTGATACCGCCAAACATCACGTGTGACATTTTATCAATTTGCTGATGCGCAGCGTAATTAAGGTGTGGATGGTTATAACCATGAATGGTTGCCCACCAAGAGGACATTCCATCAATCAAGCGTCGCCCATCTTCCAAATAAAGATCGACACCTTGAGCGTGAGTGACGGGATAACAAGTCAATGGCGTCAGCGTTGAAGTGTAGGGATGCCAGATATGTTGGCGGTCGAAGAGTAAATCCATGGTCAGTCCATATTGCTGGGTTTGTATAAAAATTAATCAAACGTAAACTTGCGTTTTCTTTGGTTGTTGACAGTTTATCGCTTGTCAGTAGACTAGCCAAGCAACAAAATAATAAAACTGAATAAGGAAGAGATGTGGAAGTTCGTCATAACTGGACCGTTGCTGAGGTGAACGCACTGGTCGAAAAGCCGTTTATGGATCTACTGTTTGAAGCGCAGCAAGTACATCGTCAATACCATCCCAAAAATTATGTCCAAGTCAGCACGTTACTTTCTATTAAGACGGGGGCGTGTCCTGAAGATTGTAAATATTGCCCGCAGAGTGCGCATTACCGGACTGATGTTGATAAAGAACGGTTGATGGAAGTCGAGCGGGTGTTAGACGCGGCGCAAAAAGCGAAGCGTTCTGGGTCGACCCGCTTTTGCATGGGAGCGGCGTGGAAAAACCCGAAAACGCGTGATATGCCTCTCTTGAAAGAGATGATCAGTGGCGTGAAAGAGATGGGCTTGGAAACGTGTATGACGTTGGGCATGCTAACGCCTGATCAAGCAAGCGAGTTGGCCAGTGCAGGGCTTGATTACTACAACCACAACCTAGATACCTCACCTGAATACTATGGCAACATTATCACCACCCGAACCTATCAAGATCGCCTTGATACCTTATCGCACGTGCGCGATGCAGGAATGAAGATCTGCTCTGGGGGAATTATCGGTATGGGAGAGAGCGCTAATGACCGCGCTGGCCTGTTGGTGGAATTAGCGAACTTACCAACCCATCCTGAAAGTGTACCGATTAATATGCTGGTCAAAGTGAAAGGCACACCGTTAGAGCAAGCCGAAGATGTCGAAGCGTTTGATTTTATTCGTTTGATTGCCGTTGCTCGCATCATGATGCCACAATCGGCAGTACGTTTATCCGCTGGACGTGAAAATATGAATGAGCAGATGCAAGCGCTGTGCTTTATGGCAGGTGCAAACTCCATTTTCTACGGTTGCAAGCTGCTAACGACTCCTAATCCTGATGAAGATAGCGATATGCAGTTGTTTAAAAAACTGGGTATCAATAGCCAACAAGTGAGCCAAAAACCGGATGAAATTGCAGAAAGTGAGCTGCTTGAGCGTGTCGTAAAACGGGTGGCAGCTCGTCCTACTAAAGATGATCTTTTCTACGATGCCAGCGTTTAATTCACGTATTTCAGCGGCGCTCTGTGCTCGTCGCGATCTTGGGCTTTCTCGCTCTCTTATCGAGCTTGAGGGGGGTAACCAGGTTCGATTGTGCAAAGATGGCCGCCAGTATCTTAACTTTTCCAGTAACGATTACCTTGGCCTTGCGCACGACTCAGAATTGATTGCCGCTTGGCAGCAAGGGCTGAGTATGTACGGTTGCGGTAGTGGTGCATCTCCTTTGGTCACAGGCTTTAGCTCAGCCCATCGCAACCTTGAAGCCAAATTGTGTGAGTGGCTAGGTTATGAGCGGGCCATTTTGTTTGGCTCAGGTTTTAGTGCCAATCAGGCACTGCTGTTTAGCTTGCTCAACAAAGATGATTTGCTGCTGCAAGATAAACTTAACCACGCCTCTTTGATGGAAGCAGGAATGCTTTGCGCCGCCAGTATGAAGCGTTTTCTGCACAACGATGTTGCTCATCTTAAGAAGCAGCTTAACCGTGATAGTCATACGTTAGTGGTGACTGAAGGGGTCTTTAGCATGGATGGTGATTGTGCACCGCTGTGCGAAATCACGGATGCACTGCAAGGTGAAGCGTGGTTGGCAGTCGATGATGCACACGGCATCGGTGTGTTGGGCGAGGGTGGGGCAGGCAGTTGCAGTGCGGCAGGAATAAAACCACAGCTCTTAGTGGTGACCTTTGGCAAAGCCTTGGGGTTATCGGGTGCAGCTATCTTATGCAATCAAGAGGTGGGTGACTTTCTTACGCAGTTTGCTCGTCACCACGTCTATTCTACAGCCATGCCGCCAGCGCAAGCTTATGCAGTCACTCATGCCATTTCAATGGTCACTCAGCAGTCTTGGCGCAGAGAAAAACTAACTGAGCTGCAAGCTTATTACGCTGAATCTATGCAAGGTTTCGATGGCTATGTTGAAACGCTAACGCCAATCAAACCCTACCTTGTTGGTGAGGCACAAACGGCATTGAACATCGCCGAACAATTGCGACATCACGGGTGTTGGTTGACCGCGATTCGCCCACCAACGGTGGCTCAAGGCCGTGCCCGATTGCGTATCACTCTAACCGCCAACCACACTATTGCTGACATAGAGCAACTAACCACACAACTGCAACGTGCGCTAGAGGAGAGCTGAATATGTCACAAACTCATGCCATAGAGATAAATACGCTGCATGACAAAGCCGCCATTGCCCACTCTTTTAGCCGCGCGGCAAAGCATTATGATGTACATGCCGCTTTTCAACGTGACGTAGGACACCGTTTGTTGGACAAAATGCCGCGCAATCTAGTGGGAAAAAGAGTGCTCGATCTTGGTTGTGGTACGGGCTATTTTTCAGAGCAACTGCGACGTAGAGGGGCGTATGTGGTATGTGCTGACCTCTCCAGTGAGATGCTAGTACAAGCTAAAATACGTTGTGGTGATGTTGGTATCACCTACTATCAAGCAGATGCTGAGGCGCTTCCTTTCGCCAGCGGCTCTTTTGATTACGTTTTTTCTAGCTTAGCGCTGCAGTGGTGTGATGACCTTGTTCTACCACTGCGACAAACTCACCGCGTATTGAAACCACAAGGGATGGCTTATTTTGCGACATTATTGGACGGTTCGCTGTTTGAACTGAAACAAGCGTGGACAAAAATTGATACACATCAACACGTCAATGATTTCATCACACTCAATCAGGTAAAAATTGCGTTAGCGCAATCTCACTGTTGCCACCATCAATTAGACTTGCCTTCGATCACAGTTTGGTATGACAAAGCCTTGTCCTTGATGAGAGATCTTAAAGGAATTGGTGCAAATCACGTAAGTGGACGCTCACAAGGGTTAACAAGCCGCAAGGCTCTACTGCAAGTTGAGCAGGCATACCAAGCATTTCAAAACCATCAAGGTCTTCTACCTGCAACTTATCAGGTTTGTTTAGGGGTTATACATCGATGATTGATGCATTTTTTATTGCGGGTACGGACACCGACGTTGGAAAAACGGTCGCTTCAAAAGCGATTCTACAAGCATTAGCCGCCAAGGATTTGGTGACTATTGGCTATAAACCGGTTGCCGCTGGTAGCGAAAAAACCGAATTTGGCTTACGCAACTCAGATGCATTACATCTGATGAAAGCGGCAACCAAAGAGATGCCCTATGGTGATGTGAATCCATATTCTTTAGCGCTCCCTACATCACCACATATCGCCGCAAAACATGAACACGTCGAGATTGATTATGGCGTACTCAGTAGCAAATTAGCTAAGCATAAAGCGAATGCTGACATTGTGTTGATCGAAGGTGCTGGTGGTTGGCGCGTTCCGATCTCTGATACCGACTGCTTGTCTACTTGGGTTAAACAAGAACAACTACCCGTGGTATTAGTGGTAGGGATTAAGCTAGGTTGCTTAAGCCATGCAATTTTAACAGCGGAAAGTATTATTGCCGACGGGTTGAAGATTGTTGGCTGGGTAGCCAACCGAGTGAACCCAGGAACTGAGCATTACGCTGAAATTATTGCAATGTTGGAATCGCGCATTCCAGCGCCTAAGCTTGGTGAAATACCCTATGTGCCAACGGTAAAACGGCAACAAATTGGTAAGTATATTAATGTTGATCCGCTGCTTGCGTTAGAGTGAGCGATGTGAATCAGCCAAAAGGCATCTTTTAGCGAGATGCCTTTTTTGATCAAGCAGGTTATTACCGCAGCTTATTGACGGGGGTTTTCGCGAACTGAGCTAAAACAATAAAAGCGAGCACCAGCAAGTTAGCAGCATAGATGACCACTAGCCACTGTGGCATTGAAAGCGTTAAAAATTGCCATACCACTTTCGAACAGTCACCGTAAGCTTCGAACATCCAAGGTGCCCATTGATTGAGTGGTGCCCAGCTTGGGAAAGTGACAAACAAATCACAAGTGGCAAAAGGAGAAGGGTTGAATTGGTAATCCACATGTTGCAGAGCTAAGGTCAAACCTTTATAAGCACTGGCTCCCCAAGCAACGAGTCCAATCCAACGCACAATCGGATTATTGGGTGCGATTAAGCCAAACAGAGCGGCT
This sequence comes from Vibrio ordalii ATCC 33509, assembly GCA_000257205.1. Lineage (GTDB taxonomy): Bacteria > Pseudomonadota > Gammaproteobacteria > Enterobacterales > Vibrionaceae > Vibrio > Vibrio ordalii. The sequence continues at coordinate 11,599 of AEZC01000151.1, read as the reverse complement.
CCGCCAATTCCTAGCATCGCCACACGTTCATAAATGCACATCACACACGGTGCGAGCATCATGATGTGCTGAAAGAAAAGCGCACAAGCCTCAAAAAAAACCACAAAAAGGAGCAATAAAGTCCAAGATTTTCTCGATTGGGAGAATAGCTTCAGAGTAGTAAAAAAAGTCACATTCAATACCTGTTAAAGAGTAAAAAGCCCTGATAGTTCAGAGCTTTTTAACTTAGATAAGTTTCATTATCAACCGAATATTTTAATGCCCGGCAGAGATGACTTGAACCGCTTTGGCTGAATGGTGCGTAATCCACCCTAAGTCATAAAAATGCGCAGTCATGGGTTCAACTAAGAAGACAATGCCAAACAGGCCAACTAAGGCCAACACGATCGTATAGGGCAGAGCCATAATGACCATTTTGCCATAAGAGAGGCGGATCAATGGTGCAAGTGCTGACGTTAACAAAAATAAGAAAGCGGCTTGACCGTTTGGTGTTGCTACTGAAGGTAAGTTAGTGCCGGTATTAATCGCAACAGCTAGTAAATCGAATTGTTCACGCGTGATAACACCTTCCAATAGAGCCGTTTTGACTTCATTAATGTAGACAGTGCCGACAAAAACGTTATCAGAAACCATCGACAAAAGCCCGTTGGCGACATAGAAGAGAGCAAGCTGAGCCCCTTTATCTTCGACATGTAATACAGAGTCAATCACAGGTTTAAATAGGTGTTGATCGATAATTACGGCTACGATGGAAAAGAAAACCGCCAGCAGCGCCGTAAAGGGTAGGGCTTCTTCAAATGCCTTACCTAGTGAATGTTCTTCTATCACACCGGTAAAGGCTGTCGCTAAGATAATAACGGAAAGGCCAATTAAGCCTACTGCGGCTAAGTGCAGTGCCAAACCAACAATTAACCAGACTGCAATCGCACCTTGAATCCAAAGCTTTGCAACATCTTGGTTGGTTCGGTTCTTACGCTCAACCGCATCAAAATCGACTAGAATTTGACGAACGTTAGCAGGCAATTCAGCACCATAGCCAAATAACTTTAGTTTCTCGACCAGTACACAGGTCACAATACCGCAAAGGAAAACAGGCACGGTTACTGGAGACATACGAATGATAAACTCGCCAAAAAGCCAACCTGCTTGATCGGCGATGATCAAGTTTTGTGGCTCACCGACCATAGTCATTACTCCGCCTAAAGCCGTACCCACACCAGCATGCATCAGTAGTGAGCGCAAAAACGCACGATAATTTTCTAGGTCGTCACGTGTTAGCTCTGAAATGTGCTCATCTTGAGTATGATCATAAGCGGGTGTCACTTGGCCTGATGCGACTTTGTGATAAATCGAGTAAAATCCAACAGCGACACTGATGACCACTGCGATAACCGTTAATGCGTCTAAAAAGGCGGACAGGAAGGCCGCGGTAATGCAAAAGGCGACTGAAAGCATCGCTTTTGAACGTATTCCGAGAAGTATTTTGGTAAAAATGAACAGCAATAGCTGTTTCATGAAATAGATACCAGCGACCATAAATACCAGTAGCAATAGAACTTCGATATTATTCACAAGTTCATGTTTTACTTGCTCTGCACTGGTCATCCCAATGGCGATAGCTTCGATAGCCAGTAAGCCACCAGGTTGTAGCGGATAACATTTGAGAGCCATCGCTAGGGTGAAAATGAATTCAACCACAAGTAGCCAACCCGCAATAAATGGGTCGATCAAAAAGAAAACAATCGGGTTGATAATGAGAAAAGCAATAATGGCAACTTTGTACCAGTCAGGGGCTTTACCAAGAAAGTTCTTGAGAAAAGCGCTTCCGAGGGACATCGGCATGGGTAGTTCTCTTACTGTTGAGATGATAGACGCTGTCAGCTTATCTTTAATTCATTATGTGAAGTGGCCAAATAGAACGTGTTAAACACGAAGATAGTATCTATCGGCAATGTTATAGTGAAACAATAAGCCGTTTAGGGATTATGGTTTTACCAAGACACTCCTTGAGTGAGACAAGCAATCCTTACTTCGACCGTCATTCTACTCCGCAAGCTTTTTTAGTCAATAACAATCAGGTTATTGATAAAACACTTACCGATTTTTTGGTCAAAAACGCGATCAAAGTTGGGTAAGTATAGCATAAGAGTTGTGAAAAATTCACTCTGAGTCGTATTTCGAAGTGGGGTTAAGGTAATTGGCATCTAAATTACTAAAAAGAGCCAATTTTGCAAGCTTAAATTGACTGTTTTAAGTTTATTAATGTGACTTGAATCTCTTTATTTTATATATAGTTATGAATGATTTTTTTGGGTAAGTTGATAAAAATCACCATTTCATTGATTAGGTATTGTCCATAAACAAGAACTCTTAATTAGAGTTAAAACTCTATTTTGTCTGTAATAACTTCGCGGATGGTTTGTTTCCGATAACGTTCAACTAGTGGTATGATGAGTTCCATTCGACCCAAATAAATAGAAAACTGGATAAGTACTTAATGGTTATTAAGGCAAAAAGCCCAGCAGGTTTTGCTGAAAAATACATAATTGAGAGCATTTGGAATGGTCGCTTTGCACCAGGTTCTATCTTACCAGCAGAGCGCGAACTTTCAGAATTAATTGGTGTAACACGTACAACGCTTCGAGAAGTATTACAACGCTTAGCCCGTGATGGTTGGTTGACTATACAACATGGCAAACCAACAAAAGTAAACCAATTTATGGAAACTTCCGGCTTACACATCTTAGATACATTAATGACGCTCGATGCTGAAAATGCTACCAGTATTGTGGAAGACTTACTTGCGGCTCGGACAAATATTAGCCCCATATTTATGCGTTATGCATTTAAAGTGAACAAAGAGCCTGCCGAACGCACTATTACTAATGTTATCGAAAGCTGTGAAGCACTATTAAGTGCCAAATCTTGGGATTCTTTTATGGAGTTATCTCCTTATGCACAGAAAATCCAACAGCATATTAAAGATGATGGTGAAAAAGACGAATATAAACGTCAGCAAATATTGATTGCGAAAACCTTTAACTTTTACGATTACATGTTATTTCAGCGTTTAGCGTTTCACTCAGGAAATCAAATTTATGGTTTGATTTTTAATGGGCTAAAGAAATTATATGACCGAGTTGGCAGCTATTATTTTTCTAATCCAGAAGCACGCGAGTTAGCCTTGCAGTTTTACCGTGAATTATTAGCAGTATGTGAAAGTGGCAATCGTGAGCAGTTGCCGATTGTGATCCGTCATTACGGCATTGACAGCGCTCACATATGGAATCAAATGAAAACTACGTTACCGACAAATTTTACAGAAGATGATCATTAGAAAATTCGTTTTACTGTAAAAAAGCCCGTATGAAACGGGCTTTTTTTGTAGGTTAGATATCTTCGTTACCACCCGCTTCTTTAAACCAAGCGGTTAAATGTAATTTTAAATCTTTCAGTTCATCTGGGCCGATTAAGGCTAACCCTAAATCTTCTGCACGCGTAATGTCATTATGTCGGAGTGGACGAAAGCTCACGAGCATAGCGCGAGCTTGTAGTCCACCAAGCAAATCACGTAATGATTCTAGCTTATAAAGCGTATCATCGCCGTCATCACGCATACCTTTCGTTTTACATTCAATAATATGCAGTTTGTTATTCACCACTGTAGCGACATCGAGTTCATTTCTGACTTCTCGCTCACCTAATTGACGGTAGACTTGAACATTTAAAGAGCGATCTTGAATGGTTGGCATATCATCTTGGATCTGTCTTATTGTACTGTGCACTAATGTTTCTAACCATTCTCCATTGGAAAATCGGCGCGCATCTTCGTTGGCGAAGGTTAAAATGCCATTTTGATAGGTGGCGATTTGTGCTTCGACCAGATCGGTCAACAGAATATGAAGTTCACGATAGCCTTGTTGTTTTTCTGAAAGAGCAACATCTAGTCGTTGTTCTTTGCGGCACGTCGTTGCTAAATAGTTTAATGTGGCTAAACCTGGGCCGAACTCTAATGCATGACTTGCCCAACGCTCGCCGAGTTCGTAAAGTTTTTGGTCAAGCTGTGGCGGAATATGATGCTCACTAAATTCACCCCGTGCGCCAAAAATGGTTAAGTAATCTGAAATGGTAATGTGGTCTTGCACTTGGGTATCATTTTGGCCGTCTGGATAAAGCCAACACAGTTGATCACTATTTGGTTCGACGACAAAAATAGGCCACTGGTAGCTACGGAAAACCTCATAAACGGATAATAAACGATGTCTCAAACCACAACTTGCGTTCAGTTTGACTTCGTCGTATCTGACTTTCAAATCTTCTGCTAAAAGCTGGATAGCTTGTTTGATTGCTGAGGTATTGGAACCCGATGGGATTTCAAAAAACTCAGAAGTGATATCACGCTGACTCAACACAGAGTGTAAGCGTAAATACATTGACTCCTGGCCTTGATCACCGATGAAGACAATGTGTGAACTTACCGTTCGATTATCAAGCAGGGGAGTAACCAAGCGAATAGGGTCTTGGTCGATAATGCCAACATGAACAGCCATAGATCATCCTCATGTTTGGCTTGCAAAGAGTAGGAGATAGATAATAATGCGCAAGCCGATAGTTATCATATAACGATGCGACATAGAAAAAACAAGGGCGACTTTAAATAAAAAGTCGCCCTTGGGTAATAATTCACACGCTACTAACAAGTGGAATTGAGCTCGTTAACGCTTACTCACAATTTAAAGCGATGCACCAATTCATTCTGCTGATTAGCAAGCTGAGTTAGATTGACGCTTGCCTGTGCAATTTGAGACATAGCTTGATAGCTGTGGTCTGCGATCAAATTGATATCCTCAATATTATGCGCAATGTCACCGGTTGTTTCACTTTGTTCGGCAGCCGCCTGTGTAATATGAGTACTCATCTGGCTGATTTCTAGAATTAACGCTTGGATTTCCTCCATTGCGCTATTCGCCGTTGATGCTTGCTCGACAGAAAGTTCCATATCAGTCATGCAGCTTTCAATAACAGTACTCGCAGAAGATGAGCTAGATTGCAAGTTGCTGATCATGTTTTCAATTTCAGACGTTGAATCTGTCGTACGTTTTGCGAGCACTCGAACTTCGTCAGCTACGACTGCAAACCCGCGGCCTTGCTCTCCGGCTCGAGCAGCTTCGATCGCGGCATTGAGCGCCAATAAGTTGGTTTGTTCTGCAATGTTACGAATTACATCCAAGATAGAACCAATTTGGCTGCTCATCTTTTTTAACTCACCGACGGCATCAACCGATTGATTTAAGCGAGTCTCAAGTTGATTAATGGTGGTGATATTGTCACTCATAATTTTACGGCCAGATTCAGAAGCCGATTCAACTTTCTGCACCATCGCTAGCGAGCTCTGAGCACTTTGCGCTACTTCTTGTACTGAATGAGCCATTTCCGTCATTGCGGTTGCCACGCTTGCAGTTTGCTCACGTTGGGTGCTGAGTTGTGACTGCGCTTTTGAAGAGGTAGTTTGGTTATGGCTTGCTGTGTTGGTTAAATTTTCAGAAGCATCATTCAACTGTACCAAAATATGGTGCAAATTATCTGCTAGCGAATTGATGTGGCCACTTAAGCGACTAAACTCATTGTTGTAACGAATTTCAATGCGTTGTGTCATATCCCCTTTTGTCAGCCCTTCTAGAGTTTTGAGTATACGATGTAACGGCTCACGAACACTTTGCGCAATGTGGTAACCAATACCCGTAGCCACTAACACAACCGCAATACCAATCACGATCGCCTTAATAACTCCTTGCTTATAGACTTCTCCCGCTTCTCGCAGAGATGCATTTAAACCGTCGGTCGCAGTATCGTTAAAAGAGTCTAAAATTGTCATTGCCTTATCGATCTCGATGGCCAAATTCGCAATGTTTTCATAAAGGGCTTTTTTTGCTAGTAAGTAACTATTGTGTTGATCAAGCACACCACCCTTTTGCCCAATATCTTGAGAGAACTTTTGGACGAGATCATCAAATGAGTTTTTCAGTTCAGGTAGCTGGGTCGATAAGCCTCGGTAAGCGTAGTTGAGGTGCGTGACCGCTTTTTTATTCATGGTGACGGCTTTGTCAACAAAGGCGACATCCGAACTGGCCAAGGCGTCTGAAGTGATTAATTCCGCATCTTTCAATTTAATGAAATAACTTTTCGCCATGACTTTAATGGAAATACTATTTTGTCCATCGACAAAATCTTTCATTCCTGTGCTTAAATCAGCATGAAGTCTTTGAAATTCACGAGTTGATTTTTGCACTTGAGCTTGCGCCTCAAACATCGCCTGATAATTATTCATGGCTTGCTCTGCTTCGGAAAAGTAGCGGAGTTCCATCTGTTTAAGTTGGCTTATCCGCTCTTCAAGAGAGGGGTTCATTCTACTTGCTTGTTGGAGCTGATTTAGCACGTCAGCAAAATCTTGTTTTGCTTTAGCAAATTCTGAACGCATCACATTCATGCGATCTTGGTTTTGTGTCGTCAAAAAATCCTTAAAAGATTTATCGGCAGAAAGCAGTTGAACACTTGTTTTGTTTGACAAAGAAACGAGCGGTAAGGCGGTAGTTGATACACTTTCAAAATTAGAATGAATTTGATTCATTCCTCCCATCATAATGGCGGTCGTTACTGCAAACATGATGATGATCAGTGTGAAACCAGCGTACATTCGCCTAATCACTGAACCCTTCATAATCCTCTCCCTAGAAAAATAGTGTTTTGTTTTAAAAAATAACAAAATAATCAGCATTGTATTGAATGTGAGACGTGCATTTTATGACGGATCTGGCAAAACGCATTTTTTATATTAGTATTCTGTCATTTATGCTACGCGTATGGTGTTTTTTATTGAGCTTTTGACAGGGTTAACGCATACTCAAATCCAACTACACGCCTATTATATTCAGTAGCATTAAGGTCAAATTAGTGTCAGTTCTATCGGTTGTCGATATGTTGTCGTGGGCCATTTAGGTATTGGCCTCGAACCACTTATCTCGATCTCATGTACTTTGATGTGACTGCGTAGGCCTATTCACTAGTGGAGTATTTCATGGCTGAAGAAACCATTTTTAGTAAAATTATCCGTAAAGAAATTCCTGCAGATATCCTCTATCAAGATGATTTAGTTACCGCCTTTCGGGACATTCACCCTAGAGCACCTAGCCATATTCTTATCATTCCCAATGCGTTTATTCCGACGACCAACGATGTTGAACCTGAACATGAAGCGGCTATGGGACGTATGTTTACAGTGGCAAAAAAAATCGCTCAACAAGAAGGCATTGCACAAGATGGCTATCGCTTGATCGTGAATTGCAACGCTCATGGCGGCCAAGAGGTTTACCATATTCATATGCATTTAGTTGGCGGTCGCCCATTGGGGCCGCTTTTGATGAGCTAATGCACGGGGCGCCCAGCGACCATTGGGCGCTCGATTCACATTACTGATTTACATATGGAGTATTGAGTGAAGCGTTACGTGCGACATGTTACCGTTTTGTTATCGCCCTTTTTTCTCAATGCCTGCGCCAATTTTTCAGCGGGGAACCTGTTTAGCCATTATAGTGCTCAAAATGGTAGTGTTTATCAATCGGTTAAATCAGGCCAATATCAGGAAGCTCAGGATGAGCTTGCAGAGTTTGTCGCGGGTGACATTCTGGATAACTTAGAAAAAGGTCGTGTCTATTTTCTTAATCAGCACTATGTAGAGAGCAAGCGTAGCTTCGAATTGACTGACTCTGCGGTTAAAGTCCAACAAGACAAAGCTTTGATTTCATTGAGTGATACGGCAACCAGTATTGGCGCGTTAGCGGTTAATGATAATTTAATGGAATACGTTCCCGCTGATTATGAACTTGGTTTTTTACATCTTTATCTCAGTCTGAATTATCTACAGCAGAATGATTTGGATGGTGCTCTGGTTGAAGTTCGGCGAGCGAATCAGGTACAAGAGCAAGCAAGGCAGGCTAGAGAAGCGGAACTTGAAAAGGCGCAAAAAGAGCTAAAATCACAAGGTGTGACACCAAACTTAGGCAGCGTATTAGCAAACTACCCTGATGCAGGAAAAGCTTTGCAGGCGGTGCAGAATGGTTACCTTTTTTACCTTTCTGCTTTACTTTATGAAGCCTCTGGTGATGTTAACAGTGCTTATGTCGACTACCGACGCGCTTTGGCCGTCACTCCCGATAATATCGAGGTTATAGAGGGGACATTACGCGTTGCGAAACGATTAGGGATGAGAGAAGACCTAATCCAATTAGAGAAACGCTACGGGAAATCTCATTCACTGACGGCTTCTCAAGGTCGTGTGCTTATAATAGAAGAGCAGAGTGTGGTGAAAGCCTTAGATAGCTGGCGTCAATCTTTACCCTTGTATGACAGCAGAGGAAATGGCGCATTGTATTCTCTCGCCTTACCTTATTATCCTAATACACCCGTTGAATCATTTTCATCACTGAAGATGAATGACAAAGTACTTACGTCTCATTTATTGGCGGATGTGAATTTAATGGCAAGCCGAAACTTGTCGGAGAAAATGCCCTCTATAGTAATAAGGCAAGCGTTGAGGGTGCTGGCGAAAGATCAATTGCGCAAGGAAGCGGCCAAAGATGACAATGTTGGTAATTTAGTCTTCAACGTTTGGAATCTGCTAACAGAGCAGCCCGATACGCGCAGTTGGCTAACGCTGCCAGGGCTGGTGCAAACGGCCAGTCTGCAAGTCAATGCAGGCGAGCAACGGATAAGGGTGGGAGAGCAAGAATATCAGTTTTCTGTACCGGAAAAAGGAACTACTTTGGTGTGGATTTCTCGTCAAGGACGTCATTCAACCATCTGGCATGAACAACTAGGAAGATTGTAATGAAAAAGTGGATATTGGGGTTGTTAGTCACATTCTCATTGATTGGATGTGCTGAAAATACCGCAGGATTAAGAGTTGATGGTGCTTCGCAGAAAGTGCTGTTTGGTGACAATGTATTGGGTAATCGCTTAGTTGTTGAAGACATTGCAACTAACCAAGTGGATGGCCATACAAGGGGGCTTGTTCGTTTAGTGAGTCATTACCAAGGTGACCAAATGATCGAGTATCGTTTTTCTTGGTACGACGATGATGGGCTTGAAGTCAATAATAGACAAAGTCCTTGGAAGCAAAAAATCATCAGTGGAATGGAGACGCTGTCGTTGTCGGAGATTTCGGTCAATCCAAATGGAAAACAGTTTCGCGTACAGATCCGTGGGTCAAATAATTAAATTGGGAAAGTAAGGAACCAATATGAACAAAAGTATTATCGCATTGCTAGGACTCGCTGTCATTTTGGGCGGCTGTTCAAATAAAGTCAGCTACGGAGATGCACAATCCGTTGAAACGACGACAGTTGATTTCGGGTCAACAGACTTACAAAAAATTGCCGGGGAAATGGTTGATAGCATGATGATGTCCGGCTCGGTTGCTGCCATCACTCGTGATTCGCGTCCTATTGTGTTTGTCGAGCGAATCAAAAATAAAACCAGTGAGCACATTGATACGGAATCCATTACCGATACCATTAGTACTAAAATGTTGAACTCAGGCAAGTTCCGTTTTGTGGATATGGATCGTGTTGAGGCTGTTCGCGAACAGCTTAATTTCCAAAATAACGATGAGTTGGTCAATCAAAGTACTGCTATTCAGTTTGGTAAAATGGTTGGCGCGCAATATATGCTGTATGGAAACTTGTCGAGTATTGTAAAAAATGCCGGTAGCGATAAAGACGTCTATTACAAAATGACGATGCGTTTAATGGATTTGCAAACAGGTCTTATAGAATGGGCAGATGAAACCGAAATTCGTAAGCAACAGTCTAAAAGTTTGCTCGGATTTTAATCATAAAGCAGAGTAATGAAGAGAAGAGGCCCTTATGGCGAGAATGTCTTGGCGCGAAGCTTGTCAGCTTGATCCTACGTTAACCTCGTTAGAAGGCTTCTTCTCCGCTCCTCCTGACTATGCTCAAACATTAACTGGTGGGTTAACTAACCGTTGCTGGAAGATCGTGAGTGGGGAGCAGAACTTCGTTTGGCGGCCTAATACGCCGATCACTCAAGCCTTTTCTATTTCACGTTTCCAAGAATATCAAATCTTATCTGCTATCGAATCATCCCATTTAGGTCCCAAACCACTTTCTATTAATGATCAAGGCTTATTGGTTGAATGGATTGAGGGGGAGCCGCTGACGGGCGGGTTAGCTTTCGATTCACTGCTTAAAACACAGATAAAGATCCACAATCTTATTACTGCACGTATTCCTGTTGCTCCTTTTAGTTTTATCGCTCGTGTTGATCATTATTGGCTACAGCTCAAAACTGAGTACAAAAGTGATGACTTTTTAGCGTTATACCAACGTTGGCGCACCGCACCTAACCTTGCTGATGTTGGTCAGGCGTTGTGTCACTTTGATTTGGCTGGTTACAATATGGTCAAAACCGATGAAGGTAACCGCGTGATTGATTGGGAATACGCTTCAATAGCAGACCCTCGGCTCGATCTGGCTTTAAGTATTGATATTACAAAAGAAAAGCCACTAGAAGCGGTCTATCGCTATTGTCAATTGCGTGAGATTTCAGGAGTTGATGATTGGGTGGAAGGCGTAATGGCTTGGCATCCAAGAGCAACGATGATGGCCATGTTGTGGTATCTTCTTGCGCATCAATTATGGGGTGATGATTATTATCATCAACAAGCCGAGCAACTAAAAAACACATTATGTAGCTAGGATCACTGTTTCGTCGTTTTGTTGCAGTAAATTAAGGTTAAATTCTTTTAAACCACAATCTTCGTGGTAGATTAAAAACCTCAAGGAATGGGGAAATTATTATGATTATCTATCTGCACGGTTTTGATTCAACAAGCCCAGGAAACCATGAAAAAATACTGCAGTTGCAATTCATTGACAGCGATGTCCGTTTTATTAGCTACAGTACACAACACCCAAAGCATGATATGCAGCATCTGCTGAAAGAGGTGCATAAAGTGATAGAACAGTGTGATGATCCACATCCTATCATTTGTGGCGTTGGCCTTGGTGGCTTCTGGTCTGAGCGGATTGGATTCTTATGCGGAATTAAGCAAGTGGTGTTTAATCCTAACTTGCACCCGGAAACGAATATGACTGGACGCATCGACCGCCCTGAAGAGTACGAAGATATTGCGACTAAATGTGTGGAGCAATACCGGGTAAAAAATAAAGGTCGCTGTTTGGTGATTTTGTCTAAAGAGGATGAAATTCATGACAATAGTAAAACAGCAATAGCGCTGGAAAACTACTATCCCATCATTTGGGATGAAACCCAAAGTCATAAGTTCAAAAAAATCTCGCAGCACTTGCAAGCGATTAAGGAATTTAAAGAATCAAACTAAGCATCCGCTTATCTACTCAATCAAAAAACGGCTTACCAATGTAAGCCGTTTTTTCATGGTCTATCTGCCCGTCAGTGATAATGAATTTACGGTATTCTTTGGTTGCATGGCGAGTTTTGCCCTATATAATGACTGAATTATAAATATTTTGATAAATATCAAAAAAAATTGGGTCGTGACTCC
>AEZC01000150.1 GCA_000257205.1 Vibrio ordalii ATCC 33509 | reverse complement strand
GCCTGGCGATGTCCTACTCTCACATGGGGAGACCCCACACTACCATCGGCGCTGTTGTGTTTCACTTCTGAGTTCGGCATGGAGTCAGGTGGGTCCACAACGCTATGGTCGCCAAGCAAATTTCTTAATTCGGAAAGCTGTTTCATTCTCATTCACACATTCAATGTTCTTTCATTGAGTCCACAAAACCCCTTCGGTGTTGTATGGTTAAGCCTCACGGGCAATTAGTATTGGTTAGCTCAACGCCTCGCAGCGCTTACACACCCAACCTATCAACGTTCTAGTCTCGAACAACCCTTTAGGACACTTAAAGTGCCAGGGAAGACTCATCTCAGGGCTCGCTTCGCGCTTAGATGCTTTCAGCGCTTATCAATTCCGAACTTAGCTACCGGGCAATGCCATTGGCATGACAACCCGAACACCAGCGGTTCGTCCACTCCGGTCCTCTCGTACTAGGAGCAGCCCCCTTCAATCTTCCAACGCCCACGGCAGATAGGGACCGAACTGTCTCACGACGTTCTAAACCCAGCTCGCGTACCACTTTAAATGGCGAACAGCCATACCCTTGGGACCGACTTCAGCCCCAGGATGTGATGAGCCGACATCGAGGTGCCAAACACCGCCGTCGATATGAACTCTTGGGCGGTATCAGCCTGTTATCCCCGGAGTACCTTTTATCCGTTGAGCGATGGCCCTTCCATTCAGAACCACCGGATCACTATGACCTACTTTCGTACCTGCTCGAACCGTCATTCTCGCAGTTAAGCGGGCTTATGCCATTGCACTAACCTCACGATGTCCAACCGTGATTAGCCCACCTTCGTGCTCCTCCGTTACTCTTTGGGAGGAGACCGCCCCAGTCAAACTACCCACCAGGCACTGTCCGCAACCCCGATGAGGGGCCTACGTTAGAACATCAAAACGACAAGGGTGGTATTTCAAGGTCGACTCCACGCAATCTAGCGACTGCGCTTCTAAGTCTCCCACCTATCCTACACATGTAGGTTCAATGTTCAGTGCCAAGCTGTAGTAAAGGTTCACGGGGTCTTTCCGTCTAGCCGCGGGTACACTGCATCTTCACAGCGATTTCAATTTCACTGAGTCTCGGGTGGAGACAGCGTGGCCATCATTACGCCATTCGTGCAGGTCGGAACTTACCCGACAAGGAATTTCGCTACCTTAGGACCGTTATAGTTACGGCCGCCGTTTACCGGGGCTTCGATCAAGAGCTTCGACCTAAGTCTAACCCCATCAATTAACCTTCCGGCACCGGGCAGGCGTCACACCGTATACGTCATCTTGCGATTTTGCACAGTGCTGTGTTTTTAATAAACAGTTGCAGCCACCTGGTATCTGCGACTCTCGTCAGCTCCATCCGCAAGGGACTTCACCAATAAGAGCGTACCTTCTCCCGAAGTTACGGTACCATTTTGCCTAGTTCCTTCACCCGAGTTCTCTCAAGCGCCTTGGTATTCTCTACCCGACCACCTGTGTCGGTTTGGGGTACGATTGCTTATAATCTGAAGCTTAGAGGCTTTTCCTGGAAGCAGGGCATCAATGACTTCACTGCCGTAGCAGCTCGACGTCGTGTCTCAGCCTAACAAGAAACCGGATTTACCTAGTCTCTTAGCCTACGCACTTGAACCAGGACAACCGTCGCCTGGCCCACCTAGCCTTCTCCGTCCCCCCATCGCAATTATAAGCAGTACGGGAATATTAACCCGTTTCCCATCGACTACGCTTTTCAGCCTCGCCTTAGGGGTCGACTTACCCTGCCCCGATTAACGTTGGACAGGAACCCTTGGTCTTCCGGCGGGGAGGTTTTTCACCCCCCTTATCGTTACTCATGTCAGCATTCGCACTTCTGATACCTCCAGCATGCTTTACAACACACCTTCAACGGCTTACAGAACGCTCCCCTACCCAATACAGTAAACTGTATTGCCGCAGCTTCGGTTTACTACTTAGCCCCGTTACATCTTCCGCGCAGGCCGACTCGACCAGTGAGCTATTACGCTTTCTTTAAATGATGGCTGCTTCTAAGCCAACATCCTGGCTGTCTGAGCCTTCCCACATCGTTTCCCACTTAGTAGTAATTTGGGACCTTAGCTGGCGGTCTGGGTTGTTTCCCTCTCCACGACGGACGTTAGCACCCGCCGTGTGTCTCCCGGATAGTACTTACTGGTATTCGGAGTTTGCAAAGGGTTGGTAAGTCGGGATGACCCCCTAGCCTTAACAGTGCTCTACCCCCAGTAGTATTCGTCCGAGGCGCTACCTAAATAGCTTTCGGGGAGAACCAGCTATCTCCGAGTTTGATTGGCCTTTCACCCCTAGCCACAAGTCATCCGCTAATTTTTCAACATTAGTCGGTTCGGTCCTCCAGTTGATGTTACTCAACCTTCAACCTGCCCATGGCTAGATCACCCGGTTTCGGGTCTATATCCAGAGACTAAAGCGCCCAGTTAAGACTCGGTTTCCCTACGGCTCCCCTATTCGGTTAACCTTGCCACTGAATATAAGTCGCTGACCCATTATACAAAAGGTACGCAGTCACAAGGCATTGCCTGCTCCTACTGCTTGTACGTACACGGTTTCAGGTTCTATTTCACTCCCCTCACAGGGGTTCTTTTCGCCTTTCCCTCACGGTACTGGTTCACTATCGGTCAGTCAGTAGTATTTAGCCTTGGAGGATGGTCCCCCCATGTTCAGACAGGATAACACGTGTCCCGCCTTACTCGATTTCACTTATAATGATGGAACAGTTACGGGGCTATCACCCTTTATTGCGCCACTTTCCAGAGGCTTCACCTGCATCATTAAAAGCTTAAGGGCTAGTCCAATTTCGCTCGCCGCTACTTTCGGAATCTCTGTTGATTTCTTCTCCTCGGGGTACTTAGATGTTTCAGTTCCCCCGGTTTGCCTCCTTACCCTATGTATTCAGGTAAGGATACGTGCTTATGCACGTGGGTTTCCCCATTCGGAAATCGTAGACTCAAGTGGCTGTTACTGCCTAATCTACGCTTATCGCAAGTTACTACGTCCTTCATCGCCTCTGACTGCCAAGGCATCCACCGTGTACGCTTAGTCACTTAACCATACAACCCGAAGAAGTTTCGTGTTGCAGACAAGTCACCAAGGTTGTCTCTCATTATTTGAATGAGCGAGAGACGTTTGATTTTGCCGGACTCAATTTTGAAAACTTACCTAGTAAGCTTCCCCAAGAACACTTGAATGTGTTTGGTATCAATACGTTAAACGCATTGATGTTGAGAACTTTTATTTGATAACAACAAACACGTTTGTTGTTATCAGTCAGCTTTCCAAATTGTTAAAGAGC
>AEZC01000149.1 GCA_000257205.1 Vibrio ordalii ATCC 33509 | reverse complement strand
AAAAACACCGCAACGCTACTACCAACTTTCCGCATAACACCGTAATCACAAAAACCAACGCATGATAAAAATGCCACGCGTTGGCTGTCCCTCTTGAAGCGTTTGTTATATTTTATTTTGCACTTCCACTTATTTGTTTCGCTATAAATGTAGCATAGTTATCTGTCATTCCAGACACAAAATCCGTTATAGACATATAATATTCATATGGTGTACATCCATTTTTTGGAAAATCATCCTGCATCAAATCTAAAATTCTCTTTGATTTGAATGTCATTTTATCACCATTATATATTCTATCATTTACAGCCAATATAAATGCA
>AEZC01000148.1 GCA_000257205.1 Vibrio ordalii ATCC 33509 | reverse complement strand
CTCCTAACGGAGCCTTTTTATTATTTTAATCTTTTATCTTTCCCAATACGCTTCTTCTAAGCTGTCTTCACGTTCAGGTAAACCACGTGACAAACGAGGCGAATGCTGGGCTAGCACCTCATAACTGGAACGGTTAGAATATTTGCAAACTTGCGAGAAGGATGAATAGGTTAAAAAATTATTCTGATGCTTGCTCGAATTAGGAACGTTCTCTTTATGATATTTATTGGCTGCCATATCATGCAGCAATGCCGATAACGCCGCATCTCCCGCACCATTAGTATTTTTAATTTTTTCAGGCCCACCCATATAGGGTGAAATATGAGAATAAACACGTATTGGATTTTCACAGCTTATTTTCGATGCTGGGCGACTAAATTCATAACGATTGAATTCAGCAATAGAACCAGGTAATAGTGGCAACGATGTTTCACGTTTCGCTGCATCTTCAGTATATCCTGCCATAAATAAACCGACTGGTCCTGCGGTGCATAATACAAGATCGACCCAATCTAAAGCTTTATTTGACGCTGCAAGAGGATCATTTTCTCCGGTTAATGCTTCGGCTTCATCTTCATTCATCGCAACAACGGTAACATGATCACGTAAAAAATCTTGCCAAAATTGAGGGTCGCCTTGAATCACAAATTTAGTGCCTAAGGTTAACACCACAGGCACATCATATTTCTTAGCATATTCAATCGCTCTCATTGTTGCCTCCGGCATTGGATCACCAGTTTTACAGCGAATTAAATAAGCGGTCAGTACTAAGGCAGAAGCACTTTTAAATATTTTTTCTGGAACACTTTCTGCGCGAAGTTGATTCATCTGCCCTTCACTGATCGCAAAGGTTCTCTCGCCATATTCGGTGATCAAGGCAAAACAGCGACCAATCGCACCATCGACCGCTTGTAAATAATTCAGATCCATCCGACTGGATGTATTACACAAATAACGATAACCGTAGCTGCCGATTTTAATATCTTGGCTCATCACACCTAACAACGTTGAGCGATCATCAGCCAGTACCGAATAATTGTGTAATGTGTTGCCAATCGTTCCCCCCGCATATTCGTTAGTAATAAGGCCATTTTGTTTGAGCTCAGTGTACAAAGCTTCAGCCTTTTGGTCGTCAATCACTAATGAATGGCCTTTACTAAGCTCATATTTGTCAATGAGGTCAGTATTTACTTTCGCCTCTATATCCACCAATGTCTGGTCGATACCAATAATATGTGTGCGCGACATTTTTTTATTTTCTTGTGCTTGGATCACAAGTGGGTCACGAGCATGGACAGGAAAGTAGTGCTTTGATTTGCGTTGGCCAGGAAATTTCATAACATCAGTCTGAGTAGAGGGGAAAAAGATGCGCGATTCTACCGCGCACCCATTAGCGCGGCAACTAAGGCAATCATAGCAAACGTTTGCTCTTGGTTATTTTTATTCACCTTCCATAAAGCTGAGATCAGGTAACCTATCTAAATGCTCTGAATAGCGTTTTAGGTCAAATTGCCCTTCGTTTTTCATCACATCAAAAATCTCAATTGCAAGCGCACAAGCTATCGATGCTACGGCGTCTTCCCTTGAATGGCCTGTCATCATTAGGCGCATCAAGGTTTCTTTAACTTTTATCGGATTCCCATCCGCAAGCTGGTTCTCTACGGTTTCGATCAGAAACGCGTCATCCATAATCTGGTTGTCATCTTGCATTTTGCGACCTTTTATTACGCTTTAAAATGGCACGCACTATGCCATAAGCAAGAGTGGAATTCTAAAACTAATTATGGACAATATTGATGGAAACAAAGCCAATTAAACTCAATGGAAGTGTGATTACTGTCTCGGATCTGTCGCGACGAAAATCTTTCTGCTAGAATCTGCGACCAAGTCAATCGAGTGGTACTAAGTAATGTCAAACAACCGCAGCGCAAACAGCCAAAAGAAAGTCATCGTCGGCATGTCCGGTGGTGTTGACTCCTCCGTTTCGGCATATCTTCTCAAAGAGCAAGGTTATCAAGTAGAAGGCCTGTTCATGAAGAACTGGGAAGAAGATGATAACGAGGAATATTGTACAGCGGCGGAAGATTTAGCCGATGCACAAGCCGTGTGCGATAAGTTAGACATCCCTCTTCATACCATTAATTTTGCCGCCGAATATTGGGACAACGTATTTGAATATTTCCTTGAGGAATATAAGGCAGGGCGAACTCCCAACCCAGACATTCTTTGTAACAAAGAAATCAAGTTTAAGGCCTTTTTAGAGTTTGCAGATGAAGTGCTAGATGCCGATTATATCGCCATGGGCCACTATGTTCGACGCACCTTCCCTGACGGTAATGATAAACCACAAATGCTGCGCGGCTTTGACAACAACAAAGACCAAAGCTACTTCCTGTACACATTAAGCCATGAACAAGTGGCTCGTAGCTTATTCCCTGTAGGTGACTTAGAAAAACCCGAAGTTCGACGCATCGCTGAACAACAGGACTTAATCACAGCAAAGAAAAAAGATTCAACCGGTATCTGTTTCATCGGTGAGCGCAAATTTACTGACTTCTTATCTCGCTATTTGCCTGCACAACCGGGTAAAATCCAGACACCAGAAGGTCTCGTAATTGGTGAGCATCAAGGCCTGATGTACCATACTTTAGGTCAACGCAAAGGGTTACACATTGGTGGCCAAAAAGGCGGTGGCGGTAACGAGGAACCATGGTATGTCGCTGATAAGGATCTCAAGCGCAACGTTTTGATTGCCGTCCAAGGCGCTGATCATCCATTATTGAAATCTCATGGCTTGATCGCTTCCCAATTACACTGGGTTGATCGTACACCAATCCAAGCAACGCTAAGCTGCACGGTAAAAACACGTTACCGTCAAACGGATATAGCGTGTACCATCATCCCTATTGATGATGAAAACATTAAAGTCATTTTTGATGAGCCACAAGTGGCCGTCACGCCTGGTCAATCCGCGGTTTTCTATCAAGGCGATGTGTGTCTTGGTGGTGGAATTATTGAGCAGCGAATTTAAACAACTTAGGAGTAATAAACGTGGCTAACACCCTTTATGACCATACCATCGCTTTTGCGGGTATCTGCCAAGCTGTCGCTTTAGTGCAACACGTAGCAAAAAATGGTCACTGTGATTCAGACGCGTTTGAAACTTCTCTAACGGCTATCTTAAGTACTAATCAAAATAATACACTTGATGTCTTCGGCTCTGAGGCGAACTTAAAAATTGGCCTCGAATGTTTGGTGAAAGGTATTGATAGCACGCCATCAGGGAGTGAGATCACTCGCTATATCATTAGCCTGATGGCATTAGAGCGTAAATTAAGCGCTCGTCGTGATGCGATGTCACAGTTGGGCGATCGTATTCAAACGATTGAACGTCAAATCAACCATTTTGACTTGCTTGATGAGCAGATGATCAGCAACCTTGCCAGTATCTACTTGGATGTTATCAGCCCTATTGGCCCGAGAATCCAAGTCACTGGGACCCCCACCATACTTCAGCAAACTTCAACCCAACACAAAGTGCGCGCCCTACTCCTTTCAGGAATTCGTTGCGCTGTCTTGTGGCGTCAGGTTGGAGGAAAGCGTCGCCATCTGATCTTCGGTCGTAAGAAAATGATCGAACAAGCTCAGATTTTGTTAGCTCGAATCTAACATTGACGCAAAGAATTCACTCTCAAACTTAACCTCAAAATTCAGGAGAAAAACATGGAACTGTCAGCCTTGACTGCTGTTTCACCGGTAGACGGCCGCTACGGAAGTAAAACGATTGCGTTACGCAGTATCTTTAGTGAGTTTGGTCTCCTCAAGTATCGGACCATTGTTGAAATTCGTTGGTTACAGAAGCTTTCAGCCACTGCTGGAATTGCCGAAGTTCCTGCATTCAGTGATGAAGCCAATCAATTTCTTAATGCGATAGCAGATAATTTTAGCGAAGAAGATGCCGCTCGTATTAAAGAAATTGAACGCACAACCAACCATGATGTTAAGGCTGTAGAGTATTTCTTAAAAGAAAAAGTAGCGGGTGTTCCTGAGCTACACGCGGTTAATGAATTCATTCACTTTGCTTGTACTTCGGAAGACATCAACAACACATCTCACGCGCTCATGCTCAAAGAAGCTCGCGATAACGTGCTTCTTCCTGAAATGCGCAACATTATTGATGCGATTCGTCACTTAGCAGAAGAGTATCGGGATATTCCGTTATTGTCTCGTACCCACGGACAGCCAGCATCACCAAGTACTATGGGTAAAGAGATGGCTAATGTAGCGTACCGTATGGAACGCCAATATAAGCAGATTGCCAATATCGAGATTCTCGCCAAAGTAAACGGCGCAGTAGGTAACTACAACGCTCACCTTTCAGCCTATCCAGAACTAGACTGGCATACCTTTAGCGAAGAGTTTATTACCGAATCGCTAGGTGTGGCGTGGAACCCTTATACCACGCAAATTGAGCCGCATGATTATATTGCAGAGCTATTTGATGCCGTTGCCCGCTTTAATACTATTCTGATCGACTTCGATCGTGACATTTGGGGCTATATCGCTTTGGGTCACTTTAGACAAAGAACCATTGCGGGTGAAATTGGTTCATCGACGATGCCACATAAAGTCAATCCGATCGATTTTGAAAACTCAGAAGGTAACCTTGGCCTTGCTAATGCCGTGTTCAATCACCTAGCACAAAAGCTGCCTATCTCTCGCTGGCAACGTGACTTAACAGATTCAACCGTATTGCGTAACCTCGGTGTTGGTGTTGGCTATGCAATTATTGCCTATACTTCAACGCTAAAAGGGATCAGTAAACTGGAAGTGAACCGTGACGCGCTGCTTGCTGAACTCGATAAAAACTGGGAAGTTCTTGCGGAACCAGTGCAAACGGTTATGCGTCGCTACGGCATCGAAAAACCGTACGAGAAATTAAAAGAACTCACGCGCGGTAAGCGAGTCGATGGTGAAGCAATGCGCCACTTTATTGATGGCCTTGCGCTACCTGAAGCTGAAAAAGCACGCTTGAAAGAGATGACACCAGCCAACTACATTGGCCAAGCAATTGAGTTAACCGACAAATTGTAATGCTCTTCAATCTAGTCGATTAATGACAAAGCCCACTTCATCGTGGGCTTTGTTTTTTAAGGTCGTATTTGATGTTATATCGTTTTATACCATCAAAAAGCGTTAGGCGTACTGCTGCTCAAACTCTTGCATAAAATCAACTAAGGCTTGAACACCTTCCAGTGTCATTGCATTGTAAATAGAGGCACGCATACCACCTGCAACTCTGTGACCTTGTAGCGAAACTAAACCTCGAGCTTCGGCTAACTCTAAAAACGTGCTATCTAACTCTGGCTTCGCTAATTGGAAAGGCACGTTCATCAGTGAACGATTGTCTGGATGAATGTTATTACGATAAAAAGGTGATGCATCAATCGCGTTATAAAGCAGCGCGGCTTTCGCGCGGTTGATTTTCTCAATCGCCGCGACACCACCTTGCCCTTTTAGCCACTTGAATACGAGACCTGACAAATACCACGCAAATGTAGGTGGCGTGTTGAACATGGAATCTTGTTCAGCTTGCACTTTATAATTCAAGATAGCTGGCAGCACATCACTGGCTAAATCAAGTAAATCATCTCGAACAATCGCAATACAGATCCCCGCTGGCCCAATATTTTTCTGCGCTCCAGCATAAATAACACCGTACTTTGAGACGTCTATTTGGCGCGACAGAATCGTGGATGACATATCAGCTACAATCGGTTTATCTGTATCTGGTAAATCATTAATCTCAATACCATCGATCGTCTCATTCGGACAAAAATGCACGTAAGCCGACTCAGGATCAATTTTCCATTCGCTGGCCGGTAATATCGCTGTTTTGCCCTCTTTGGTCACTTTGGCATTGAAAACATCGGTTTCACAATATTTCTTCGCTTCTTTGACCGCACTTTCAGCCCAGTAACCCGCATCAATATAGGTCGCTTTAGTTGCATGACCCAATAGATTTAAAGGCACTGCTGCAAACTGAGCGCGCGCTCCACCTTGGCAAAATAACACTTTGTAATTACTCGGGATATTAAGCAAATCACGCAGATCTTGCTCCGCTTCTTGAGCAACATGAATAAAAGGTTTACTGCGATGACTGATTTCCATAACGGACGTGCCAAGCTCGTTCCAGTTAATAAACTCGGCTTGCGCTTTTTCCATCACCGCTTTCGGTAAGGCTGCTGGGCCTGCGCTGAAATTATAGACTGGGCCCGCTTGATTTGATTCCATGAGTTCCTTGCTCCTGCTATCGACAATTAATGTGATTAATACCACTTTTTGATGTGGATAAAAAGCGAGAAAAGAGCTTCTATCGGCTCTTTTCTCTTACTGATTGCTAAAACTCGCAAAATCGTTTGCTTGAGCGTCGTTCGCTATCGCATCAATGCTGGAAGTAATAGTGTCAATAGCGGCATTTGATTGCCATTTTCAAATTCCAAGTTGCCCTCTTTCAGTTCAGCTTGGAGTCGATATCCTTGATCGGTTTGCTGCATAATTTCCATCACAACAAGCTCATCAATACCTTGCTGGATAAAAGGAAAGTCCTCAACTAACTGGTTAGAAATAAAAGAATCAATGTGACCAGTTAAGGAGGGTAAAATAATGCTAGGATCTTGCACCACATTACTTGTTCCTTCAGGAACGGCAATCTTCCAGTTTGATTCAAATCCGCCTTGGCCAACTTTTAGCGCCATTTTATTCATCGATAGATAAAAACCTTTCTCGAATAATGATTGCACATAAGGCAACGCTTGTTGGATATCTTCATCAGACAGTTCAGGGCTATTTTGGTAAAGCGATGAGAGCTTCTCAAACGAGTCGCCATCTAAATCACCCAAGGTAAAGTCAAGATTGAGGTCCTTCACCTCGCCTTCGCTATAAGTTAATTTATCCATCTCAATCAAGTGATTGCTATCAAAACGAGAAGGCTCTCCTTTTAATACCGAATCAAAGGAATAACGCATGTTGTCCATACTCAGCGTATTTTCACCTAGCCCATCGACAAGATTAATTTTTGCCAACGCCAATGACTGTTGTCCTAGCCAGAAGCCTTTATCTTGTTTACCTATACCTTGACCAGTTAGCTGTGAAAGCATCATTTTTTCACCACTGGTAAAATCCAACTCAGCAGAAGGAACATTCAGTTGATAAGTGATTTCACCTAGCACCGAAATATCACCGTTTAATGTAGCGGGCGTTGTCGAGAACGTCATCTCGCCATCTTCACTTTGGTAGTACCAACTGTCTAGCGCCACAGTGTATTGAGTATTGCCATTCAACTGCGTGATAGTGGTCATCGTCAATGGTAGGTTTTCTTGATCTGCAATAACGGAGGTAGCCGTTAAACCGAACAAGCCATGCTTAATCTCGCTATTGACTAAAACTTGGGTCGGTAAACCATCAGCAACAAACTGCTGCTTGAGGGTGTTATCTGCAATCTGATAACGTGTTTGCACAGTCGATGAGAGATAACCGCGATCATAACTGACAATTTCCGCCTCAATCGAGCCTGAAGAAAAATTGGCAATACCGTTAGTGACCAACGTTTCGCCAATTTGCCCGACAGCCAGCGGCCAACATAACGCTAACGCGATAGCACCACCAAGCGCGCCAATGATTTTTAACTGTTTCATAATATTCCATTCCTAAAGATTTCACTCAGTCTACCGTAAACAATTGAAAACCAAAACATGGAGTTAGGTCAGAGTATTGCTAAGATGTGATGAGAAATTCTAAAACCTAGCTCTCAAACCCACCGCGTAATACTTGCTACAGTAGTCAAAACAGCAAGAGCGGCAGAGGCTTGAGTGAACCATTACGCACTACTTTGTTTAGACAATAACCCAATCAGCACAGAACAATTGCGTGCTGAGTTAGCTCCGTTCGCCGCTAAATTTGATCTTCATACAGCGGACACCATAGATGAAGCTGAGCAAGCCCTAGAATATTTGCACGAACAGCAACAAACGATTGCATTGGTCATTGCCAGTCACCATGAGCAGTTTGATGGTGCGGATTTTTTGACTCAACTCGATAAATCAACCCACACGCGTTCAGCGCGGAAAGTGCTGATAAGCTGCGGACAAGATATTCAAGCCATTCTCACCGCCGTCAATGAGGGAAGATTAGATCACTGTCTCACTAAACCACTACAAGATAACGTGCTCTATAAAACCATCCAAAAAGAGCTCACGACCTACATCTTAGATAATGATCAAGACAACATTCTTAACTACAGCACCGTACTTGATCAACAGCGCATCTTACGCGCGCACATCGATAATAAAATGCGCAGCTATCGAGATGGTTTTATCTCCGATTACCACAAGCTTTCAGATACAGCACTAGCCGAACAGGTGATTGGTGCATTGCATCAATTTTTTGCAAATGAAGACGAAGATGAAACACACTCCTGCCTAACCTATTCCACCAACCACTTTCTCACTAAAGAAGGAGAGGAAAACCGCTTTCTTTGGTTCATTACTGAAGGTGAGGTCGCTTTGTATAAAAAAGATGATTTAGGCAACCAAATGGAAGTGGTTCGCCATAAAAAAGGCAACATTGTCGGTGGTATGTCTTTTGTTACTGGTGAAAAATCGTTTTCAACCGCCGTTACACTGACCAAAACGGATGTGATTAAGCTAGATCGAGATGTATTTGCCAAAGTCATGCATTCGGATACTCGGCTATTACCCCTGTTTACTAACTTGCTGCTTCGCCATTTTAACCGCCGCTTACAACGCAGTATCAACACTAAATTGCAGCTACAAAAAACGCTCGAATCACTTGAATCAGCGCATCGGCAATTAATCGAGCGCGAGAAAATGGCCATGCTCGGTCAGCTCGTTGCTGGTGTTGCTCATGAGCTCAATAACCCTGTCGCAGCCATTTTACGTGGAACTGAAACGCTGTCAGACAAAATCGAGCTCTTAGTCCAAGAGACCGAACATCAAAACCTTCAGTACAAAGGCAGCCAGTTATTAAGGAATGCACTTTCAGCCAAGCCTACTTCTACATCAGAAGAGCGGGCTCGTGCAAAAGCCATAGAAAATGACATTCATCACCGTTTGATCGCGAAAAAATTGGTCAAACTGAATCTGGATGATGACCTCGTACTCAGACAATCAGCTAAGCACGCCCCTGAAAAGACCCTAGAGACACTGGAGCAATTAGAAAACTATTTTCTAACTGGTAGTACACTTCGTTCTATCAATGTTTGTGCACAACGCATCGCCGATATGGTACGAAGCCTTAAAGGGTATGCTCGCCCTGATGATGAAGCGCTGCACAAGGTCAATATTCATGAAGGTATTGAAGACACTCTGGTTATTTTCGAAAACCGTCTTAAACGCCACAAAGTCGAAAAAGAGTATGCCGATTTACCTTTGATTACCTGTCAGCCGATTGCTTTACAACAAGTGTGGACAAACCTTATTTCAAACGCCATCGATGCCTTTCCAGCTAATGGCGTACTGCACATTGTAACCGCATTAGTTAATCAGAGTAATCAACCCTTTATTACTATCAGTTTCACGGATAATGGTTGTGGGATCACCAATGACGACAAAGATCGTATCTTTACCTTAAATTACACCACTAAAAAAGAAGGTAACTTTGGGCTCGGTATTGGGCTTTCTGTCTGCCAACAAATAGTCCAGCAGCATCAAGGTTGGATCGATGTTCAATCTGAACAGGATAAATACACGACGATGACGGTATGGCTGCCAGTTAGTCGATAACTTGTCGTGCTGATGATTAAGGAGAATATCATGAACAAATTTTTGATCTTATGCGTGGACGATGAACGTGAAGTGTTGGACAGCGTCGTACAAGACCTCGACGAATTTGAAGAGTTTTTTATCTTAGAAGCCGCAGAATCTGTTGCAGAGGCAAAAGAAGTGATTGCCGATCACCAAGCTCAAAATATCAAGCTGGCTTTAATTTTGTGCGATCACATTATGCCCGAACAAACAGGTATTAGTTTCTTAATTGAATTAAGCCGCAATGAAGAGACGCAACATACACGCAAAGTGCTACTAACAGGCCAAGCAGGGCTAGAAGACACGGTAGAAGCGGTGAATAATGCCAGCCTACATTTTTATGTAGCCAAACCTTGGGATGGGAACAAACTCCGCGATGTTATCAAAGATCAATTAACACAATATATGATTGAAAATGAATCGGATTTAATGCCTTGGGCCAGAGTCTTGGATGCCGAGAAAATCTTCAATGCGATCGCACAAAACCGCATCAGTTTTGGTGAATAAAATATCCTAACGAAGAAATGGCACTCTCTTTGCTTATTTTTTGCGAAGACAACAAAAGAATGACACTTTTTAATGGCGACAATGTCAATCTATGCACTAAGATGTCTAAATTCTTTAATGTCACCGTGGGTATTCCGCGACTGACCATGGAAATGAACTAAAAATATAGGTTTATAGTGACTATGCGTAAAACAATCATTGCAGCCGCTTTGCTGCTAACCTCAGGCCAAACACTGGCAGAAATAGACCGAAATAGCCCATCCGTCATGAGCAATTTTAGTTATGACTATATCGAAGCTCGTATTGGAGCAAGTCCAGTCACCTTTGGTGCTGCGATGAGCAAATCAATTCACCCAAATGCACATGTCATTGGTCGTATAGACTCTGAGTTTGAAGGTGATTTTGACGCAGCCGCAGGTTTTGGCTTTCATGCTCCTATTAACAACTGGGCTGACTTCACGGGTGAAATGCTATTACGCGTCGTAGATACCCGCGATAATAAAAGCGCCGATACAGGAATGGAATTAAACCTTGGCGTACGTCAATGGCTTGGACCACAGTTAGAAGTTGGTGGCAAAGGTGGCTTTGTTTCTATCGATGACAATGATGACTGGATTGCGTCTGTTTATGCCCGTTTTCATTCTACAGAACTTTTCTCTCTCGGTGCCGAGGCTCGCATCAATGATGCTTACGGCGATCAACTGATGTTTACGACTCGTTTTAAGTTCTAGGTGTAAGCTAAATACAATAAAAAGCCGAGACGTAAGACTCGGCTTTTTATTTGATAACTGTTCCAAACTGTCAGCGTAATGAACAGCTTTCTAATAATTGACGCTTGCGAGGCTCTTGCAGCAATTTCCAATGAATGCCTTCGATCGCGCCAGCAAACTTCCACAGTAGCTTTACATCGACGTCACTGCCGTACGTTTTTCTCACTTTAGAAAATATCGTAGGAGCACCTAAGCGCATGAATGTTTCCACATCATTGATGCCCGCTTTTTTAACCATACGCTCTAACGTTAACTGCATGTTGGGTAAATCACGTAGTCGACGACTTGCAGAAGATTTTTGAAAGCTACGTTGCTCAACAGAATAGCGGATGGAACGTTCAATTATGGTATCTAGGCTCTCATGATTACTCACAAAAAGCTCTGTTATATCATAATAATTAACCGTCGCTGTGGTCTGCTTTTTAACGTGTTTGTATTTTTCGCAGCCTAATTTTGTCAGTACATCATCGAGCTCTTCACCACCACGAATAAAAACAGACTCTTCACTAATCAGTGAATACATCGCTTCTTTTTGGAAAAGCCCAACACCGCCAAACATTGAACGCTTTTGGAACGCGCCAAATTTAATAACGTAATTGAAAAATGCATGCTCAATCATATCCATTGATCCTTAATCAAGTTCCCCGATTAATAGTGATCACCAGATAGCAGCGTATTTTTGCGAATAAAAAGAGTAAGTTAGTAACAAGCTTTTAGTAGTTTAGTATTAGCTTGCTTAATATGGTTACTATCATAGTTAACGATACAAAATAAGTCTGGGCATGCATCACATCAATAGACATATCTCAGTAGAATTATGAGATTTAAATCACACAATTGTGTTTGTGAATAAATTTTTTTGACACATCCACTGTCATTAACGTATCAAGAGAAAACCATAAAGCAAACAAATTGATGTGTTTGACGGTGAATGGATTGCTTATTTAGGTTAGTAGACGGTAAAATACCTTCAGTACAGATTGAGCACAAATTTATGAATCATCTAT
>AEZC01000147.1 GCA_000257205.1 Vibrio ordalii ATCC 33509 | reverse complement strand
ATATATTTTTAGTAGTGGATGTGGGGCTGATGCCATGTCGCAGAAAGGATTCATTCACGCAAAGATAAGAAAAGATAATGTTGTATTTAATATTATCGCAACACATACCCAAGCTGATGACAATTCATGTTCTATATCAGGACTTACACCTGAAGAGATAAGAAATCAGCAATTCACTGAAATAAGAAACTATATTATTGATAAAAAAATACCAAGTAACGAAATGGTTGTAATTACAGGTGATCTAAATGTTAATAAAGGATCGCTAGAATTTAAAAGAATGATTGAATTGCTTAATGTTTCAGAACCGGATAGCTATGCAGGAGCAGATTTTTCTTGGGATCCAAATATAAATACATTAGCATCTAAAAGTTTTCCAGACCTAAACGGACAACTACTTGATTATATTTTAGTAGATAAAGATCACCTACAGCCACCCTATTGGCACAATCAAGTACTCGATGTGGAGTCACCTCGAATTACTTTATCTGGAACTATAGAAAATTATTATGCTTATGACTATTCAGATCACTTTCCTGTTACTGCTTTTGTATATGCAGATGAGAAAACACCCACGAAAAGTTTTCGTGTGAATAATTCTCCTTATAATGCTGTTTCATTGCAGCATGTCGATACTAAACAATATGTTCTCGCTGATCCTAAGTATGCGCCCCATGATCCCACGGGGCGTTTTAGTATGAGAAGTTCCAAGGAAGCCCCCTCTGGCA
>AEZC01000146.1 GCA_000257205.1 Vibrio ordalii ATCC 33509 | reverse complement strand
CTATCCCAAGTGAGATCATCAATATCACGATTCCGGGTTTCGAAGCACTTCGCCATAACCCCAACGAACTGCGATCCATCGATATTGCTCGTTTGCTCAAACAACCACATGCATGGCGCAGTTTTTGTGATCAACTGATCCGTCATGCCACTGTGCAAGATCTAGTGATCCTACCTGCCATCATGGGCAATGGTGATGGGTTAACCTTACTGAACAAACTTAAATTGGAAACCAACTTGCAGTTGCATGAAGTCCCGACCATGCCGCCATCATTAATGGGCATCCGCATTGAAGAGACACTCAGCCGAGCTTTTTTAACCATGGGTGGTACTCATTTAAAAGGCGATAAAGTCATCAGTGGTGAATTTGATGGTAACCGTTTGACCGCCATTCATACTCAAAATCTCAATGATATGCCGATTCAAGCTGACCATTTCGTGATGGCTACAGGGAGCTATTTCAGCCAAGGTTTACAGGCTTCTCATCACGGTATTAGCGAACCCGTGTTCCAATTAGAGACGGAGAGCTGTCATGATCGCGCTCTATGGCGAAACCATGCCTTTTTCTCAGAAAACTCTCACCCTTTCATGACCTTTGGTGTGCTGACCAACACGTCACTTAACCCAACTCATCAAGGTAATATCATTACCAATTTATACTGCTGTGGTTCGATGCTCGCGGGTTATGATCCTGTCTTTGAAGGCAGCGGTGGAGGCGTTGCTATTGCCAGCGCTTACCACGCTACCTCTCAAATTATGGCTCAAACTCAATCTCGACCAGCCATTCAGGAGGTATTAGCATGAGCACCTCTTTTGTTGAAGCCGCACCCCAAAATACCTCTTTTGATCAATGCATCAAATGCACTGTTTGCACCGTTTATTGCCCGGTTGCTAAAGCAAACCCACTCTACCCGGGGCCAAAACAGTGCGGGCCGGATGGCGAACGCTTGAGGATTAAAAGCGCAGAGTATTATGACGACCTACTCAAGCTCTGCACCAACTGCAAACGGTGTGAAACCGCCTGTCCTTCCGGAGTAAAAATTGGCGATATCATTGCTGTGGCGCGTGGCAAACATGGCAAAAAAACACTGAGTCCAAAGCTGGTGCGTGATTACGTGCTGAGCCATACCGATCTTTTTGGCACGATCGCCACACCATTTGCACCGATTGTGAACGCTGCTACGGCTATGCCGATGGTAAAAAAACTGATGCACAAGACCATTGGTGTGCACGATCATAAATCACTTCCCAAATACTCACACGGCACGTTTCGTCGTTGGTTTAAGCAGAACTGCACACGCCAACCCCTGTATAACCGGCAAGTGACCTATTTCCACGGCTGCTACGTTAACTATAACCACCCACAGTTAGGTAAAGATTTTGTCTCTGTGATGAATGCGATGAATATCGGCGTGCGGTTACTGGATAACGAGAAATGCTGTGGTGTACCGCTGATTGCCAATGGTTTTCACGATAAAGCACGTAAAAATGCGCTATTGAATGTGAAAAATATCGAAGCCGCGGTAGTTGATCGTCAAACGACGCTCCTCTCCACCTCATCAACGTGTTCGTTTACCTTACAACAAGAATACCCTCATGTTTTAGGGGTTGATAATAGTAAGGTGGTCAAACAAATCGAGTACGTCACACGCTTTCTACTCAAAGAGTTCATGAGCGGTAATGCGCCTAAAATGAAACCCGTTAACTTGAAAGTGGTTTACCACACCCCTTGCCACCTTGAACGCAGCGGTAATGTCATTTTTACCATTGAATTATTAAAAATGATCCCGGGATTGGAGTTAGTGGTCTTAGACAGCGAATGCTGCGGCTTAGCGGGAACCTACGGTTTTAAAGAAGAGAACTATGACGTTTCAATGAAAATTGGCGCGCACCTGTTTGATGCAATCAAAACATCGCAAGCTGACTATGCGATTACCGATTGTGAAACCTGTAAATGGCAAATTGAAGAAAATACCGCGTTAGAAACCATTCATCCAATTAGCCTGCTCGCCATGGCGATTGCCTAGTTTACACACCTAGCATTGAGAGTAAAACAGGCCACATTGTGGCCTGTTCTCATACTGCTTGTACTGTGTGAACATTCGTTTTCTAAGCGTTATTTAGATAGCGGGCGCTGCTGGCAGTGCTCAATTGCATTGGCCAATAATTCTAACGCACTGGACTGACACTCTGGTAACTGCGCTTGGCTACGGCTAATCGCGGTAACACGCTCGCCCCATTTGATGTGCCCAGCCCCCCAAGTTAAGCCCGCCCCGAAAGCGGCCACCAGCAGGTTATCATTCGGTTTGATTTTCCCTTGTTCTACCGCTTCACACAATGCAATAGGTACGGTCGCGGCAGACGTATTACCATAGTGTTGAATGTTAACGAATGCTTTATCTTGGCTAATACCTGATAAGTCACACAAGGTTTGAATGATACGAATATTCGCTTGATGCGGGATCACCACATCAACTTGCTCGGTTGAAAGACCAGAGCGCGCCAACACAGTTTGCGCCGCTGCGCCCATGCCTCGAACCGCACGTTTAAAAATCTCTTTCCCAACAAAATCAAAATCCCAATACCCATTGTCAGCGGCAAAACGATCCATCGATGAGCCAAATCTAGGCACTGCCAAAATATCACGCCCTTCTGCATCACAACCGATTTGTGCATCTTGCAAACCCACTACTTTATCGGTTTTACTCAAGACAACAGCGCCAGCACCGTCACCAAACAACACAGCGGTATCACGTTTGGTCCAATCAATGTAAAAAGAGAGACGCTCAGCACCCACCACTAACGCATGGCGGTAATGGCTTGATTGCATTAAACGTGTCGCAGTTTCTAATCCATAAACAAAACCGGTACAGGCTGCATTTAAGTCAAAAGCGGCGGCATTTTTAATCCCAAGGTTCTGCTGCACTTTCGAGGCAATATTTGGGATAAGAGAATCTGGCGAACAGGTTGCGATGATGAGATCAATCTCAGTTGCATCAATCCCAGCGCAAGCGATGGCGTGTTGGGCAGCCACCGTAGCTAAATCCGAGGTATTGACATGGCTAATGCGGCGCTGTTCAATCCCGGTGCGAGTTTTAATCCACTCATCGGAAGTTTCAATAAAGGTGCTAAGGTCATGGTTTGAGAGCGTTGCAGGTGGTAGGCATTTACCCCAACCTGTAATTTCGGCATAGAATTTTGTCATTGTTAACCTGTTCTTGTTGTATTTTCTAATGCAATCCAAAGACCTAAAATTAAAAACTCATCGTATGAAAGAGAAATGAGACTCAAAAGGTCTTTTTGATGTCAGTCAGTATACGCACTTTTACTCCGACGTTAAGTCTAGCGATACTGAAAGAGTAACTCATTATAACCAATAATAAAGTTGGCATTATTTATCGATTTATGCCAACTTTGCTGCTCATTGCTCTGGCTTTATTTTCGATTAATAAAATTAATCGTTAAGAACATAATTTTTCGTTTTATCTTTCTCAATATCAGCTCCATATTCGCCGCAAAATCTCCCATCAATTCTGGTTTTGAGGCAAAGTCAATGGACAACATCACTGTGAACGCGTCGTCCCCTCGCATTTCCGTTCCGGTCATTGCGCTATCGCTTTATGCGATTGCCTCAGGCTATTTAATGAGCCTGATCCCATTGATGTTGCCGCATTACGGGCTTGATAGTTCATTGGCAAGCTGGCTTGCCAGTGCCTTTTACGCTGGCTTATTGATCGGCGCATTAGTCGTTGAACCTGTTGTCAACCGAGTTGGCCACCGAAACGCTTTTGTATGGTGCTTAGCGCTACTCATGTTAACCATTTTTGCCTTACCTGCTCTGCACTATGCCAGTGCTTGGTTAGTGGCACGTTTTGTTGCTGGTATTGCGGTGGCGGGTGTTTTTGTTGTCGTCGAGTCTTGGCTATTACACGGTGATGAAAAAGGCCGAGCAAAACGCCTTGGTATCTATATGGCGGCGCTTTACGGCGGTACGGCATTGGGCCAATTAGGGATTGGTTATTTAGGCGTATCAGGCGGCGTGCCTTTCATTGCCATCATTACCTTGCTATTAATCGCCAGTTTGGTGCTGATTTATGGCGAATCTGACCAACCGTCAACTCAGCATGCCGTCAGCCTATCACTGAAACAGGTACTCAAACTAAACCATGCCGCCTTGCTCGGTTGCGGAGTTTCAGGACTCACTTTGGGGGCTATCTACGGTCTAATGCCTGTTGAATTGGAACAACGCGGTATCAGCCATACCGATATTGGCAGCTTAATGGCGCTTGTAGTTTTGGGTGGCATGGCGGTGCAACCTATGGTGCCTTGGCTATCAAAGTTTTTGGGCCGAACACTATTAATGGCACTGTTTTGCTTGATTGGATCTGCGGCGATTACCATGACCTTGTTCGATTCAACGATGATGATATTAGCTGCCAGCTTGTTTTTCTTAGGTATGGCGACGTTTGCCCTGTACCCAATCGCCATCAACTTAGGTTGTGATAAGCTCGATGCCAATTACATTGTCTCAGCGACACAAGTTATGCTGTTTAGCTACAGTATCGGCTCTGTGGTTGGCCCAATGATCGCTGATTGGTTTATGCAAAGATCGCAAGGCTTAATGGGCTATCTCTTTATTGCTTTACTGGCGACTTGTATTTATATGTTGGCTTCAAGCCTCAAAACCAAACGCCAGTGGGTGGCGGGAAAATAAGTCGCAGCAAAGCGGATCATATTTTATCGCAAGGCGCACGGTTCAATCGTTGATGGCGGATCGCCAATATAGGGTGAGAAAGCAACATTCTTGGCCCTGCGTAACGCATCACCAATCTCATTTGTTCTTTCGGCTCAGGCTTATAGCAATGAATTGGGCAACGGTTGCAGGTGGGTTTATGTTGGCCATAAGGACAGCGATCTAAGCGTACTTGCGCATATTCCAACAAGGTTTTGCAACACGTACAGAGGCCAGATTGACAGCGATGATGGCGCTGACAATAAATGTTCACCATCGCCTCTACGGTACGAAACTCACTGAGCAGCTCTCCCGTTAAAAGATCGCTATGCATTTTTTCCATTGCCAATAACTTCCATTGAGATCGCAGATAAAAACAAGTATCCTGCGCCACCTTGTTCCTCATGTACCCAAGACTTTGTGTCAAAGAGCAGACGACGATGAACCGCAAAAAGAAAATTAACCAAACACTGCAAAAGCATCTTAAAAAGAAGCATGCCAAGCTGCACGGCAGCAATAAGCCTCGTTATATTTCCAAAGCTGAACGTGAAAAATTAGACGCTGAGCAAGCCGCTTCAACCAGCACGGTAGATACTCAACATAGTGAGATTGTGCCTGCTGAAGGTGAGCTACAACAGTAAGTCTTGCTCGATTGGAACAAACTGGCTGGCGACATCAATAAGGCTTTGAGCCGTCAGTCTTGGTACTCCGTACACTTCTACTTTTTTGTTAAAACGCTGTTTAATCCGTTCGACCAATAGCTCGAAATCACCATCTCCTGATACCAGAACAATCACATCAGCTTGCTCTGCCAGCTCAATCGCATCGAGAGTAATACCGACATCCCAATCCCCTTTTGCACTGCCATCACGACGCTGAATGAAGGGCTTAAGCTGAACCTCAAAACCAATACCGCGCAAAATATGGTGGAACTGGCGCTGCTTAGGATCTTGGCTAGCAATCGCATAGGCATTGGCTTTGATCACCTCTCGCCCTTGAGTGGCTACATACCAAAATTGGTTGTAATCAAAATGCTGGCGGTACTTCTCTTTACAGGTGTAATAGACGTTTTGAACGTCGACAAGAATGGCAACTTTTTCCATGAGCTCTCTTCTCAAATAGAAACGAAAGCAGCGGCTTGTTCGCCGCTGCTTTACAAATTGCGCTTAGTATACGCCAAACCACTTCAATTTGTCGTGCAAGCGAGTCACACTGCCGACCACAATCAAGGCTGGGCTTTGTGCTTGTTGCGCTAAAAGGGGTAAATCGTCAAGCGAGCCCGTCAATACTCTCTGTTTATCTGTAGTGCCGCGTTCAATAATCGCGCAAGGCGTTTCTGCGCTCAGGCCAGCATCCAACAAGTTTCGTGTGATGTTCGGGCACTGTTTTAACCCCATATAAAAAACCAAAGTTTGGTTGTCTTGCGCTAAACATCGCCAATTGATCGCTTTACCTTCTTTTTGTAAGTGGCCCGTAATGAACTGCACACTTTGCGCGTGATCACGGTGCGTCAGCGGAATCCCCGCGTAAGCCGTGCAGCCTGCCGCCGCCGTGATCCCCGGAACCACTTCATAAGCGATATGATGTTCAGCCAGCGTTTCGAGCTCTTCACCGCCTCGGCCAAAAATAAAGGAATCACCGCCTTTCAAACGGACAACTTTTTTACCTTGTTTGGCTTTATCGACCAGAATTTGGTTGATCTGATCTTGCGGCACACAATGAAAATCCAACTGTTTGCCAACGTAGATCATCTCCGCGCTGCTTGGCGCCAGATCTAAAATCGCTTGCGAAACTAAACGATCATACACCACCACTTGCGCTTGGCTGATCACCCGTAGCCCCTTAACCGTCAGTAGATCGGGATCGCCTGGCCCTGCGCCTACTAAAGAGACAAAACCGCGACTCGTTACACTGCTTACCATGATTACTCTCTACCTTATCGACAAAAGGATATCGTCATTAAGCGAGGTTAAACCTCACTTAACAATGGTTAGCCAAGGTTGCGTTGTGGCAAGGTTTTACCGTGAGTCATGTAAAGGCTTAACCCGGTAAATAACAAGCCGCCCACTAAGTTACCCAATGTGGCCGGAATTTGGTTCCACACCAACCAATCGACGATGGTGAATTTAGCGCCCAACATCATGCCAAGTGGGAACAGATACATGTTCACTACGGCGTGTTCAAAAACCAAACCGAAGAAGATAAAAATAGGTAACCACATTGCAACCACTTTGCCGCTCACAGTAGTTGATGTCATAGCACCGACAACACCTAGGCACACCATCCAGTTACACAAGATGCCTTTCACAAACACGGTGATCCAGCCATTAATACCGTGTTCGGCAAAGCCAAGTGTGCGAGCAGTAGACGCTTTGATAAACGCTTGCCCAACCGCGCTCGGCTCGATACTGAAACTCATGGTGAAGGTTAGCGCCACTAAAAAGGCGACGGCAACGGCACCGATTAAGTTACCCAGCCCAACCAAGCCCCAATTCCGTAGAACGCCCGCTTTGGTTACTCCGGCGCGTTTTTCAAACAAAGCTAAAGGTGCTAAAGCAAAAACACCCGTTAATAAATCAAAGCCCATTAGGTTCAAAATACAAAACCCCACAGGGAAGACCAGAGCGCCAACAATAGGCACTCCGGTTTGCACAGCCGCAGTAATGGCCACAGCGACAGCGATAGCAAGAATCGCCCCCGCCATAATGCCGCGAATTAGGGTATCGCGCGTTGACATGAAGATTTTGCTTTCGCCAGCGTCAATCATTGTTTGCACAAAATCGGCAGGTTTTACATAAGACATAATGGTCCTTATTGTCACCAAAGTTAAAATTAAAAAAGGAAATTGAATAGATAAAGGCTCCCAGCCATCGATGCATCACCAAGAGAACTCGATGAACAAGGAACCTTTTTGCTATTGAATCTCATCGTCTCAAAAGCGGCTGTTAAGCCGCGACTTCGACCACACCGTCGGTGACTCGCGCGGCATAAGCTTTCACGCTAAAGCGTTCATCTTCCATACATTGGCCTGTTATGAGATTGAAACGCTGCTTTTTAAGCGGGCTTGCTACCCAGAACTGCTCTTGATGTTGGCAAATAAAACCGCGTGACAACACATTGGCTCGAGCAAAGGGATCCATATTGCTTATCGCCATCACTTCTTGCGCCTCAGTCGGACGGAAGAGAGCCACTTGCTCACCGTTCACCAGTGCACACACACCCGTTCCGGGAACAATGTCATTAATGTCACAGATGGCTTGAAATACTGTGTTATTGGCCATAGTTATTTCTCCAAAACAGGGGTAGAAATTGCCGAATCAGCAAGCGCAATGTGGAATATATCGCCTTTCGCTGCTGGGTGTTTTTCGCCATAAGTCGCAGGACGGTGCTGCTCACGAGCGCTGACGAACACGACGTTCTCATCGCGTAAATCAGAATTAATGAAGTGAGTAAAACGAGTTAATTGCTCAGGATGATTAAGCGTTTCTGTCCATTCACAGCGATAATCAGCAATAAGCTTCGCCACATCCGCTTCGAGTTGATCGTTAATGCCCAACTTATCGTCCACAATCACTTCACGCAGGTAATCAACACCACCTTCTAGGTTGTCTAGCCACACTGAGGTGCGTTGTAATTTATCGGCTGTGCGAATGTAGAACATCATGAAACGGTCGATGTATTTCAGTAGTGTTGCTTCATCTAAATCAGAGGCCAGCAGATCCGCATGTCGAGGCTTCATACCACCATTACCGCAGACATACATATTCCAACCCGCATCGGTCGCGATCAGGCCTAAATCTTTCCCTTGCGCTTCGGCACATTCGCGGGTACAGCCTGAGACACCAAACTTCATCTTGTGTGGTGTACGGATACCTTTGTAGCGGTTTTCAATCAGCACACCCAAACCGACGCTGTCTTGCACACCAAAACGACACCACGTACTACCGACACATGTTTTTGCCATGCGCAGAGCTTTGGCATAGGCTTGGCCTGTCTCGTATCCAGCATCAATCAGTTTGCGCCAAATCTCAGGTAAATCGTCTTTTTGAGCACCAAACAGACCAATGCGCTGCGCGCCCGTCACTTTGGTGTAAAGTTTGTATTCTTGAGCGACATTCGCTAGCACCGCAAGCGCTTGTGGTGTGACTTCACCACCTGCCATGCGTGGGATCACCGAATAAGTACCGTCTTTTTGCATGTTGCCCAAGAAGTTATCATTGGTGTCTTGCAAACTGACCAGCGATGGCGAGAGCACATGATCCCCCCAACACGAGGCCAGAATTGAACCAATTGTTGGCTTACAGACTTCGCACCCATAACCGCGTCCATGTTTTGCCAACATCTCATCAAAACGTTTGATACCGTTAATGCGGATCAAATGGAACAGCTCTTGGCGTGAATACGCAAAGTGCTCACAAATATCGTTTTTGACTTCCACACCCGATTTAGCCAGTTCAGCATTCAGAACCGACGTCACTAAAGGCACGCAACCACCACAACCGGTTCCTGCCCCTGTCACGGCTTTAATCGCGCCGAGCGTATGATGACCATCGGCCACGGCTTGGGCAATTTTCGCTTTAGTCACATCAAAACAAGAACAGATCACCGCAGTATCAGGTAGTGCATCCGCGCCTAATGCGGGTTTTTCAGCGCCAGCATGCGCGGGTAGAATCAAGGTGTCTGGGTGTTTGGGTAGCTCAATATCATTGAGTTTGAGTTGCAGTAAATCGCCGTAATCTGACGTGTCGCCAACTAAAACTGCACCAAGCAATTTTTTACCGTCTTCAGAAACGATAATGCGCTTATAAACTTCATCTTCTTCATTTTGATAGACGTAGCTTTTACAACCGGGCGTTCGTCCATTGGCATCACCAATCGATCCCACCTTCACACCCAGCAGTTTGAGCTTGGCGCTCATGTCTGCACCACTAAATTGGCTCTCATTACCCACAAGATGATCAACCGCAACCGTTGCCATTTTGTAGCCAGGAGCAACCAGACCGAAGAAGGTTTGATTCCAAGAAGCACATTCGCCAATCGCGTAAATATCAGGATCGGATGTTTGGCAGTGATCGTTAATGGCAACGCCACCACGCGGCGCGATGTCTAAGCCCATTTCACGAGCTAATTTGTCCTGAGGACGTATCCCTGCGGAAAATACGATGAAGTCAACTTCCAAATCCGAACCGTCGGCAAATTTCATGGTATTACGAGCGGTCTCGCCTTGAGCAACAATCTCTAGCGTATTTTTGCTAGTGTGAACTTGCACCCCCATCCGCTCAATTTTATTACGCAGTTGTAAACCGCCTTGCAAGTCAAGTTGCTCAGCCATTAATACCGGAGCAAACTCAATCACATGGGTTTGTACGCCCAACGCTTTCAGCGCGCCAGCCGCTTCAAGGCCAAGTAAACCACCGCCTATCACTACGCCGCTTTTGCTCTTTTTCGCGCACGTTTCGATAGCCTTTAGATCTTCAATGGTGCGGTAGACAAAGCAGTCTTTACTTTCATTGCCTTTGATCGGCGGTACAAAAGGATAAGATCCCGTCGCCAAGACTAATTTGTCATAGCTCACTTCACGGCCAGTATTTGAATAGACCACGCGCTTTTCGCGGTTAATGTTAATCGCTCGCTCGCCCATCAAGACATTAATCGAATGTTTTTGATAGAAACCCGGCTTAACAAGCGAAAGCTCTTCAGCAGTATGGTGTGAAAAGTAGGAAGAAAGATGGACGCGATCGTAGGCAACACGCGGTTCCTCACAAAAAACCGTGACATCAACAGCCGATGCCTCCATTTTTTCGACCAAATCTTCGATATAGCGATGGCCAACCATGCCATTACCGATGACAACCAGCTTCATCCTGCTCATATGGGTTCCTAATTATGGTAACGTTTCATTGAGCGAGATTTTTAATTATGAAAGAAAATGAATTACTGATGTAAATCAATTACAAACTCAAACTACCCTAAAGAGGTAGCCATAAAGAGGAATATCAGAGAGAAATAAACACGTTATCGTGAAGACTAGGGGCCGACAGGCATCGGAAGATAATTAATATATACCCAAACAACTTGGAGTTGCAGGTAGGTGGCAAGTGAGTGAGTCCCCATGAGCATAGGCAAACTATGTGATTGGGGTGAACGAACGTAGCCAACACCGCTGCAGCTTCAAGTAGGAAGGGTATAGTATGATCGCTTCCAATCAAACCTGCTCATTTACAACAAAATTGGTCAGTTTTCCTCTGCCAAAGCACTTGGCAGAAGTTATATAAACAACTCAAACACGCTCATTATGCTTTCGAGTAGAAGCTTATGACGGGGTGTTCACCCCACCCTAACCCTCCCCTTGAAGGGGAGGGAATTAATTTCGTGAGTATTAGGCATGCTATTTATGATGAGCTGTATAGTTTGCTAGTGTTGAAATGCAAAAAATAATAGATAGCAAGAGGCAAGACCTGAACCTGCGGTTCTCCGAGCTTCATTACCGGCAGCCATATAGCCCCAACTTAAATCCAATAGAGCGGCTTTGTAAAATAATGAATGTGCATGTGAGGAACAATGTTTATTTATCCTCGAAAGAAACATTCACCTCTGCTATCAAAAATTTTTTCAATGTAACTCTACCAGAAGTTGCTGGCATACTTATATCCAGAATTACGGGTAATTTTCAGATATTGAAACCTGCAACTTCAAGTTGAACGAGGGGAGGATTTGTATTTATCAACAAGAGAGTAAAGAATTGCCACGGTTTCTATATCTACTTTTCCTGAGTAATTCTCAGGGCGGAAGTGTAACTGAAATGCTCGAATCAATTGTTGATACACTTGAGCATCCTCAGTTTTGGTTGTGCCATAACCATAAGTTTTTAGTTTTTCTAAAATGTCATTTTTGTTTGGAAGATTTGTTTGAAATTTCTTGCAATACTTAGTTTTAGTTTCTTCATCATACCAAGCACCAATCCCTGATAAATAGAGTTCTTTCCAAGGAAAGAGAGCTCCCGGATCGCTTTTTCTACCTGGTGATACATCACTATGGCCTATGATATTAGTTGGTGAAACATCAGGATAACGTTGTAGTATATTAATAGCGAGTGATTTTAAAGCTGCAATCTGTTGTGGATGATAAGGTGAAAAAGTGGTCGTGACTCC
>AEZC01000145.1 GCA_000257205.1 Vibrio ordalii ATCC 33509 | reverse complement strand
CGCCCTTATTCCCCATACCTCGTGGAGATCATAAACGGAATGATTATGGAAAATATCGTCGAAAAACTACTCTATTCAGCACGCTGGATTATGGCGCCTATCTATTTGGGATTAAGTTTAGTACTACTGGCATTAGGCATTAGGCATTAAGTTTTTCCAAGAGGTCTTTCATCTGTTACCTAACATCTTGAGCACCGATGAAGTCAGCCTGATTTTAGTAACGCTTTCTTTGATTGATATTTCATTGGTTGGTGGGTTGATTGTGATGGTGATGTTTTCAGGCTATGAGAATTTTGTCTCTAAAATTAATATCGCCGCAGAGGATGATAAGCTCGGCTGGCTAGGAAAATTAGATACAGGATCGTTGAAAAATAAGGTTTCGGCATCGATTGTCGCCATCTCCTCAATTCATTTGCTGAAAGTCTTCATGAACACTGAAAATATCGACAGTGAAAAAATTAAGTGGTACTTACTGCTGCACATTACCTTTGTCTTGTCGGCCTTTGCGATGGGTTATTTAGATAAAATCACCAAAAAATAGCCGCAAGCCCGGCTGAATAATGAAGGAACAAAAGGCGGATATGCAGAGTTGATCTACACGCTTAGAAACCTCGCGCTAATAATTGCGCGAGAAACGCCAGCTCTTCTTGGCTCTCTTTGATGGCAAGTGCTTCAAGCCAAACCGACTCGCTGTAATGCTCGGCTTTGAGAAAAAGTAAGCAACCTTCAAAATCAATCAACCATGAGTGAATGTCCGCATCCCACTGTTTTTCTATCACTGTAGCCGAAAGCTGCTTGACCAAACGTTCGCCTAGTGCAGGAAAAGTATCGACATCAAAACGCGCTGTACTCAAGACGAGTCGCCCTTCATCTTGTAAATTGTGTGCTAAACCGAACTCAGCCATGGTGGGTTAAGTGCTCCTGAATCAGGTCTAAAAATGGGTCGGCGTATTTTTCAAGCTTGCGCTGCCCAACACCGTTAACGGCCAACATTTCTCCGTACGAAGTGGGCAATATTTCCGCCATATCAATTAGGGTCGCATCACTAAAGACCACGTAAGGCGGCAGGCCATCTTCATCAGCAATCGATTTACGCAATTTACGCAATTTGGCAAACAGTGGTTTGTCGTAGTTTTTGTTGGATAACTTATCTGATTTCGCCGCGCGAGCGGCCGTGTCTAAGCGTGGAATAGCTAACTCTAATGGCATTTCTCCACGCAGCAGCGGTCGCGCCTCTTCCGTCAACTGCAAGGTCGAATTGCGAGTAATGTTTTGCTGCAACAACCCTTTATGGATCAACTGACGGAAAATACTCACCCAATAATCATGGCTATGATCGCGACCAATGCCGTAAGTAGTGAGCTTGTCGTGGCCATTTTCACGAATACGGATATTTTGCATACCGCGCATCACTTCCACCACATAACCCATACCGAAACTTTGGTTGACGCGATAAACGCACGATAATGCTTTTTGCGCCTCTTGCGTGGCATCGAAATGCTTGGGGGGATCAAGGCAGATATCGCAGTTGCCGCAAGGTTTGTCTCGATATTCACCAAAATAATTGAGCAACACTTGGCGGCGACAAGTTTGTGCTTCAGCAAAAGCGCTCATCGCGCCCAACTTATGGCTTTCCACCTGCTTTTGTGGCCCTTCCGGCTTCTCATCTAACATTCGACGCAGCCAACTGATGTCGGCCGGATCATAGAGCATCATCGCTTCGGCTGGCAAACCGTCTCGCCCTGCGCGCCCGGTCTCTTGATAGTAAGATTCAATGTTGCGCGGAATATCAAAATGCACCACAAAACGCACGTTGGGTTTATTAATCCCCATTCCAAATGCGACGGTAGCAACCACTATCTGAATGTCATCACGCTGAAATGCTTCTTGCACATAAGCGCGCTCATCGGCGTCCATACCAGCATGGTAACTGGCCGCTCGTAAATGGTTGTTGCACAGTTTTTCTGTCAGCATTTCGACTTTTTTTGCGACTGCCACAGTAAATGATGCCGCAATGCCATCTTTGCGTATCAAGATAGCGGATCACCTGTGAAACCGGTTTGTGCTTTTCGACCAAGGTATAGCGGATATTAGGACGATCAAAGCTGCCCAGATAGACATGCGGCTCTTGCAACTGCAAACGGTGCAAAATATCCACGCGCGTGGCGTCATCAGCCGTTGCCGTCAGTGCCATAAAAGGCACGTGTGAAAAATGCTGTTTAAGTTGGCCTAACGCCGCATACTCCGGGCGAAAATCGTGCCCCCATTGAGAAATACAGTGTGCTTCATCCACGGCAATCATTGCCAATGGCAACTGCTGCAAGCGTTCGATGAAATCGGGCATTAAGACGCGCTCAGGCGACGCGTAAATCAGCTTCAGTTGCCCCGCGTTCATTCGGTTATACACCGACATCAGCATCTCACGTGACATACTTGAATTAATACACTCAGCCGCGACACCGTTGGCTTTAAGCTGATCCACTTGGTCTTTCATCAATGAAATGAGCGGCGAAATGACTAAAGTGATGCCCTCTTTGACTAACGCAGGGATCTGATAACAGAGCGATTTTCCCCCACCCGTTGGCATGATAACTAAGCTATCTTGCCCCGCTAACGAAGCGTCAATCACCTCTTGCTGGCCGACACGAAACGACTGATAACCAAACACTGTCTGTAAAATACTGTGCGGTGTCTCAGGTTGAGGATCGGTTTGTTGAGCCATTAACGTTGCGGTCATGAAATTTCCAAGGGTGAACAAAAGGGGTAGAGCAACCGCTATACCGCAAAGCGTCTTATTGTAGTGGGGTTCGATGGTGAATAAAACCGCAAAATGTAGCGGTAAAGCGAATCGCTTGATTCTCGGCCATTATTCGTCACTCAAAATCTCGAGTGGGCAGCCGATTAACAAAGCTGCAACTTACTTGAGGAACAGTATATACTGTCGAATCGTTTCGCTGGCTCAGCACTTCACTCCTTTGAGAATTCATCATGACCACAGAAGAACAACGCTCCAGACAAGGCGTTTTACTGGCTATT
Organism: Vibrio ordalii ATCC 33509; assembly: GCA_000257205.1. Taxonomy (GTDB): domain Bacteria; phylum Pseudomonadota; class Gammaproteobacteria; order Enterobacterales; family Vibrionaceae; genus Vibrio; species Vibrio ordalii. The sequence goes on along the minus strand of AEZC01000145.1, from coordinate 34,623 downwards.
GGTGCTTACACCATGTGGGGCATCGCACCGATCTATTTTAAAACGATCAACAATGTTCCTGTACTTGAGATCCTCACTCACCGCGTAGTGTGGTCGTTTTTCTTGTTAGCAGCATTGCTTCATTTTGGCCGCAACTGGCGCAGTGTACGCAGCGTGATTACTCATAAATCAAAGATGATCTATCTGATGACCACCGCTTGTCTGGTTGCGGTGAACTGGTTAATTTTTATCTGGGCGATCAATGCTAATCATATGTTAGACGCCAGTTTAGGCTATTACATTAACCCGCTGCTCAATGTCGTACTCGGTATGCTTTTTCTTGGCGAGCGATTACGCAAACTACAGTGGGTCGCGGTAGCGCTAGCCACCATTGGCGTGGCCATTCAGTTGATTGTGTTTGGTTCGATTCCTGTGGTCGCCATCGCTTTGGCTGCCAGTTTTGGCTTGTATGGCTTGCTGCGTAAAAAAGTGGCGGTTGATGCACAAACAGGTTTGTTTATCGAAACCTTGGTGATGTTGCCCGCAGCGTTGATTTATCTGTTATTTATCGCCAGCTCGCCCACTTCAGATATGGCTATCAATCCTCTTAATCTCAACCTACTGCTGATCGCAGCTGGCGTCATCACGACCTTGCCTTTGCTTTGTTTCACAGGAGCAGCAACGCGTTTAAAACTTTCAACGCTGGGTTTCTTCCAATACATCGGCCCAAGCTTGATGTTTTTGCTCGCTGTCTTGGTGTATGGTGAAGCCTTCTCTAGTGATAAAGCCATCACTTTTGCCTTTATTTGGGCAGCATTGTTGCTGTTCAGTTTTGATGGTTTAAAAACAAGGCGAACCGCGCGACGCGCTCAACGGGCATAAACCGATTAGGTGCTATTGCCTTATTATCCAATCCTGAGACATCGTGGCATAAATCGAACATTCCAAGCACAACTGACTGGCAAATAACAACCGTAAAACGATAACATAACATCTTCATCACAACCCAATGGAGATGGGCATGCTCTTGACTCACACACGATTGACTCTTCCAGCCTTGATTTTTGCTGTTTCTGCGCAAGCTGCCTCTGATCAGGCAGCCGATGCTTTTGCACCTGAACAAAGTAGTGGTTTTGAACAAAAACAGTTGGTTAAAGCCAAACACTGGATGGTGACAGCCGCCAATCCTTTGGCCACCGAAGCCGGCGCTGATATTTTACGCCAAGGGGGTAATGCGATCGATGCCATGGTAACGACACAATTGATGCTCGGACTGGTTGAGCCCCAATCTTCAGGTATCGGCGGCGGCTCATTTTTGGTCTACTGGGATGCCAAGAAAAAAGCACTCACTACCTTTGATGGCCGAGAAACCGCGCCACTCAATGCCACGCCAAATCTCTTTTTAGATAGCACCGGAAAACCACTGCAATTTTACGATGCTGTTGTGGGAGGTCGCTCAGTCGGCACACCCGGCACCGTTAAGTTGCTGTGGGAAACCCATCGCCAATACGGCAAGCTGGAATGGACTCGCCTGATTGAGCCCGTAGTGGCACTTGCGCAAAGAGGGTTTGAAATCAGCCCTCGCCTTGCCACCTTAATTGCGGAAGATAAACAACGCTTAAGCCGCTTTCCGGCCACCAAAGCGTATTTCTTCGACGCGCAGGGTGACCCACTGAAAACGGGCACCTTACTGAAAAACCCTGAATATGCCGCCACGCTGAATGCTATCGCGAAACATGGAGCAAAAGCCTTCTATCAAGGTGATATAGCCAAAGACATTATTCATACCGTACAAAATGCAGCAGGTAATCCCGGTGTACTTGCCCAACAAGATTTTGATACTTACCAAGTCAAACAGCGTGAGCCGATTTGTGCGCCTTACCAAAGCTATCAAGTGTGTGGTATGGGCTTGCCCAGTTCAGGTGCACTCACTGTGGGCCAAATTTTGTCGATCACCGAACAATATGATTTAAAAGGCTGGGGAGCCAAAGAGGTGAACTCTTGGCAGGTGTTGGGCGATGCCTCTCGATTGGCCTTTGCCGATCGTGGCTTGCACATGGCGGATCAAGATTATGTTCCCGTCCCAACGCAAGGTTTATTAGATAAAAGCTATCTTGCTGAACGAGCTCAACTCATTCAACCTGGCAAAGCGCTGACCAGCGCTGAAGCAGGTAACCCACCTTGGCACAACGCACAACTGCGTAGCCCAGATCAATCGATTGAATTACCGTCCACTAGCCACTTTAATATTGTCGATCGTGAAGGTAATGTCGTGTCGTACACGACCTCAATCGAAAACGCGTTTGGCTCTCGCCTCTTTGTGCGCGGCTTTTTACTCAATAATGAGCTAACCGATTTTTCCTTTGCTACCCACAGTGATGGTCGTCCCATCGCTAATCGCCTTGAGCCAGGTAAGCGCCCTCGCTCTTCAATGGCTCCGACCGTCGTACTACACAATAACCAACCCTATCTCGCCATTGGCTCTCCGGGGGGTAGCCGCATCATTGGTTATGTAGCACAAGCATTAATCGCTCATTTGCAGTGGGGTATGGATATTCAGGCTGCAATCAGCCAACCGCATGTGTTAAATCGTTTTGGTGAAATGGAATTAGAAAAAGGGACTCAAGCAGAACAATTCAAACCGGCGCTAGAAAGTATGGGAGCGAAAGTGGCGATCCGAGATCTCAATTCTGGGCTACACGCCATTCGTATTACAGAGCAAGGTCTTGAAGGCGCTGCTGATCCACGCCGTGAAGGTGTCGCCATCGGAGAATAACGCTCTGTAATATAGTCTCGGTTGGCGAGATAAACACGCGCCAACCGTTTTCTACGCTTCGTTTATGCCAAACCGCTCAAAACCAGCCAGAGTTCTGTGATCATTTTTTACAAGACAGTAGCGACATGGCTGGCTAAGCTTGTATTATTCAACCCTAAATTTTGGTCTCTATGGATAAAGTGAGCTACAGCCAAACGGCCTATCCTGCGATCGGTCTGATTGATGCAGACTATCGTCAGTTTGCGTTTGATCGCCACTACCATCTTGATATTCATATTGGCCTTATCACTCAAGGAACGCAGCGCTTCTACCACCAAGGCGCTTGGCATCAGGTACAACGGGGCGGCGTAGTTCTGATGTCGCCAGATGAACTGCACGATGGGCAAGCGCACAATGGCTCTGGCTACCAAGTGCAAGTGTTTGCCATTGAACCCACTTGGCTACAGCAAACCTTAGAAGCCAAGCAGATCGAACAAGTGCTGGGTTTTGATCAGTTAATAGTCGATGACGCGCCACTTTTTTGCTCACTGCTGCAACTTCATCACACCATGAAGCAGGATAAGCTTAGTCAACTCGCTAAAGATTGCTTACCCTACCAAGGGTTCACACCTTTACTTGAACGCTATAGCCACTTGAAACTGCCGGAGGTTAAACCGCTTGGCCAGCGCAACCTCGCCACGCTGAAAGAGTGGGCACTCAGTCAACTCGACCAACCGATCCGCCTTGAACAGCTCGCTCAGCTTTGCCAGCTTTCACCCACTCAGTTTCAGCGCCATTTCAAGGCGCAAACGGGCATCACACCTTATGCGTGGTTATTGCGTTTACGTTTAGAGCAAGCGATGAAATTGTTGAAAACCGGAGCCTCTAGCACTGAAGTCGCCTATCAAGTCGGTTTTTATGATCAAGCCCATTTCAGTAAGGCGTTCAAAGCAACTTTTGGCATCGCCCCTTCCGCCGTCAACCGTACACTTTACTAGCCAAACTGTCAGTAATTTACAAGGCAAGCACGTTTTCTCCACGCATACTCACCGTCAAACATGAGGAGAATACATGAACGAACTTTCTATATTGGTCACCTTAGCTGGCGTACATTTCATGGCGCTATTGAGCCCCGGGCCAGATGTCGCCCTAGTAGTACAAAATGCTACCCGTTACGGTCGAAAAACCGGGGTTTTTATTGCTCTTGGGTTATCGTGCGGCATTTTAATTCACTCACTGCTGAGCCTCACAGGAATAAGCTATTTGGTGCATCAGCAACCAACTTTGTTTGCGGTGGTACAACTGGCGGGCGGGAGTTATTTATTTTATTTAGGTTTCGGCGCACTCAAATCTACCTATAGCCACTGGCGATCACCACAAGCTGTTGACCTAAATAATGAGCGCCATCGTTTGATCGATAATCAACGCCAAGCCTTTTCTCGCGGTTTTATCACTAATCTTTTTAATCCGAAAGCCTTAGTCTTTTTTATCAGCTTAATGTCAAGCTTAGTACCCGTAGGAATGTCTTTCTCCGGAAAAAGCATCGCCTTATTGATTCTTTGGGGGATCTTCTTCATCTGGTTCTCAATCTTAGCGTGGATGCTCTCTACCGCGCGCCTACAAAAACGTTTACAGTCACTCACTGTGTATATTGATGGAGTATGTGGCGTTATTTTTACGCTCATCGGTGGACTTATTTTACTGCAAGCCATGCTTAGCCTTAGCCATTGATGCAGCGATCCGCGATCCGCTTTGTGCGAGATCTCTTACAAACGAGTGAGCAAATATCGCTTTTTGAGTAGAAAAAACAGCACTAAAAACAACAAGCCATTGATTTTAAATGAGAAACAAAAAAATCATGAAATAATTTGCGAGAAAAGCGTTTCTCAAGCATTGCCGATAAATTAGAGACGGGTAATATGAACCTTGTTGGAAGGATTCTGACACGGAACAGGAAAGCACCACGGATTGGTCATCTTCAGGATGAAGAGACGGCTGCTCAGGATGACAGTCGGCACGGAAAGCAAATTGGACATTGAATGGACGCAATAGTAGCTAGGATGGTTACTACTAAGGAAAGACAATGGACACCTCTGGACGAGGCAAGGACTGAACATCAGGATGATGTAAAGGACACCGCTCAAGGAACAAGTGAAGCGCGCTAACGTGGATGGTTAGCAGACTAGGAAGTCACCCAAGGACACCGCTAGGAAGGCGAAGAACGGATTAAGCTGACGGAATTCAGCCACTATCATGGATTTGATGCATGGAGCACTTTCGTAGCTGGATTGCTGCAAGTAAGACTATAACCCCGCAGGGCGTAAGCCCTCGGGGTTTTTCTTTTCTCGTAAATCTTACACTTTCTCTAGCTTGGCATAAGCAGTCACTAGCCATTTAATGCCTTCACCGTTAAAAGCGACTTGCACTCGACTTTGCGGGCCACTACCTTCGAAATTAATGATGGTTCCTTCACCAAAAATAGGGTGTTTCACGCGTGCGCCCAAGCTAAAACCCGTCTCGTTAAAGTTCTCTTTGACCGCTGTTTGACTAAAACGCCCGGCACTGCTTGGTCGGCTCACTTGCGCTTTCATACGCACTTCATCAAGGCAGTGTTCTGGCAGCTCACGGATAAAGCGTGACGGCTTATGGTATTTATCCTGACCGTATAAACGGCGAATTTCAGCGTAAGTAATGTAGAGCTTTTGCATGGCGCGCGTCATTCCGACGTAACACAAACGGCGCTCCTCTTCCAATCGCCCCGCTTCTTCGGCCGACATTTGGCTAGGGAACATGCCCTCTTCAACGCCAACCATAAACACCAACGGGAACTCTAACCCTTTCGCGCTGTGCAGTGTCATTAACTGTACGGCATCATCAAACTCGTCAGCCTGCCCTTCGCCCGCTTCCAGCGCTGCGTGGGTTAAAAAGGCCGTCAACATGCTCATCTCATCCGCTTCTTCTGGTTTTTCAAATTGGCGTGTTGCGGTGACTAGTTCTTCCAAGTTTTCAATTCTGGCTTTGGACTTTTCACCCTTTTCAAGCTGATACATCTCAAACAAGCCAGAGGTTTTGATTACATGGTCAGTTTGACTGTGTAGCGGCATCTCAGCGCTATCATCTTCAAGGGCATTGACAAGTTCAATAAACCGGCTTAATGCGCTTGCCGCACGTCCTGTGAGCACTTTTTCTTCCAACAACACAAGGCTCGCTTGCCACAAGGTACAGCCGCGATCTCGCGCCGCAAAACGAATGGTTTCCAGCGTTTTATCACCTAAGCCACGCGGTGGCGTATTTACGACTCGCTCAAAGGCCGAATCATCATTGCGGTTAGACATCAAACGCAAGTAACTTAACGCATCTTTGATCTCTTGGCGCTCGAAGAAGCGCATGCCGCCGTAGATGCGATAGGGCAAGCCTGCTTGAATCAAGGCTTCTTCCAAAACACGAGATTGGGCGTTGTTGCGATAAAGCATCGCACAATCTTCTAATGCGCCACCTTTATCTCGCCACTCTTTGATTTTATTGACGGTAAAACGCGCCTCATCAAGATCGTTGTAAGCCGAATAGATAGAAATCGGCTCGCCTTCGCTGCCATCGGTCCAGAGCTCTTTACCCATTCGTTCGGTGTTGTTCGCGATCAGTGCGTTCGAGGCTTGCAAAATGGTTTTGGTTGAACGGTAGTTTTGCTCTAAACGAATGGTATTAACGCTCGGAAATTCCTGCGTGAATTTGTCGAGGTTTTCAATTTTGGCACCACGCCAGCCATAAATGGACTGATCATCATCACCGACGATCATCACGTGGCAATCGCGCCCAGCCATCATGCGCAGCCACGCGTATTGGATGTTATTGGTGTCTTGAAATTCGTCGACCAAGATGTGTTTAAAGCGCGCTTGATAATGTTCACGAATGTGCTGCTTATCACGCAACATCTCGTGGCAACGCAGCAAAATTTCGGCAAAATCGACCAAGCCTGCGCGATCGCACGCCTCTTGGTACGCGGAATAAAGCTGCAAATAGGTTTGAGTCACGGGATCGCGGTACGCATCGATGTGCTTAGGACGAAGACCTTCATCTTTTTTACCGTTAATCCACCAGCACACCTGGCGCGTTGGCCACTGCTTCTCATCTAGGTTTTGTGCTTTGATTAAGCGGCGCAGCAAACGCAGTTGATCTTCAGAATCGAGGATCTGAAAATCCTCTGGCAGGCGAGCATCGAGATAGTGAGCGCGTAAAATACGGTGGCAAATACCGTGGAAGGTACCATTCCACATGCCCGATGCACTGCCCATCATCAACTCTTCAATTCGGCCACGCATTTCCGCCGCCGCTTTGTTGGTAAAAGTCACCGACATCACTGAAAAAGGCGAGGCGTTTTCAACCGAGATAAGCCAAGCAATGCGATGCACCAATACTCGGGTTTTACCACTCCCCGCTCCGGCAAGCACCAGCAAGTTTTCTAAAGGCGCGGCAACCGCTTCGCGCTGTTTATCGTTGAGACCGTCGAGTAAGAGAGAAGGATCCATCATGGCTAAGCTACTGGTTATTTATACATAATTGCCCAGATTATAACCTCAAATCGCGGCAAGATGCTCGTCTCTATCATATTTTTCTGGGCATTCAAAAATGAAAAGCCCACCGCAAAGGTGGGCTAATTCGAGCTTCATCGCCTTTCAAGCGCGTGACTACGCGGCGATCCCCGCATGACGCAGCAACGCATCAATTTGCGGCTCGCGGCCTCTAAAGCGTTTAAATAGCTCCATCGGCTCTTCACTACCACCCATTTCAAGGATGTTGTTCAAGAAACTTTGCCCAGTCTGTGGGTTAAAAATCCCCTCTTCCTCAAAGCGAGAAAACGCATCAGCCGAAAGCACTTCCGCCCATAAGTAGCTGTAATAACCTGCGCTGTAACCGCCAGCAAAGATGTGGCTAAAGCTGTGTGAGAAACGGTTCCATTCAAGGCTTGGTAACACGGCCACTTTCTTTTTCACTTGGGCAAGAGTTTCCAACACTTGCGGCCCTACTTCGGGATCGTAAGTGGTGTGCAAGGTGAAATCGAACAAACCAAATTCAAGTTGGCGCAAAATAAACATCGCTGACTGGAAGTTTTTCGCCGCGAGCATTTTATCGAGCATTTCTTTCGGTAGCGGTTCACCCGTTTCGTAATGACCTGAAATAAACGCTAACGCCTCTTCTTCCCAGCACCAATTTTCAAGGAACTGACTGGGCAGTTCAACCGCATCCCACGGTACACCGTTGATGCCAGATACCGCACCCACTTCAACTTGAGTCAACATGTGGTGGATCCCGTGTCCAAACTCATGGAACAAAGTGACCACTTCATCATGAGTAAATAACGCAGGTTTATCACCGATTGGGCGATTAAAGTTACAGGTCAAATAAGCCACTGGTGTTTGTAGCTCGCCATTTTGAGTGATACGGCGGCCACGGCAATCATCCATCCACGCGCCGCCACGCTTATGTTCGCGTGCATACAGGTCGAGATAGAAGCTGCCACGCAGTGATCCTTTCGCATCAAAAATATCGAAAAAACGCACCGATGGATGCCAAGTATCAACCCCAGAGCGCTCTTTGACGCTCATGCCAAATACGCGGTGGAGTACTTCAAATAGGCCGCTCACCACTTTCGATTCTGGGAAATAAGGGCGCAGCTCTTCATCTGAAATATCAAACAAGTGCTGTTTCTGTTTTTCGCTGTAGTAAGCGATATCCCACAACTCTAGCGTGGTCACGCCAAACTCTTGCTGCGCAAATTGACGCAACTCTTCTACTTCACGCTCACCTTGCGGTTTCACTTTGGTGGCTAAATCATTTAAAAACCCTAACACTTGATCGGGCGTTTGCGCCATTTTAGTCGCCAGTGATTTTTCACTGTAGGTATTAAAACCGAGCATACGGGCTATTTCATGACGCAGTTTGAGTTTCTCAGCGATGATTTCGCTGTTATCCCACTTGCCCACATTTGGCCCGCGATCCGAGGCACGCGTGACATACGCTTCATAAAGCTCTTTGCGCAGCGCTTGGTTATCGCAATAAGTCATCACTGGCAGATAAGAAGGAATGTCGAGCGTTAATAAATAACCATCGAGCTCTTTGGCTTGCGCCGCCGCTTGTGCCGCTGCTAACGCCGATTCTGGCATGCCCGCTAATTGATTGGCGTCGGTAATGTGCTTGGTCCAGCCCATCGTGGCATCCAGTACGTTATTAGAGAACTTAGAACCCAACTCAGATTGACGTTTACTGATCTCGCCGTACCGTTTTTGCTCTGCCAATGGCAAGCCGATACCCGATAGCTCAAAATCACGCAGTGCATCATTGATGGTTTTTTGCTGCGCTTGAGAGAGCGAGGAAAAAGTATCGCTGGCTTTCATGCTCTTATAGGCTTCAAACAGGCCTTTATGTTGCCCAACCCAAGTGCCGTATTCAGACAGCAGCGGCAAACAGCTTTCGTACGCATCACGCAGTTCATCGCTATTGAGCACAGAATTAAGGTGGCTTACTGGCGACCAAATGCGGCTTAAGCGATCATCCACCTCTTCAATGGGTTCAATCAAGTTTTGCCACGTTGGGGTGCTATTGCCAACAAGGCGTTTTTCAATTTCGGTGCGGCAATCTTCTATCGCTTTCTCAACCGCAGGCTTCACATGCTCTGGCTTAATGGCGGAAAACGGCGGTAAATCCGTGAAAGTGAGAAGTGGATTAGACATAAAACATTCCTTTTAAGTTAAGACGCGCCTGCACGTTGATGCATTTCTCTGCAACAGTCACTGATTGTTTCACGGCAACCGTCGATTTTGTTTATCTGAAATAGTAAATATAGGTAGGTTCAGCAATTTTCAATAGTGGCGTATAATCAGCCAATACGTTTGATTGATGAAACACACTCCATTTGGGGTGTTTTGAGAGCCTATTTTGCTAAGTTATCGCCACAGTTTTCACGCGGGCAACCACGCGGATGTATTAAAGCATATCGTACAAAGCCTTATCCTCAATGCATTACAGCAAAAAGAGAAGCCTTTTGTTTATCATGACACACACTCTGGTGTGGGCCGTTATGACTTGACCCATGAATGGTCAGAAAAAACTGGTGAATATAAACAAGGGATTGCTCGTATTTGGCAACAAAATGTAACGCCACCCGCCATTCAAAGCTACCTTGAGGCAGTAAAAGCGCTCAATGAAAGCGAAGAGTTACGTTACTACCCCGGCTCACCACGTGTGGCGCGTGCTCATCTACGCGCACAGGATCGTATGGTGCTCACTGAATTGCATCCGAGCGATTACCCTTTGCTCGAGCAAGAGTTCCACCGAGATCGTCAGGTATCGATTTACAAAGAAGATGGTTTCCAACGCTTAATCGGTAGCCTGCCACCGAAAGAGCGTCGCGGCTTAGTGTTGATCGATCCCCCTTACGAATTGGCCAAAGAGTACAGCGATGTCGTAAGAGCCATTGCCCAAAGTTATAAGCGCTGGGCGACGGGTATCTACGCCATTTGGTATCCCGTAGTGAATCGCGACACCATTGATGACTTGCTTGAAGGGCTTGAAGGGCTGGCAAGCCTCGGCATTCGCAAAATCTTACAAATTGAATTGGGCGTGTCGCCAGACACCCATGAACGTGGCATGACCGCTTCAGGCATGATAGTGATTAACCCACCGTGGACACTGGAAGGGCAAATGCAGGAAATTTTACCGTTTCTTCAGCAAGCGATTGCCCCGGTAACCGGTCATTTTAAAGTCGAATGGGTTGTACCAGAATAAACTGACCCAATCTATCAAAGAAGTAGAGAACCTTTTTCGCCTTGCTATGGTTGCCAACACCGTACAAAACCAAGGTCAAATAGGATGAAAAAAGAATAATGGAGAAAGTAATGACAACGCATTTTGATTATATCTGTATCGGTGGTGGCTCTGGTGGTATCGCTTCAGCGAACCGCGCGGCAAGGTATGGTGCGAAAGTCGCACTGATTGAAGCCAAAGACCTTGGCGGCACTTGTGTCAACGTCGGTTGTGTTCCGAAAAAAGTGATGTGGCATGGCGCGCAAATTGCTGAAGCAATGCACCTTTATGCCAAAGATTATGGCTTCGATGTCGATGTCAAAGGATTGGATTGGTCAAAACTGATTGAGAGCCGCCAAGCGTATATTGGCCGTATTCATCAATCGTACGACCGCGTATTGGGCAATAATAAAGTGGAAGTGATCCGCGGTTTCGCTCGCTTTGTTGATGCAAAAACCGTAGAAGTCAACGGTGAACACTACACGGCAGACCATATCCTGATTGCCGTTGGCGGACGCCCAACCATTCCGGCGATCCCAGGGGCGCAATACGGCATTGATTCCAATGGTTTCTTTGACTTGACCGAACAGCCTAAACGCGTCGCGGTTGTGGGCGCAGGTTATATTGCGGTTGAAATTGCAGGCGTACTCAACGCACTCGGCACTGAAACGCACCTTTACGTGCGCAAAGAATCACCACTGCGCAGCTTTGATCCTATGATCATCGAAACACTCACTGAAGTCATGGCGGCGGAAGGCCCAACATTACATACTCATTCAGTGCCAAAAGAAGTGATCAAAGAAGCCGATGGCAGCCTGACTCTGCACCTTGAAAATGGCCAAAGCCAAAACGTTGATACGCTCATTTGGGCAATCGGCCGCCACCCAGCAACCGATGCGATAAACCTAGCAGCAACGGGTGTGGCAACCAATGCACAAGGCTATATTAAGGTTGATGAGTACCAGCAAACCAACGTCGCGGGCATCTACTGTGTCGGCGATATCATGGAAGGCGGTATTGAACTCACACCCGTTGCAGTCAAAGCAGGCCGTCAACTTTCAGAGCGCCTGTTTAATGGCAAAACCGATGCGAAGATGGATTACAAACTGGTCCCGACCGTGGTGTTTAGCCATCCGCCAATCGGCACAATTGGCCTCACCACGCAAGAAGCCCAAGCGCAATATGGCGAAGAGAATGTCAAAGTGTATACCTCGAGCTTCACGGCCATGTACACCGCCGTCACCTCTCACCGTCAACCATGCAAAATGAAACTAGTATGCGCTGGCCCTGAAGAAACCGTTGTTGGCCTACACGGCATCGGTTTCGCGGTTGATGAAATGATTCAAGGCTTTGGCGTAGCCATGAAAATGGGCGCAACCAAAGCCGATTTTGATTCAGTGGTGGCAATACACCCAACTGGGTCTGAAGAGTTCGTTACCATGTAGATCGTGGTCTGGAAAGTCTACCCTGTAGATTTGTAAACTCTGGAAAACCTACTAGCCTCTATGTATAGCAAATACATCGGAGGCTGGTATGGTTACTGTCGTGAAATCGAAAAATTTTGATGCTATCTGTCATTGCTTAACTCAAATCACTTGAGTGGGTAAGTTTCGCAAGGCAACGCCTTGCGAGGATACCTTTATCTGGACGCATTTCTATCTAAATTCGAACTGACTAAGCTTGATACCACCACAGCCATATAAAAAACGCCAACAACCGATTCTAAATAGACGAGCGTTTTCGCAATCGGAGTAACGGGACTAATATCCCCATAACCGAGAGTGGTTAAGGTCACGAAGCTAAAATAAGCACTGTTAGAAAAATTATCTGCCCACGGAATCGCTTCCAAACCGTGAAATGCTTGCGGGTCTAGCTCTAACAAAAACAGGTAGGCTACCGCCCACATCAATCCAAGCAATAAAAATAAGGCGACAGAGCCGATTAGCTTATTGGTATCGATTTTCCCAGAAAATAATATTTGCCGGACTAAGGATTGGAAGGATCCATAAAAAAAACAAAAGTGAGAGCCAGCATCAAGAGGTTCATCTCTTGGATATTAAAGAGATGTTGCGCCACGATGGCTCCTATCCATACCAACGCCAACCCTCTTAAAAAATGCGTCCACTTGCGGTCAAAGTGTAAGCTAACGAAACAAACAATAAAGATCACCACTATGATTCCCTGCATGACATAGTCCATCGCATTATTTTGCAGCAGTTGAGCTAGCGAGGCGGAGATCAACAATATGATCAAAGCTAACGTTAAGTAGATAAAGTTATTCTTCTCGCTGATGTTGGATAGTGGTTTACCGATCTTCATGGTTGATTCCCCTTCGCCTTTATTATTATTTATCAGTATGCTGGGGCAAAATAATATCGAAAAGTGACCATATTTAATATGCATTTATTCGAGTATTATCGTTATACTCAGCGGCAGTTTATTGAACAACATTCAAGGTGCTAAACGTGGATATCAAAGTGAAAGATTCATTGGTGGGTGGGGTGATTAACGGAGCTATCAATGGTTACATCGCGAGCTACCATTTCAAAGGAATGGATAGTGTGCCCATGTCGCTTAACGTGATCACGAATTCTGAGGTGACAGTATGGGGACAAGCGGTTTCTCTAACCTTTGGTTTAGGGATCATTTTATCATTAATCACCTCCAAACTGTTTCTTAATCAACTCAACAAATCCCACCCACAGCATACACATCAACTCCAGAGCGGTTTTTGGTCTCACCTTGTACCAATTGCAGTAGCCCAGGCGGTGGCACTATTTGGTTGGTTTGTTGCTCTTGCGGTGCTCTGGACCAAATACGCGGGTGAAGTGTTGGTTTCTTCTTCGAGTGCAGTCCTATTGGTTGGTCTTTTTGCTTTCATCATTACGATTGCTGTCGAAGTACGAACCAAGAAAAGTATCATCTATAAAAAAGTCAATTTACTGGAACAAGCACAGTAAACGGGAATAGGAACAGAAAATGTCAGAAAATAATACCAAAATGAGTGCTGAGCCAAGCGAACAAAAAGTGAGCCAAGCTCGTTCATTCACTTACTATATTTTTGCCTTAGTTGCCGCTCTTTGGCTCTACACCTTGTGGGCAGACAGAATGACGCCAATGACAGATCAAGCCAGAGTAAATGGTCAATTGATCCGCATTAGTCCCGAAATATCTGGCCCTATTTCACAAGTACATATTACCAACAATAGCATTGTAAAGGCAGGAGATGAGCTAGTCACTATCGACCCACGTCCATTTGAATTGGCGGTTAAAGCGGCGAAGTTTGATTTGCAACAAGCCGCGCAATCTTATCAAGCTGATTCGGCTGCGATCAGTGTCGCTCAGGCCAATGAAGTTGCGGCACGTGTAAAGGTCACCAATGCCAAGAAGAATGTCGAGCGTAATCGGGTTTTGGCAGAAAAAGGCGTTATTAGTCAATCGACCATGGACAACGTCAGAGCTGAGCTAGAAACCGCTCAAGCGGGACTGGCTCAAGCCTCGTCTTCATTAGATAAAGCCAAACAAGAGTTTGGCCCAAGAGGAATTGATAACCCTGAAATCCAATCGGTGTTAAACCGACAAGAACAGGCACTACTCAACCTTAATCACACCAAACTTATCGCACCAGCGGATGGTGTAATCACCAATATGAATGTTGCTGTGGGTGATTATGCTGCTGCAGGGCAACCACTTCTAGCGTTTATCAATAACAATGACCTATGGCTGACTGCAATGGTGAGAGAAAACTCATTAGCTCATCTAAAGTCTGGCGATAAAGTCAAAATTGTTTTTGATGCTCACCCTGGTGACGTTTTTGAAGGACAAATTTCTTCAATCGGTTGGGGAAGTAGCGGTAATGGCAGCCTTGCGCAAGACGCCAGTAATGGTCTGATGAACTCACCCACTAACAGCGCTAAAGCACAGCGTTTCCCTGTGAATATCGAGTTCACTGAGTTACCCGCAGATCTGCAACTCAGATACGGTGGTCGCGCCGTGGTCGGTTTTTATCCTGATGAAAGCTACCTAGGTGAAAGATTGCAAGATGTGTGGATCTGGGCATGGAGTTATATCAGCTATGTATCATAGTGCCGCAAACCCAATTATAAGAGTTGCGGTATTCCCAGTGCTTTTGCTGTTTTGGCAATACATATTCGGAACGGATCTGCCTTTACTTGCACCCGCTATGTGCGCGGTTTTTCTCACCACAACTCATGAGCCTCCACCAGTGATTATGGTGTTTATTATGGGCGGAATTTTGTTCGTTACCGCTTGGTTTCAGGCGTTAATGAGTGAGCTGTTGATCGATTACGTGCATGTTTACTACCTGTTCTTATTTGGGATTTTTTACTGGTGCATGGAGCGCACCAAGAAAAATCCACAAGATGTGTTTGCCATATTGCTGATTGTATCTACCGCGATGATTACCGTTTTTACCCAGCAGAAAGGGATTAGTGTTGAGCAAATCCCTATGGCTCTGCTAAAAAATATTTTTATTGCAGGCTTTACTGCTTACTTGGCCTACCTACTATTTCCACGAGGTGAGCCACTGGCGACGAGCGTGATACCTATCGCTTCGACAACAAAATACTTGCTCGATTGGCAAACGTTGCTAAAAGCAATCATTGTCATGATCATGATGGTGTGTACGATCAAATTGGATTTGGAACAAAGTACGATTATTACCATCATTGTCGCGTTAATCATTAAGGACCCAGACCCTAGCATTGGTAAAGATTACGGTTTAAGAAGGCTACTGACGACATACGCTAGTGTACTTTATGCAATTCCACCTCTAGTGATGAGTTTATTGCAGGCTAACATTGTGGGAACTTTGGGTGTTGCAGTGGTGAGCGCATTATTTATGGGGATTCATGCGGTTGCGAAGAAAGCAAGCTATAACTCGATTCAACTGATGTATTCAAGTTATGTCGTTTTGGTATTCTACGGAATTACGTCAACGAGTATCAGCGCAATTTCCGATGATCTGGTGCGTTTTACATCCGTTTTTGCTGCTGTCTTACTCGGCATCATGAGTTTGATTGTCCTGCATCCTAAAACTCGAAGTTAACTTTAAAAACCCAGCCTAGTTCACTAAGCTGGGTCTGTTTCTAGGTCTAATTCGCCGCCTTGCGTATTAATACCCTGAGTACCCGCCACTTGATTATGATTTGGCGACTTTTACTCTAAAGAGTGCTGCATAGAAAAGTGGGATCACCACCAAAGTCAGAATGGTGGCAAACAGCAAACCAAACATAATGGTGACCGCCATACTCTTAAAGAATGGGTCTACCAGCAATGGTGCCACACCTAAAATGGTGGTAAATGCCCCAAGCAATACTGGGCGAGCGCGGCAGACCGCGGCATCAATAATCGCGAAATAAGATTCTTTACCTGCGCGAATTTCTGCATCCGCTTGGTCAACCAACACAATCGCGTTCTTCACCATCATACCAATCAAGCTTAAAAAGCCGAGGATTGCCATAAACTCGAATGGAGTTTGAAAGGCGATAAGGCCAATGGTGACACCCACGACAGCAAAGGGGGCGGTCATCCAGATCACGAGTGGCTGACGCAGCGCGTTAAACATAAACACCACCGCGAGAATCATCGCCGCAAAGCCGTAAGGAGCGGAGAGCGCCAAGCCTTCGTTGGCATCTTTCGAGGCTTTGTATTCACCGTACCAAATCAGCTCATAACCCGCAGGCAGCTCAATCTGCTCGATTTTTTCGTACACATTATTGAACGCATCGGTCGTCATCACGCCTGGCGCTGGGTCAGCTTGTACCAAGATGGTCGACATGCGGTTGATGCGGCGCAGCAAGGCATCTTGATAGACAGTATCTACCGAATCCACCAACTGACTTACCGGAACGTAACGCGCCGCTTGCGCGCTGAACACCTCACTGTTTTCAATCGCACGTTCGTGGTGACGCTCATTTTCTGGCGCGCGAACCATCAACGGGATCAAATCATTGCCTTCGCGATACACCCCAACATTACGCCCATTGAGCGTTTGCGCGATCGCGGCGCTGATTTCTTGCGTGGTTAAGCCAAGACGCTGTGCTTCTTGCGCGGAATACATAGGTTGCAATACCGGCACTTGTTGACGCCAGTCATCTTGCACCGCAATCAAGTTCGGGTCGTTATGCATAATCGCTTTGGCTTGTTCAGCCAATTGGCGCAGCACATGGCTGTCTGGCCCTTTGAAACCGGCTTCAATTTTCTTGCCGCCGCCGCGACCGAGCATAAACTTCCACACCTTGATTGAGGCATCTGGGTATTTGGCATCCAGCTCATTTTGCAGCTCGCCTACTAATGGGGCAATTTTGGTGTAGTCATCAATATCAATCAGCAGTTGGCCGTAACTTGGGTTACGCGATTCAGGCACATAGGTCAGCATAAAACGCAGGCCACCACCACCGATGAAACTGGTGATATTGGTAATACCGTCTTTTTGCGCCACGTCTTTCTCAATGTTGGCGACAACCTGTTCGGTACGGCGAATATCCGATCCCTGTGGCAAGTACACATCCACCACAAATTGTGGGCGTTGCGACTCTGGCATAAAGCCTGGCGGAATAAACTGAGCGCCCCATACCGCAGCCACTAAGGTGCCGAGCAGCATGACACAACTGACTACGCGGTGGCTTAACACCCATTGCAGCACGGCTTTATAACCCGTTACCAATTTAGACGGTTTAGCCTCTTTGGTGGGAGCTTTAACGCGCAGAAAGTCATGGCACAGCATGGGGGTGACGGTCACCGCAAACACCCAACTCAAAAACATCGAGTAGAGGATCACCCAAAACAGTGAACCCGCATATTCGCCCATATCCGAAGGGGAGAGGCCAATTGCGCTGAAGGCAAAAATACCCACTACGGTACCGCCCAGCAGTGACCATTTAGTGGCATTGACCACTTCGGACACGACCTGCTGTTTATCCGCGTTCGGCTCTTGCTGAAAACGCACTAGCACACCATCGGTAACCACAATCGCGTTATCCACCAACATACCGAGGGCGATGATGAGTGCGCCAAGCGAAATCCGCTGCATTGCAATGTCATCAATCAGCATCACACACAAGGTGCCGGCAACGGTGAGCAGCAGAACAAAACCGATGATGACGCCTGAGCGTACGCCCATAAACAGCAGGAGCACAACAAACACAATGGCGACAGCGGCAATCAGGTTATCGATAAAATTGGCGACCGAAGCACGCACCGAGTCAGACTGCATCGAGATCACATGCAACTCCATTCCCAGTGGGCGCTGGCTTTCAAGCTCCGCCAAGCGTGCTTTGACGGCATCGCCCATCTCCACCACGTTACCACCGGTGATGTTCGAGATACCAAAACCAATCGCACGTTGGCCGTTATAGCGCATCAGCATGGACGCAGGCTCGGTGTAGCCACGGCTGATGTTGGCAACATCACCTAAGCGTACCACCGCATTGTTGCTACCAACCGCTACTTGCAAATTAGTGAGGTCAGCCAAGGAGCTGATGTTGGATTTAGGGATCACTGGGATGCGCATCTGCTGGGCATCGACACTGCCTGCGACGGTGACTAGGCTCTGCTTTTGTAGCACTTGCAGCACGCGTTCAACCGAAAGGCCAAATTCCGCCATGCGTTCGCTGGACATCTCGATAAAGATCGCTTCTTGCTGCTCGGCCAGCGTCGCGGCTTTGGCCACACCCGGCACCAGAACCAGTTCACGGCGTAGCGTATCGACGTAGTCTTGCAGCTGTTTGTCACTAAAGCCTTCCCCTGTCACCGCATAAAACAGCGCGTACACGTCAGAGAAGTCATCGTTGACAATCGAAGCCCCCGCACCGGGAGGCAGTTGGCGCTGCGCATCCGCAACTTTGCGGCGTAATTTGTCCCATACCTGCTGCAGCTGCGCGGAGGATTTGGCAAATTCGAGTTTGATTTCCACCGTCACTTCAGAGCGGCCTTGCATCGAAACCGATTTGACTTCTTTGAGCTCTTGCAAGGCTTGCACCGCGCCTTCGATGACATCGGTCACTTCATCGGAAACTTCTTGCGCCGTTGCGCCCGGATAAGGCGTCACAATCACCGCTTGGCGAATCACAAACTCTGGGTCTTCAAAGCGACCCAATTTGAGGTAGCTGATGTAGCCGCCAATCAGAGTCAGGGCTATCAGCACCCAAACGCTGGTGCGTTTGGCAAGGGTATAACGTGCAATATCCATTATTGGGCTCCGTTGTTATCCGTGTAGGGACGAACGGTCATGCCTTCGCGCACACTCGAAACACCGGCGATAATAACCTGCTCACCCGGTTTGAGATGCTGGGTGATCACCACGCGATTTTTGTAGGTGGTGCCGATGTCGACGTAACGTTTTTCCGCTTGGTCTTGCGCATTGACCACCCACACAAATTGTTTGCCTTGGTTATCTGGCACTAGGGCGGTGAGTGGTAGGGTGATGAGCGTGTTTTCAGCGGCGGTATCCTCGGCAACCGGGATCACTTTGGCTGACATACCGGGCATCACGCGAAAGCCTTTTAAATCTTCAAAACCAAGCACTACAGAGTAGGTTTGTGAATCCGAACTTGGCTGAGTGGAGTAGGTACGCAGCTGTAAATCAAATTGCTGATTGGGAATCGCGCTTAACTCGGCGATCGCGCGGGTATTACGCACCCCAGAGAGCATCACACGATGCGGGATCTCAATCGCCACCTCCAAATCATTCAGGTCTTGCAAAATCATGATCACTTGATTGGCTTGCACTTGAGAAAAATTCTCGACCGTTTTTTCACTGATGACGCCATCAAACTGGGCGGTAATTTGGGTGTATTCGAGTTTGCGTTTGGCCTCTTCAACCCGGTTCTTCGCGAGATCGTGGCGATTGGTGACGTTATCCAGCTCTGCTTTAGAAATGGCTTGGGTTTTGTCAAAAATGGCTTTAGCGCGGCGGTATTCTTGTTCGGTGTTTTTCAGCTCAAGTTGCGCGACTTCCAGCGTCGTTTTGGCATCTCGTGAGTCGAGGCTCGCCAGTAATTGGCCTTTTTTCACCGTGTCGCCTTCTTTTACCGCGATATCGGTTAAACGGCCACTGATGCGAAAGGCCAGATCAGCACGCTGAGCGGCGCGCACCACGCCATTAAACGTGAGATCGGAAGCGCGTTGACTTGCGACAATCTCGGTTAATGCGGGTTTGACCACGGGAGCGGGAGCGCTGACTTGTGGCGCTTCACCACAGCCAGACAGCAATAAGGCCGAGGCGATCACCGCGCTAAGCAATGAGCGCTTTGCAGCCATTGAACGAGTAAAAGAAGGATTCATGGTGTGTTGCTCCTCAATTTCACCATTGGGAAAGGGGATTGTGTGTAAATCCCCATGCCTTTAGACGTTTTTTCCTGCCGATCACTTCAAATCGGTAGGAGCCGTGACCATCAAGTGGTTAACATTTTGCGCATCATACCTTGAGTAATCACAAAAAGTAAACTTGCGGGTGTACATTTGTGTTGGGCTTTTTATTCTATCGATAACCTGATTGTCTGCTCAGCGAGTTACCAATTGGGTTTCGATCTGAGTTGAAAGTTGATCTACACCCGCAGAGAGCGCTTCAACCAGAGCTGAGTAGCCAGTATCTTTGAGCGGAATATGAAAACTAAACTCTTGGTTTAACATGCTTTCTCCTTTCGGGGTGAGTAATTCCCAACTACCGGCAACTTCGGCATTACCCGTGTAGGCACCATTAAATCGCTGCAACCTCACCTGCAGTTTCCAGTGCTCCTGCTGGCTAGATGAGGCATTCAAAGGTGCAGGCCAGTAGCGAGATTGCTTATGGCGCAGATCATTGGTGATACGCTGTGTCAGTTGTGGGCTAAGCCGCTGCGCCCACTGGTTTTGTCTTGCTTGAATCACTTGTGTCTCTGACTGACGATAAACAATCCCTTGAGTATCCAAATAAGCGGCTAATTCCACGGGCTGAACCACCAGCAAAAGCAATCCCTTTGGTTGGGTCAGCTCGCTGAGCTCTGGGTTGTTCGGCAGTAAATAGAAACTGACTTTAGGCTGTGGAGTTCCTCCGCAGCCGACCAACAGTGTGGTTAACATCATTAATAACCATGTTTTCATTCTTGCTTTCCTTTCGCGGGAATCGGATCTGCCGCGTTACTTTCACCAAAAATCAACGCATTGGGTTTTTCATTAATGGTGCGCAGCACAGGTTTAAATTCAGCCATCACTTGGTTTAGCTCTCTTAACGTGGTTTCAAGCTCACGATACACCGTCGATTCAGGGCCAAAACCGCCTAGGGTGGTTTCCAGTTGTTTTAGGCTTGCTTGAATATCTGCTGGCAGATTTTGCGTCTCTTGTTTTTTCAGAATGCGCTCCGCTGACGCCAACAGCTCCTCTGACGTTTTTAAAGTGCTGTTGAGCGATGCCAAAGTATCATCCATAGGCAGTCCGTTGAGCTTTCTCAGCAATTCGGTGACCTGTTTCTGCACCTCGGCAAATCCCCCCTGTTTAGTTGGAAACATCGGGTATCCATCAAATTGAGTGAGGGGATCTACTGGCTCATCAGGGAAGTAGTCGGTATCTATGTATAGAGCGCCAGTCACCAAGTTCCCCGTTTTTAATGAGGCTCTTAATCCTCGTGCAAATTCATCCTGCATACGCTTTTTCAAATTAGGGATATCCGCAACGCTAAAGTTGTCATAAAGACGCCCTAGCTCAATCCGAACCAAAACAGGGATACGTTCAATATTAATGTAAACATTGGATCTGACAGTTTTGAGTGGAATTTTAGTGACAGTACCGATTCTTAATCCACGATATTCAACCGGAGCTAAAGGCTTGAGTCCGCGTACCGAATCATCAAACATCATCACAAACTCGATGTAGTCATCGAACATACCTTCGCGGATCTGTTTTACATCGTCAAACAGGCGAAACTCGGTCATTTGCTGAGTAATTGGCTGGCCAGAATCCTCTTCTTGTAGCTGGCTAAAGGTGACGCCGCCTTTGAGTAAGCTTTCTATCGAGCCTAGGCTAAACTCGAGCCCTTCGGCATTAAGTTGAAGGTTGAACCCAGAATTGAGCCAGAAAAAGGAACGCGTATTCACCAATTTATCGTATGGGGCAAAGATAAAGAGCTGGTACTGAGCCTTTTTACTTGCTACATCAAACTGGGTGCTTTCCACGCGACCCACGGTGAATCCTTCATACATAACGGGGTCGCCGACACTCAGTTTACCGGCTTCTTTGTTGGTCAGTATTAGGCGTAACCCTTTGGTATCCAGTGGCGCAATAGGTGGCAAATCAAGCACAGAAAATTCATCTTGAAACGTCTTGGATTGACCGGGCTGCAACTGGATATAAGCGCCAGAAAGTAGGGTATCGAGTCCGGAAATCCCTTCTTTACCAATGCGGGGTTTCACTACCCACAAAAGTGAATCTTCGCGCAGCATGCGATCGGCATCTTTCACCATCTGCGCGGTGGCGATGATGTGTCGATAATCGTCGCTGAGCTTAATATCGCTAATCACCCCGACATTCACATTGAGCGCTTTAATTTGGGTTTTCCCCACTTCAAGCCCATCAGCCGTCGGCAGAACGAGGGTGATTTTCGGCCCGGTGCTATTCACGTACTGAAACAGCATCCATAGTCCCATCGCAAGTGCTAAAATGGGAATAATCCAAATCGCAGAGAGCTGCTTTTGCGCACTCACTTCAGCGGTAACTTGAGGTTCATCACTCATAGAAAGTTTTCTCATTTTATTTTTGTTGGTGAGGATACTGGTGGCTCTTGCCACAAGATTCGCGAATCAAAAACCATGGCTGAAAGCATGGTTAATATAACCACTGCCGCAAAAGAGAGTGCGGCAGGGCCGGGATAAATCGCCATCAAGTTATGCAGTTGTACTAAAGCGACCAATATAGCGACGACGAAAATGTCAATCATTGACCAGCGACCAATGAATTCGGTCACACGATAAAGTTTGAGCCGCTTTAGATTCTGCGGCTCTGGAAATACGTCGAGTTTCCCGGCTTGCCAGTAGAGCCAACCGAGCGCAAACATTTTGGCCACAGGGATAAAAATACTGGCTAAGAAAATGACCATCGCCACAGGATAAGATCCGAGGTGCCAGAGTAGAATAACCCCCTGCATAATGGTTGAACCTTCTGATTTACCTAAGCTCACGGTATACATCATCGGATAAAGGTTGGCTGGGATATAAAAGATCACTGCAGCCAATAAGAGTGCCCATGCCTGTTGTAAATTGAGCTGTGGATGGTAAGCATGCAATCGACTTCCGCAGCGCAAGCATTTCGGATGCTTAGCGGATGAGATAGGATTGATTTGCTGGCAGTAGT
This sequence comes from Vibrio ordalii ATCC 33509, assembly GCA_000257205.1. Lineage (GTDB taxonomy): Bacteria > Pseudomonadota > Gammaproteobacteria > Enterobacterales > Vibrionaceae > Vibrio > Vibrio ordalii. The sequence goes on along the minus strand of AEZC01000145.1, from coordinate 11,744 downwards.
GGCAATTGACGTGATTGTGCGTGCAGTGTGTGTGTCCAGAAACGATTCCCTGAGGGATACGCGCAGGAATAAAATGTTGCCACAACCAGAAACGATCAACCGATGAAACGGTTTTTACCATTAAGGCAGAAAAGCAGCAGAATGCCCAAAAAGAGTTACCCATGGAAACTTCTGCGAGAGAAGCGATTTTGATAAGGCTAACCAACACTCCAATCAAAAACACATCCATCATCAACCACGGCTGTACTTTAAATAGCAGATTGCATAGGTGTTTGGTGAGCCAGATTTCTGATGTTGGGAGCGATGTTTTTTTGGTCTGTAGTGCTTTGAAATAAAGAAAGAGAATGATCACCAGATACAGGGCGGGCAGTAAGATGACTGTCGTAAACAGTAAAATAGCAAGTAACACATTTTGAAACTCCCCGAGCATTTTAGCCGCATTCAGCAGGGTAATTTGCTGGCTCAAACCTTGGACACTAAACGACATAAAAGGAAAAGAGAGGCTTAGAATTAACAAGATCAGACTGCCTATCGCAAGGGCAATAGTGGTTTGGTACGGATGTTTTTGTATTTGCGTGAGCGTGTGTTCGCAGCGCGGGCAGTGGGCCATGTGCCCCTGATCTAACTGAGGTACGCTCGCCACGAGCCCACACTCGTCACAACAGATTAAATTATGATTGCCTTTTCTATCCATAGCCATCGGTTTTATTCATAGGGAGTATTCTGCGAAAGTATTCTACACTGTTCATAACAAAGTGATAGCCTCACTGGAAAGCATTTTCACTAAGGATGAAGAAACATCAGTCTGCCAAATTTGTCACTCACTAGCCGCCAACCTGCCACTCCAAGTCGTTTAGGTATAACGAATTAAAAACGTCTATCGAGAGAGAAAAACAGACTTTGGCGATCGCCCAGGCCAAATTCACCGAGCAGATACCAGCTGTCGTTAATTTGGTACTGCAATCCAATCAGCGGGTTCCACGGCGTTTGCAAATGTTGTTTCACTTCAAAACCCGCCTCTTTGGGGAGTAAAGCGGTGAGTGTGCTTGGAAGGCCAAGATCTGATAATGAGCCTTGTAAAGTTTGTTCGACATTTTGATACATAGCGCCCACCCAAATACGCAATGGTTGGCCATGACGGTGGAAGTCGTATCCAATTCGCGGAGAAACAACTAAGGCTTCAATACTGCCATCAATCACCGTGAGACGACTTTGGGTTAGGCTGGCATCGACCAAGGCAACAGTTCTGATAGCCGCCAACCAGTACACTGCCTACTCCTGTGGTGTAGCCATCAAGGTCGAGACGAAAGTTATTAATGGTGTGTTGGGCACCCAAAAACTTCACATTCACATCCGTCGTTGAGTAACCGTCCAACTTGCCTACTAAGCCATACAGGTTGAGAAAAGGAAATAGCCAAACATCGGCACGCAAAGTAAGGACTTCTGTGTATTGCCGACCCTGCTCAGCTTGCAGTTGGAGTGGAAAATTACCTAGACCTTGTATGGCAATCGAATCAACATTGATCCCTTGCTCCATCGTCATGTAACTGAGATTAAAACCTATCGGTTTAGGCAATGTATAGCCGAGAGCTTCTGCCTTATCTTTCCAAATCGGTAGCGAAAAATCACTTGCCAAAGTAGATAGAGACAAACAGAAAAAGGTGAGTGTCAGTAGTCTTCGTAATATCATTCGGATGACTCAGTTATATTTACCCGTCAAGAAACTCAATGAATAAAGAGATTAAAATCAGCTTTAGTCTAAGCGGACCAGAGTGGTTTCGGATCCCTGAAGACCGCATCACGCCTATCATACCCTGATGCATGCTAATATGTAAACTTTCAAGTTTACTTTATTGTGATTCCATTTATACTCAACTGCAGTGCAATCGAGGAAATAGATATGAAGTTAAGCGAGCAAAAACATTTAGCTTTGATAGAGGCAGCCCAAAAGGAATTCATTGAACACGGGTTTCATTTGGCTAATATGGATAGAGTATGTGAGCAGGCAAGTGTATCCAAACGAACTTTGTATAAGCATTTTACCAATAAAGAAATGTTATTTTCCGTAGCAGTAAAAAGTCTAGTTGAAGTATCTCCTCCGGTTCTTAATTTTACTTATTGCCCTGAAAAAACTATTTCAGAGCAACTTAGTTATTATTTAAACCAAAGAGTAGCGCTAATTTATCAGCAGATAAGCCTAGCAACCGTGCGGATGATAGTGGCAGAGTTTATTCAAAAACCCCATTTGACCACACAATATTTATCGCTTGTTGAGGGTCCTGATACGGCATTAAAAAATTGGCTTGAGGTGGCAATGGATGAAGGGCAAATCGTCACGGCTGATAGTGGCAACCTAGTTAAAGTGATCATGAACTTGTTTAATGGTTATTTTCTTTGGCCACAATTGATAGCTAATATTGAACAACCAGATGATGAGACTCAAGAACAATTGATCAACGAAATCATTAAAATCTTTACTTGTAGCTATTCTACCTAGTGTGACTTTTTACTTACTTTACATCATATTGCTCACCATTCATTGCCGGATTATTAAAACATGCTGATTGATTGGCTGACAACACCAGCCAATCAGCCACGTGGAAATGAAGCGTTGCGTTATAGCTGACTCGTACCAATTGCTCGTAAGTCAGACTAATTTGATATGGGTTTGTTTTAAATTCATGGTAAAAAGACTTGGAAAGATTAAGAATATTTTGAATTTTTTTATTGGTGCAGCCCCAAGTTGGCAGGATAACATCAAGGCTTTGAGTTCACTCAAGGCCTTTTTTAGAACCCGACTAAAGTAATTTTCCCTTGGGCTAACGCCCCCATTTGGCAGGAAAAATCAACCCGTTTATCCGCTTCTTTGGCAAATAGGGTTTCGAGCTTTTCAAACGATTGAGGGATAAAACTGATGTTTTTTAACTTCAAGCTTTTGCGGGTTTGATTATCCAGAAACGCTAACGCAGCAGCACTTAACACTTTTTGGCAAGTATCGAGAATATCTTTGCTGACCATTTTGCTGTGTACCGCTTGTTGTAGTTGCTCTTTAGTAATGCTGGGGTTGCCTTTAGCAAAGACACAAACGGCGTAGATATCAAGCAGTGCCACCGCGCGCGGCTTTTGCGTTTCGCCATCTTCATAGACTGCCATCAAACAGGGAATTTTGCTCTCATCAAACGATTGGCGACGAATGTTATTCAGCACGATTTCAGCACCCACCGTTCTTTTTAGCAGCTTTTCTAGCTGCGAAAGTTTTGGTAAAGCCAACTCATCTTGCAGATCGATCATCTCATCTAATGCAATGCAGCTCTCTTCCGCTCCTTGCACTAAGGGAAGTAGTTTTTGATGTAGCTCACCGTCGACAAACGGTTTAGACAACACAAACGACGCTCCAGCTTTAAGCGCCTGTTTGATTTGTTGCTCATCGGCCACCGTGGTGAGCATCGCCACCTTTATCCCGAGCTTACGTTTGGTGATCGCTTGTGTTAGCTCCAACCCCGTCATGCCGGGCATGTGCCAATCTGTTAAAACAATATCTGGCTGCCAACTACCAATCAACTTGAGCGCAGCCTTGCCATTGTCTTCCTTTTGAATGGACAAACGTCGGTAACCAAACGCCTCTAAGGCTCGTCTGACTATTTCAAGTGTCGCTTTACTGTCATCAACAATGAGAATCTTCACAGCGCATTTTTCGATTGCCTAACTTGTTCAAAGTATAGGCACATTTTTTTACAACAACTAAACTTACCTTAAAATACGGCCACCAATATGGGTTTATGTGATGCCAATACAAGAGTTTCTCACTGAAAAGGTTTTATCGATATTGGCTATCGATCTTGGGCTTATCATCTTGTTGGTTTGGTTTTTTATTCTACTGCTGATCCTGCGTGAATTTAGAAAGTTTGCGCATGGTTTTGCCCATAATCCAGGAGATACCGATGATAATACGATCCATTTGTGTCAACAATCTGTAGAAAATGCTCTGAACTATGCCGCTGAACATAGCTCGACACTGAATGATTTGATCATCATTCAAAAAGCGCTCGAACAACAGGTTTCTATTATTAAGAATTCCTCAGCTCAAGGGATCAGCGCTGAGGATCAGGCTTCAATTGATGAGCTCAATGAGAAATTGAGTAAATCGCATAAGTTGATCCGTAAGTTGAAAGGCGATCTCGATAAAAGCGTGAAAGGGTTACGGATGACGCGTAAAAAACTTTTTGCTCAAACCGATACCGTTGATAGTTTAAAGGAAGAAAAAGCTACTATTGAGAAAGAGTTTGAGCAGCTAGAAGCAGAATACATCAAAATCAGTAAAGCGGGTGATTTCTACGAAATGACCAAAAATCATCAGGCGGAGAAAAAAGAACTCTTAGAGACGATTGAAAAATACAAAGAACAAGCCGAACAAGCTGGCACTTCTGCCGATGTAGAAGCAATGAAAAAACAGCTCTATCACATCAGTAAAGAGAAAGATTTTATCGAACAACGCTATCTACAGTTACTTGAAGAGGGAAAGAAAGAGTAGCGCTGCCGCCATTTCTGACGGCAAACTGAGACACTTATTTAACGCAAATCACATTGAGTAATGAGGAACCTTTCAGTTGGCTGACTTTACCGTTGGTAAAAAGCCCTTTTTGCGACCATCCCCAATAAGGTAAGTGCATTGGCCATTGGTTACTGTCCATCTGTTTTGAATCCAAAAGGCGTTGCCACTCTTCTTCCGTGACCAAGCGCATCGCCATTTGTTGGCAGGTTTTTTCTGCCACCTTATAGTTTAGGCGGCTCCATGGTAGGCCATGTTCCATATAGAACTGTTCATCACTCGAACGTAAATGAGGCACCACAAACTGCAAACCGTTTGCGGTGGTGCTCAAACGAATTTCAACCGCTGGCGGAACATTAAGAGCTGGCGCTTTGGTTGATGGTTTCGTTGATAATGGCGAACTCGCCATTTCCACTCGTGGTTTCGGTAAAGACTTTTTGGTGATCTGATTTGCGGCAGACGTTGCTTGAGCGGAAGTTGTCTTTTTTATCGGCGAGCTAGACTGAGCGTGCCCTTTGACAACCTGACGAATGAAAGCTTCTTTGTAGCCGGGAATTTGCTGGATAAGAGGCAGCTCTCTCTTCACTTGACTGTAGTCAGTGTAAGGCCCGATTAAACAACGATACGTTTTCGCTTCTGGTTTTAGCCACACATCCTTAGAAATATGAGTATAAAATGCTTTGGCTTGCAACAAAGATAATGGCTTATTCAACACACCACATTGAATCCAAAAAGTGGATTTTCCTTTCGGCTTTTGTTTACCCCATAAGCCTTGCCCAATTGGGCATGCTTTATCAAGAATGGGCAGTTGATCAACAGAGGCTTGAGTCGCATCACAAAGAAAATCTTCCGCCCAAACGGGTTGAAATAAAACCAGCGACACCAACACCGTTAGGCTTGATGTCAAACACAGGGTCGTTTTCCGCATCAGGGTCATCATATTGAGTCCATATACTTGATTAATAGTAGTGACAACATTGCCGATTCTATGTTCCCTAGTTCAATGGGTTTGGGTATAACAAAAGTACTAGCAAAAAAGAGCCGCATTTGACTGCGGCTTTTAGTTTAGGGATTTTCTTTAGCAAAAATCAATTGCCACATCACCCTTTGTAAATTTTTGGATTAAAAACATCGCGTAGCCAGTCACCCAACAGATTGATCACCAACACTAATGTGACGAGTACAAAACCAGGGAAAGCCGTAATCCACCAAGCGCCAGAGAAGATGTAGTTAAAGCCCATGCTAATCAAAGCACCCAATGATGGCTGATCGACTGGCAAACCTAAGCCTAGGAAAGAGAGTGCCGCTTCAGACATAATCGCATTAGCAATTTGTACGGTTGAGATAACCAAAATAGGCGATAAACAGTTAGGTAAAATATGGCGAAACATGATACGTGGCGATTTAAAACCCATTACACGAGCTGCTTCCACATACTCTTTTTTCTTCTCGGCGAGCACGGACGCACGAATTGTCCGCGCATATTGTGGCCACTCAGCCACGCCAATAATCACCACCAGCATCACAACTGCATACTGACTATAAAATTCACTCCCAAAACTGGCTTTGAAAATTGCCGAAACAATGATCGCCACCATCATGGTGGAAAACGATAGCTGTACATCGGCAAAGCGCATCAAAAAGCTATCAATACGCCCACCAAAGTAGCCAGCTGAAAGGCCAATCACGATACCAAGTAGCAACTGTAAACCGACCGCCAAAAAGCCAATCGTCAGTGATAGACGCGAGCCATACAGTATGGTCGACAAAATATCGCGCCCTTGCTCATCCGTGCCAAGCACAAAGCGCTCATCGGCTCCGTCCATCCAAGAGGGAGGTAATTCTGCATCCATCAGATCAATCGATGATAGGTCGTACGGGTTACTGGGGGCAATGAGTGGCGCAGCGACAGACAAAGTTAAGAATACCAAAAAGATGACGAAGCTGGTCATCGCCACTTTATCACGCAAGAAATAGTACAAAAAATCAGACTGTTTAAAACGCTCCCAACGGGATGGAGCAGCAGCAAATTGGCTCATGATTAAGCTCCTTTTCCAGTAAGGTTCACAGTCGGGTTAATCAGACCGTATAACAGATCGACAATGGTGTTGGTGACAACAAAAATCAGGCCAACGAATATGACGTAAGCGGTGATCAGCGGAGTATCAACTCGGTTGATCGCTTCAAGGAAAAGAAAGCCCGTCCCCGGCCACTGAAAAACAGTCTCGGTTAAGATGGTGTAGGCCACCATAGTCCCAATTTGTACACCGCCGACGGTTAGCACCGGTAACATGGTATTTTTAAGGGCATGTTGGTAGTAAATTTTGTTCAATGCCAAGCCTTTAGCTTTAGCAAATTTGATGTATTCCGAGCTCAGCACTTCCAACATTTCAGAACGCACTAAACGAATAAACAGCGGCAGCATGATCGATGCCAGTGAAACACAAGGCAGCACCAAGTGTGCTAATCCATCAGCCGTGAAAAAGCCAGATTCCCAACCCAACCAATTGGCGGTTTCCCCTCGTCCATACGATGGCAGCCAACCTAACGTGATCGAGAAAACGTACATCAACATAATCGCCGTTAAGAACACTGGGATAGAAATACCAATACTGCTGCCTGCCATCACCACTTTGGTAAAGAAGCTTTTGGGATGAATAGCGGTGTAAACCCCTAATGGAATGGAACAGACAATGATGATTACGGTCGCACCGAGCACTAGCTCTAGGGTTGCGACTAATTTATCGAGAATAACGTCCACCGCAGGACGTTTGAAAAAGTAAGACGTGCCTAAATCACCCTGCACCGCGGCCGTAATAAAACGCGTATATTTGGCAATGAAAGGATCATTCAGTCCAAGTTCATCGCGCAGTGCTTGGCGCTCGCTTTCTGAAACAGACTGCCCAACAAGCTCACGCAATGGGTCGCCTAAGTTATCCTGAATGGCAAACGCCACCAGACTGATCACAAACATCACTATCAGTGCCTGAAACAGGCGCTTGACCAGAAACGAAAACATTCCTTGCCCCTTAAACTATCCATGATGGTTCTTTTTAAAATTGAATTAACTTTAATAGGAACGAAAAAATTCAGCCTAAAAAATGACACTCGACCCGACTGAAATAAAGCAAAGTGCAGAGATCTTAATAAGGCATCCAAGCGGATGCCTTGAGTGACTTAAGCACCGCCCACATCACATGATCGGCCAGCTTAAGTAATTACTCGCTAACGACTAGGTCGCCGAAATAAGGGTAGTCCATCGCGTTAACAATCGGTTTGATATCTAAAGTAGATTTCGCACCCCACGCTAGGTTTTGCCAATGCAGTGGAACAAATGCTGCGTCGTTGTACAAAGTCACTTCGACTTTTTGCAGCATCTGTGCACGTTTCGCAGGATCGGTTTCTACGTTTGCCGCTTCAACCAACTTATCCACTTCTGGATTTGAGTAGTGACCACAGTTGTACTGGCCTTTACCAGTTTCTTCATTACGTGTCATGGTTAAAAACTCGGTGAAGTTGGCAGAGTCTTCAGTATCTGAGTGCCAGCCAATCATTAACAGATCCGCGGCGCACTTATCAAACTCAGGCCAATATTGCGCTTTTGGCATGGTTTTAAGATCAACCTTAATACCAATTTTCGACAACATCGCCGCTGCGGCTTGTGCCACTTTCGCATCGTTCACATAACGGTTGTTTGGCGCGATCATGGTGAGCGTCAGCCCTTTCTCATAACCAGCCTCTTTCATCAGCTCTTTCGCTTTTTTCAAATCAAAACGAGGCACAAGGTTCGCATCATAACCAGAATAACCCGCTGGGCCTTGTTGGCCAGCAGCTGTCGCAAAACCCTTCATGATTTTGTCAACGATACCTTGGTTGTTGATGGCATGAACAATGGCTTGACGCACGCGAACATCTTTCAGTGCTTCATTGCTGTTTTGGTTCATTTGGAAAGTGATGATGCGCGTACCCGGTAAGGTCACAAGATCAATACCTTTGGCTGCTTCCACACGTTTATGATCGTTTGACGCAACAGGTGCAATGATATCCACATCACCAGAAAGGAGCGCTGCAACACGAGTGGCATCTTCTTTAATCGGTACTAAAGTCAGTTTGTCTACGTTGCCTTTTGATGCGCTATCCCAATAATCTTTAAAGCGTTCAAATTCCACTTTTACGCCTTGTTCGCGGAAAGTCACTCTAAATGGGCCAGTACCAGAAACGTTGGTCGAAGCAAACGAGTTACCGTGCTTCACAATTTCAGATTTCTCTTTACCATCAGCCGCTTTGCCCGAATAGAACTTGCTGTCCATAGGGAAGATGTAGGTTGCGGTTTGCAGAACCAGCGGATAAGCGCCTTTGGATACGATCTCGACGGTGTAATCATCCACTTTGACCATCTTTTCATACGGTTCAAAAATAGCTTTGAAATCAGGAGAATCTTGTAAACGATCGAACGTCCAGACCACATCGTCTGCCGTCATTTCGTTACCTGAATGGAATTTCACCCCTTTACGGAGCGTAAAACGGAACGTTGTATCATTGACACGTTCCCATTTCTCAGCAAGGCGAGGTTCAAAATCAAATGTCTGGGTGTAACGAACAAGAGGATCAAACACCATGTGAGACATTTGTAGCGTACCACCAGATAGCTGCTCATGCGGGTCAAGTGACACAGGGTCAGAATCATAAGCGACGGTAATATTGGCCGCGCTAGCTGCAAAGCTTAAGCCTGCCGCCATCAAAGCTACTGTTAGTTTGCTTTTCATGGTTTTCATTGCATAACTCCTTATGCGGGAATCCAAATCCCTAGTTGTTGTAATTGCTTCTGTTTATTCATTCCAAGCACGCTTGGTCATGATATTTCTATCTGTAACTTTTTTTGGCTTACGCCGTTACTGCATCTTCTCTTAAGCCCGTAAACTCAGGCATTAAAGAAATCAAATGTTGGCTGTATTGGTGTTGAGGTGACTTAAACAACTGCTCTGTAGGGGCAACCTCCAATAAGGTCCCCATTTGCATGACGCCGACACGATCGCACATTTGGCGGATCACCGGTAAATCATGGCTGATGAACAGCATGGTCAAATTGAGCTCATCTTGCAGATCTTTCAATAGGTTTAAGATCTGCGCTTGCACAGACACGTCGAGCGCGGACGTGGGTTCATCACAAATCAATAAGCGAGGACGCGTAGCGAGTGCGCGAGCAATCGAAATACGTTGACGTTGACCGCCGGAAAACTCGTGCGGATATTTCACTCCCGCCATTGTTCCTAAGCCAACGTGCTCTAAAAGGTCATGCACTATTTGCCGTGTTTCCGCTTCGCTACGGGTTAATTTATGAAAACGAATTGGCTCGGCAATGATATCGAAAATCTTCATTCTCGGATTCATTGAGGTATAAGGGTTTTGAAACACCATCTGCATCTGGCGGCGCATCGGACGGCGCTCGTTTTCCGATTTCAGCGCAGTAAGATCAATCCCTTCAAAACAAACTTTGCCTGAGTTTGGAGCGTACAAACCAGCAATCACGCGTGCAATGGTCGATTTACCGGAACCCGATTCCCCAACCAAACCAAAGGTTTCCCCTTCAAACACCTCGAAACTGACGTCATTTGAAGCTTGGACATATTCACGGCGACTTTCAAACAATGAGTCTTTGGTCGTAAAGCGTAAATTCACGTTTTCCACTGTCAGCAGTGGGCCTGTGTATTGGCGATTATCTTGGCTCTGTCCTAACCAATGGTTTTTAACATCCAGTGGTTTTAACTCACTCGCCTCTTCGATATAACTCACCAGCGGAAAGCGATCGAGTTTTTTATCTGAGCGAGGAACGGCGGAAATCAAACTGCGCGTATAGGAGTGATCCGGAGCGCCAAGCACTTTGGCTGTCGGTCCAAATTCCACCAAGTCACCGCGATACATCACCGCGACGCGATCCGTCACATTCGAGACCACACCCATATCATGGGTAACCAGCATACAACCAACATTGTTTTTAATGCATAGCTCGCGGATGAGGCTCAAGATTTGATCTTGAATAGAAACGTCTAATGCCGTGGTCGGTTCATCGGCAATAATAAGATCAGGTTCACCCGCCAGCGCAATGGCAATCACAACACGTTGACGCATACCACCAGAGAATTGGTGTGGGTACTGCTTCAAACGGTTTTCAGGCTGAGGAATACCTACTTGCTTCATCAAAGAAAGTGCACGCTGATACGCTTCTTCCTCAGTCACTTTCATATTGGCGTGGATGGTTTCTGTCAGTTGATGTTCAACAGTAAATAGCGGATTAAGTGATGTCATTGGGTCTTGAAAAATAAAACCAATTTTAGAGCCACGAACTTGGCGAATCTGCTCAGGCGATAGGCCTGAAATCTTCTCACCATCTAGGAACACATCGCCACTGGCAATCAGACCTGGTGGGCTCAATAAATCGATAACTGCGTTACCTACGGTCGATTTCCCGGCGCCTGATTCTCCGACAACTCCAACAATTTCACCCCGCTCGATATTAAACGAAAGTGATTTCACAGCAACGTGAACACCATGACGCGATGGGTATTCAATACGCAGGTTTTTTACTTCTAAAAGTGACATCCCAGACCTCTACGACTTGGGCAGTGTTGTGCCCTGTCTGTAACTAGCTTTGAACAACAAAGCGTTCAAAACCAGTAAAAATGAATCCATTCATACCAGTACAATATTCTGGTAATTAACAAGGCCATCAATTTAGCAAATATTTCACAGAAAAGCAACATTGATAGGATAAAAAGTCGATACCCAATCAAACCAAAGCAGTAACATCATATTTTTATGCATCGTATATGCATTAATCATTGGTATGATCAATATTCTAGCATGCAGCAAAACCCGCTAAAACATAGACTTTAAGTCTAATAAACTACCAATTCACCATATATTCTAAAAAAGAATGCAGAATAAAATTGCAAATTAAATTGCGACACATAACGCAACAAATTAGAAACAAAAACCAGTGTAATCCATAAAAAACCAGAACTAAACACTAATTAAAAAGCAAAAAAGCAGTTAATTCATCTGCACTAAAACCACAAGATTTCGTCTTTAAACATGATAATCCACTGAATTAATGAAATAGGAGTCAATAAGAAATCTGACATTGAATAGAGAGAATAGTCTTTCGACTGAGGCTTATTAAGGTGCTCGCTGAAGA
>AEZC01000144.1 GCA_000257205.1 Vibrio ordalii ATCC 33509 | reverse complement strand
GGCCATAGGTTTCATCTGAGCGCACAATGGACAGGTTGCATCGTAAAATAAAGTTAATTGAGACATGATTGGGTCCAGTTAAAAACATCATAATGATTATTATTTGAAAGAGAACATATGATCACAACTAAATATGATCGTTAAATCGATCGTTTCAAGTGGTCAGAAAACGTTCGCCTTCTTGCCCTGGCTTCTTGCTTGCTGTGATAGGCAATTATAGGATTAAGTTTGTGCGAGATCTCTTACACGTATCGTGAGACTTCAGCGTTTCCTTATGCAATAAAAAGAGATAAAAATACCATAACCATTTGAATGTAATTGATAATTTTTATTTCCCTTCTTTCTGGTAGAGAAAAAACAACAGGTGGGGGATTGCTGAAAAAATTGAAATCCGTAATCTGAGCTTGTCATCAGGAAGCAGACACGGAACAGGAAAGACCCAAGGATAGGTCATCTTCAGGACGAAGATTCGATGATTCAGGAAGAATTGTCGGCAGGGATAGCGAAGGACATTAGCCGGATGCTGAATAACTAGGATGGTTATCAAGGAAAGTTAATGGACGGTGCAAAGGAAAAGTGCACAAATCTGTCGGGACGACGGAGTTAAGGACACCGCTAGGAAGGCGATGAAAGGGAATGCGCTGAGGGAATCAGCAGACTATCAAGGAATTGATGCAGGGAGCACTTATCAGTAGCTGGATTGCTGCGAGTAAGAACTGGAACCCCACTAAGCGAAAGCTTAGTGGGGTTTTCTTTATTTAGTTCACTTAAAAATAATAGTCACCTGAAAATAATGAGTGGTGAGGTTAACATTGCTTCCTGCGGAGTAACTCCAGATAATGGGTGAAATAATGAAAGGATAGAATGATGATTCGCTTAGCCGTTATTGGAACCAACTGGATTACTGACCAGTTTATTGAAGGGGCATTGGATACTGGGAAATTTCAGCTCGTAGCGGTTTATTCCCGTTCGCTGGACAAGGCGAAACAATTTGCCGAAAAATACGATGATCCGACTTTGTTTACTGACCTTAAGACCCTAGGTGAGAGTGACAATGTGGATGCCGTGTACATCGCCAGCCCGAATGTCCTGCATTGCCCGCAGTCGATTCAAATGATGCAAGCGGGCAAACATGTTATCTGTGAGAAGCCGCTGGCTTCTGATTTCTCATTAGCACAGCAGATGTATCAAGTTGCCAAACAGCATAGCGTGGTACTGTTTGAAGCCTTTATAACGCCACATTTGCCCAATTTTTCCGTTCTCAAACAAGAGCTATCGCATATTGGCGCTATCCGTAAAGCGGTGCTCAGCTACTGCCAGTATTCCTCTCGTTACCCTAAATATCTCAAGGGTGAGATGCCCAATACCTTTTTGCCCGAGTTCTCTAATGGTTCGATCATGGATATTGGTTATTACTGTTTGGGCTCAGCCATTGAACTGTTTGGTGAGCCTAAATCGGTGCAAGCCCAAGCGCATTTACTGGAGACGGGGGTTGATGGTAACGGCAGTGTGATCTTAGGATATGACGGTTTTGATGTGCTATTAATGCATTCAAAAACCAGTGACTCCTATTTGCCGAGCGAAATTCAAGGTGAAGAGGCCGCACTGCACGTTGAGATGATCTCTACCTGCAACCGCATCACGAGAATTAACCGTGGTGGTCAAACCCAAGATCTGAGTATTGAGCAACACGCCAACCGCATGTTCTACGAAGCACAAAAATTTGCAGATCAGATACAGAACAAGACAATAGATGAGCGATGCAAATTACGCTCACTCACCGTTTCCAAATTATTGACAGAAATACGCCGCCAAACGGGCGTGATTTTTCCAACCGATAACCTGTAGTTTCATCGCACAGAGAAGAGAGCAAAAATAATGCAAGCTGAAGTAAAGTGGGTCGAAAATTTCAAGTTCTTGGGCCAATCCCAATCTGGTCATTCGGTGGTGATGGATGGCAGTGGCGGTGCAACCGCGCCTAGCCCGATGGAGATGGTTTTGATGGCTGCGGGAGGTTGTAGCTCTGTGGATGTGGTTGATGGCTTAAAATCGGCCAATCAACAGGTCACGGCATGTAACGCCAAATTGACGGCTGAGCGCCGTGAAACCGCACCGCGGATTTTTACGCTAGTCAATATCCATTTCGACGTATCAGGCGTTGATCTTGACCCTAGTGTCGTTGAAAAAGTGACGACCGATTCATTAGAAAAGTACTGTTCTGTCTGCTTAATGTTAGGCAAAGGTGTCACAATGACTCACAGTTGGGCGATTGTTTAAGCCATTCAATCAATAAGACTAGGAAAAAGCAATATGCTCTGATCTTGCCTTTTCCTGTGCGTTACAGGTTGGTTGAAATTAAAGAGGAAAGTGAAACAGTGAGCTTTTCTCTTTTTTCTTTTGTTTATCCAAGTAGTCTAAATAAACTAGATGCATAAGGAGGAACGGCTCATGACCGAAATGGAAAAAATGATGAATGGTATGGTGTTTGACGGTGCAGACCCAGAAATGGAAGCCATTCGTAGCAAAGCAGGACATTTACTGTTACAGATCAACCAATGCGCCGATGCCACAGCTCGCCATCAATTGCAAACTCAGCTATATCGTCAAATTGGCCAACAAAGTGTGGTGCAGCCACCTTTCTATTGTGAATTCGGTGAAACAATTTCCATTGGTGATGAAACCTTTATCAATATGAATGTCACTATGCTTGATGGCGCTAAAATCACGATTGGTAATCATGTTTTGATTGGCCCTAACACCCAGTTTTATACACCAGCGCATGCTTTGGATTATCGAAGCCGCCGCTCGTGGGAAACATTTTGCAAGCCGATTACGGTTGAAGATGACGTATGGATTGGTGGCAACGTTGTGATTAATCAGGGAGTCACGATTGGTGCGCGTTCGGTTGTCGCGGCAAATTCAGTGGTCAATCAGGATGTGCCAGCTGATAGCCTAGTCGGAGGCACACCAGCGAGAGTGCTCCGTTCATTAAAAGAAATGAATGGAACATCTGACCTGCATAGTTCAGTTAAGGAAGGGCATCATTGAAGCAGCATAAACATACACTATTTGGTGTTGCGGCTATCTTGCTGTGGAGCTGTCTAATGGGGCTAATCAGAACGGTCACCGAGCAATTTGGCCCAATTGGTGGGGCGGCACTGATTTACACTGTGAGCTCAGTATTTCTGATGCTTGTCATGGGCGTGCCTAAATTCAAACACTTTTCTCTGCGTTATGTTCTGATCGGTGGCGCGCTTTTTGTGAGCTACGAAATCTGCTTAGCATTAGCGTTAGGTATGGCCAATGATCGCCATCAAGCGCTTGAGATGGCGGTGATTAACTATTTGTGGCCAGCCTTGACGGTGTTGTTTGCGGTATTTCTCAGCCGTAAAACCGTCCATATTCTGGTGTATCCAAGCGTTGCGCTCGCATTTGTTGGGGTTGCTTGGACCATTACTGGTGATAGTGGATTTTCGGTGATGCAAATCTCAGCCAATATTGCGACTAATCCCTTAACCTATAGCATGGCGTTTGGCGGGGCGATTATTTGGGCTGTTTATTGCAATATCACCAAACAGTTAGCCAATGGACAAAATGCCATTATTCTGTTCTTTATGGCTACGGCTATCGCCCTCTGGATTAAGTATTTTCTTAGCAGCGAAAGCACTTTAGTGTTTAGCGTTCCAGCAACCTTGAATTTAGCGTTAACGGGTGTGGTGATGGGCAGCGGTTATGCACTTTGGAATGTGGCAATCTTGCGTGGCAACATGGTTCTATTGGCGACTCTTTCTTATTTCACGCCAGTGATTTCAACCTTGCTTTCATCGCTAATCTTAGGTGTAGCGCTTGGGCTAAGCTTTTGGCAAGGTGTGATTATGGTGACGATGGGTTCTTTAATTTGTTGGTGGGCGACCAGAGAACGTCAACCTACTGTACAAGAGAAAATGCCAATGGCCTGACATCGCAACAGCTTTGCTATGTATAAAAAAGCCCTCTCTGGAACGAGAGGGCTTTTTCCGTTTAATTGAGACTGATTAGCGAGCCACGTTCATGGTTAATTGCAGTACGAATGGCAGCTTTGATAAACGCTTATGTAGCGAGCGACGAGTACTTTCGATATCTTCGAGTGCAATCATTTCATTCTCATCAGGGCGAATATCGACATTGACCCACAGCTCATGACCGACTTTAGTCACCGCAGTCAACTCGATATCTTGCTCTGATTCTTCGCCTACGGCAATGACACCTTGATCCACGGTTTTACAAATCTCTTTGCTTGGTGACATCATCAACAATTCACGCGTTGCCGATTTAAGCATGTCATAAGGCACTTTGATAAAGTAAAACGACATTAATAACATCATGATTGGGTCTGCATAGACGGCATATTTTGCCCAAGGAGACAAGGTCATCAACCAAGCGGCAATGAAGCCTACCGTTACCGCGACGCTTAGTAGTGTATCCATTTTCCACTGTTTTACTTCAGCGTCAATCAAACCAGAAGAGTAACGTTTACTCTTGTTGACCATGAACCACCACGCAATCGCACAACCAATCACGTTCACTGTGCCAAAAACAGTTGCGATAGAGGCATCCACTTCTCGACCACCGCTAAACAATGCCATGACAGCCGAGTACAACGAATAACTCACGACTAACAAAATAACGCTGGCTTTGATGGCAATAACCGCTGGTTCTAGCACCGCCCGTCCAAAAGGAAAAGTGGCGTCAGAAGGTTTACGAATGTAGCGTGACGCCACCAGCGACAATAATGTTAACAGCAAACTAACCAGTGAATACACACCGTCAAACACGATAACCAGTGAACCGACAAGCATACCAACTACCAAACCACTGCTAGCAAAGCCAGAAGCTAAAAGGGCTGAAATCGTCAAAATGCGATTTTCATTATTTCTTGTTCGAGCACACATAAAAGACTACCTGTTGAAAACATGCTGTTATTTTGGCTTAAAGCACAGTTTTGACAATCTCTAAGTGTATTGGTCGTTGGCTTGAATATTGGGTTGTGAGTTTATTTTTAATTAAAACAATTGGTTATGTTATTATTTGCCTGTCATAATAATTGACGCTGACTGTCTTCGCTTTAGATTGTTCAAAATATGGGCATCTTAAAAACTAAACAACGAAAATTAAAAATCAAACAAGAAAATTAAAAATCAAACAAATAGTCACGCAACTTATCGGCTAACCAGTTCATGCCAGGGTGTTCGGCCATGCCAGTGGCCGTAAACATGCAGTAATCTTCTTGAGTGAGACCGTAGGTGTGCTTAATCACCGTTAGCTTTTGTTCACGTAGGAAGTGGCGAATTAAAGGTTCTGGCAATACGCCCCATGCATTCTCAGTCAAAATGGTATTGAGCATGTAATCGAAACTGGAAAAGCCAATGTAGCGACGAGAGAAAGGTTGTAATTCGGGGTTATCTTTTTCGTTTAAATAGACCATCACGGCTTGCATTGCTCTGCGCAGTTCTTCGTCGGTGACTCGAGAAATCTTAGTTAGTGGGTGGTCACTTTTGCACACTGACATCATCCGGATTTTACCCAAGGGTTGATACGTGATCCGCGGGTCGTTGATTCTTTCGTAATCGACACCAAAAGCAAAATCGACTTGATGAGTGGCAATCAAGTTGGCTAAGTCGCCGCTTGAAGCCAATACAAGGTTAAACGAGGTCGCTGGAAAACGATTATTCAGCTGGTGTGCAAAATCTTGCCACAAGGCATCAGGAAGAGAATCATCACGGGCAATCCACATCTCGGCGTTGAAGCCCCGTGATATTTGCGTACAGGTGTGTTTTATACGTGCAATGGTCACCAAAACACTTTCACAATCTTTATAAATTGCTTTCCCCGCTTCAGATAAGGTTAGGTTGTTGCCAGTGCGCACAAAAAGAGCGGTATCGAGCTCTTTCTCCAACGCTTTAATCGCCATACTGAGTTTGGTTCGGTTACATTCTAATTGTCGCGCCGCTTCGGAGACTGAGCCTGTGTCCGCGACAGAGAAAAATGCTTCAATTTGAGAAAGGTTCATAACGTTCTCTAAGGCACAATAATGGGTTGATCATAAACAATTTTAGTACCACTGCCTATCTGATGTTCTGCTACCAACTGACGGTTTTCTCGCCAATCAAAGCCAGTTCATCATTTCTTAGTCAAGATTGAGCTGTAACTCTATGAACGTAACACAGTTTTGGTTTATTCTTGGGGAAATTTCCCCAATACAAGAAGTAACACGGAGGCCATGATGGCGAACGAATGGGATGAGTGTGCAGCTCAGTGGGAGCAGGACGAATCCACAACGCTTTTTGCTCAAAATGTGTTTCATCAATTGCAGAAACGGGTCACTCTCGAAGGTAAACATGTTCTTGATTTCGGGTGTGGTACGGGCTTGCTGAGCCAAATGATGTCTCGCCATGCCAGAGATATTGTCGCGCTAGATGGCTCTGAGGCCATGATTGAAGAGTTGGATAAAAAAGAGTTGGTCAACGTTGAACCCGTGGTGGATTTTCTGACCCGTGGTCTAGTCGCGCAACATCCGGCCTTTCGCAAACAATTCGATCTTGTTGTGGCCTCATCTGTGTGCGCGTTTGTGCCGAATCTGAATGAAGTATTTACTATCATTCATTCTCTATTAGATGAGCATGGCGTTTTTATTCATTGGGACTGGTTGGTTGAAGAAGATGATCCTGACTATGGTCTTAGCCAAAACCAAATTGAGACACAGCTGAAAAGCGCAGGTTTTAGCCAAGTGGAAACCGCAGTTGCGTTTGAGATTAAAAATTCAAAAGGTCTAGCGCCAGTACTGATGGGCATTGGTAGGAGATAACCTCATAAATTGAATGGTTTTCCAGATTGATAATGGCTTATTTACGTTATTTCACTGTTCCATACCAACCAACTTGCGTAATCTTTAGTTATTGATAAGTGTCACGATAGTGTTCCTTTCTAGAAAGCGCTTAGACAGTTATCAGTAATAATTCTGTTTGTTGACTAATAACTCATGGCTAGGGTTAATTAAAAAATAAGAGCACATCAGAAAAAATAAAAGAAGGCCAGCACTATCATTGTGCTGGCCTTCTTTATTTTGAGCATTGAGCTAAATTTTCAACGTTGATTCACAAACATCAGTGTGGTTTTTTGAGCTGTTCGCACAACCATTTCAAAGCTTGGTCGTTCATACTGGGCTTATTCCACACTAAGCTGTAAGCCACTTTCCCATAATTGAAAGGTAACGGTTTGATGAGCAACCCCTTAGCTTGCATCGCTTGTTCCGCCCAGCGTTTGGAGCAAGTAAAGAGTGAGTCGGTATGCTTGCATAAGATGGCGGCCGCACCAAAGTCAGCAACAACAACCGGAACATGACGAGCTCGATGAGATTGAGCTAAATTCTGTTCAAAAAAAGGTTCAGCCAGCTCTTTGTCCATGATGCCGATATGGGATTGAGCAAGGTAGTGATCGATAGTGAGTACTTCATTGGCTAAAGCATGATCACTACGCATTAAGCAGACCATTTCATCGTGAGCAATCACTTCCCACACGAGTTCTTTATCTCGCGTTGGGGGCTGGCTGATATCGTGTGGCAAAATGACGAAATCAATCAACCCGCTTTGCAGGGCGTCGAAGCCATAGTGATCTTTCGAGTAGATGGTAAAGGAAGCTTGCGGTGCATGATTTTTTATTACGTTCGTCAAAATAGGAGCAAACAGCTCAAAGGCGCTTTCTCGCATCGCAAGGCGGTATTTACCTTGATAGTGCTGAGGTTCGAAATTTGAGTGATGCAGTAATCCATTCATGCTAGAGAGGATTGAATGGACAGTGGGGCCCATTTGTAGTGCGAAAGGGGTAGGTATCAAATGTGTGCCGTCACGATAAAAGAGTTCATCTTCCAAGAGAATGCGTAGTTGCGATAAGTTTTTACTGATGCTTGAAGGGCTAATGCAGAGCTGGGCCGCTGTTTGTGTGACGCTGTGGGTGCTGAGCATAACGTGTAGCGCTGTTAGGTGTTTTAAACTGATTCTTGAAAGGTGAATATAATCCATAAATAAAGGCGGTTCCTCCAAATTTTTCAAAAGCATATCACTGACATACTGATAAATGACACGGAAAAATATAGGTTATTTGACAGAAAGCTGAAATGTTTACCACGTCATAGTCGCAATTTGTAGCATAGCGTGCTGCTGATGGCTGTCTGCCATGTTGTATTTCGTGCTTTCAAGGTCGTTTACTCTACTCTCAGAATACCTGCAAGTAGTGCGTGGATCTCCTCTAATACATCAGGATTAGCAATCGCACCTAGATTTTGGATGGTTTCACCATGCAGTACTTGCTTCACGGCGAGTTCTACCAGTTTTCCTGATTTGGTGCGCGGTACATCACTGATGGAATGGATCTGCGCAGGAACATGACGAGGGGAGCAGTTTTTTCTTAGGCGCTGTTTGATGGTGTTCACCAGTAGGGTGTTGAGTTCGCACTGTGGAGCCAGTTGTACAAAAAGGATGATCTGTTCGTCATTATCGATTTTCTGACCCACAGCGACCGAATCTTGTATTTCAGGCAAGCTATTCACTTGCTGATAAATTTCCGCCGTGCCGATACGCACGCCTCCAGGGTTTAGGGTGGTGTCACTGCGCCCATAAAAACGCATTCCCCCGTTATCGGTCCACTCAACTTCATCCCCGTGGTGCCATACACCAGAAAATTTGCTCCAATACGCTTCGTGATAACGTTGGCCATCGTCATGCCAAAACCCAATGGGTTGATTAGGAAAACTATTACGGCAGACTAACTCTCCCCGTTGTTGTATCACGGGTTGACCACGGTCGTTAAATACGGCGACATCAAGTCCTAAGCCTGCGCCTTGGCATTCTCCTCGATACACCGGCGATATGGGGTTGCCAAGCACGAAGCAGCCACAAATATCGGTTCCACCCGAGATAGAGGCGAGGTGTAAGTCCGCTTTTATGTTGGCGTATACATAATCAAACTGTTTTGGGTACAAAACCGAACCTGTTGAACATAATGTTTTCAGTGAGGAGAGAGGGTAGTAATCGCTCGGTGAATACGCGGTTTTTTGCAGTGCCTCTAAATATTTGGCCGATGTACCGAACAAAGTGATGTTGGCTTCTTCTGCCAAATCCCACAATACACCCGGTTGCGGATACATTGGGCTACCATCATAAATAACCAACGTAGCACCGCTAGCGAGCGCCGAAACATGCCAGTTCCACATCATCCACCCACAAGTGGTGTAATAAAACACACGATCGCCCGGTTGAATATCACAGTGTAATTGATGCTCTTTGAGATGATTTAAAATCGTACCTCCAACCGAGTGGGCGATGCATTTGGGTTTACCTGTCGTACCTGATGAGTACAAGATAAACAGTGGGTCATTGAAGCCAACGCGTTCGTAGCGCAGCCCACGTGGAAGGTAACTGGCGAGAATCGCATTCCAATCAGAAAAAGCGTCCTTAAAATCAGCCGTGAGTGGACGTTGCTGTAAATATTCGATTTGGCAAATGTTGTGTAGGCTCGAAATAGCATCGACAATCTGACGGTTTTTTTCTTCCATGAGGTGGGTTTTGCCATTAAACGTATATCCATTGCAGCAGAATAAAATTTTGGGTTGTACTTGGCCGAAACGCTCCACTACACTGTCGACACCGAAATCGGGAGAGGTTGATGTCCAAACGGCTCCTAAGCTAGTCGTTGCTAACATAGCCACTAAAGTTTCGGTCATATAGGGTAAGTAACCGGCGACAACATCACCTTTTTCAACTCCATTTTGTGTTAACCACTGTTGGATAATTGAAACCTGATCACTAAGTTGCTGCCATGTCAGCTTCTTGTTTTGGCCATTTTCATTTTTAAACCAAACGGCAATGCTTTCCGGTTGTTGAAACGCATAAGAGAGCAGATTTTCCGCGTAGTTTAATTGTGCTTGGGGAAACCAAATCGTGTCTCTGGCGGCGGTGAATTCGTCCCATCTCGCAGCCCCCTCACCGTAAATGCAGTTACCACGAAAGCCGATCACATCGCAAAATTGCCACACTTCTAACCAAAATTTTTTTCTCTCGGTGACTGACCACAGATGCAGTTGTGAGTAGCTTTCTATCGCCTCACTTTGCATATTAACGTGCTCAATAAACTGGCTTAAATTGGACGCTTTGATGCGGTCTTGGCTAGGGACCCAAAGCGGTGTGTGCGGCGTCAAATTTTCTTCAAACATAATCGCGATCCCTTGCACGTTTATTTTGTGATCTGTTGGCACTGTTTAGTGTTGTCGGCGAACGCCGTAAAGTCAAACGGGTTTGTCATAATCATATCCCTGATATCTAAGTAAAAAAACTATAAATGTAAAATATTTGTTACGCGTGAGCGTCGTCAGATGTCGAGCCTAAGATTGGCAGACTTTTCACGAGGCGATAGGCTTAATGTAATCGGTTTGTTAAAAGGTTGTGGTATGACGAAGTATCATTCTAAGCCATTAAATAGCAAAGGTTTCATTGACTGGAGTAACGAAGAGGATCGGATTTGGCATGATCTGATCGCGCGTCAAGAGACCGTCATTGAGCAGCGAGCATGCCAAGCCTATTTGGATGGGTTAGCGATGCTGCAACTCTCTAAAGATCAGGTTCCTCAGTTGCCCGATATCAACCGTATTTTGCAACGTGAAACCGGATGGCAAGTCGAGCCAGTGCCCGCTTTAATCAATTTTGATCGATTTTTCGCCTTGTTGGCAGACAAGAAATTTCCAGTTGCCACGTTTTTGCGTAGCCGTGAAGAGTTTGACTATTTGCAAGAGCCGGATTTTTTTCATGAGATTTTTGGTCATTGCGCGATGCTTACTCATCCTGATTTTGCATCATTTACTCAGGTTTACGGCAAACTTGGGGCTAACGCGAGCCCAAAACAGAGAGCTTATTTGGCGCGACTCTACTGGTTTACGGTCGAATTTGGTTTAGTGCAAGAAAGTGACGGTGTAAAAATTTATGGCGGAGGTATTTTATCCTCCCCCGCTGAAACCGTGTATAGCCTTGATAATCAAACGGCCATACGTGAAAAATTTGACATCCAACAAGTGCTGAGAACGCCATATCGTATTGATATCATGCAACCCATTTATTATGTGTTGGATGATCTACGAGAACTGTACCATTTGAGCCAAGAAAATCTTGTACAGCAGGTAGAAAGCGCCATGCAGGCAGGCTTGTTGGCCCCCTTATTTCAACCCAAGGAAGAGACCCATGCTTGAAGAATTACGTTGTGAAGCTTGTAGCCTTGATGCGCTAGTATTATCGATCCCCGAGCAGCAGCAACTACTCACTGAACTTGAGGGGTGGTCTATTGTTGTACGTGATGGCATCCCCCAGTTGGAAAAAGTGTATGTGTTCAAAAACTTCAAGTTGGCATGGGCATTTTCTAACCAAGTTGCTCAATTAGCTGAAGCGGAATTCCACCACCCCAGTTTGTTATTGGAGTGGGGTAAAGTGACCGTGACTTGGTGGAGCCATTCCATCAAAGGACTGCACAAAAACGATTTTATCTGCGCCGCAAAATGCGATGGGTTAATCGACTAGACTTCCTACTAACATCAGTAACGGATGAAATCAGCAGCAGTATTACTTCGATTGCCGATGCTTCACGGTCGGTTTCTGGGCAGGTGAATGATGTTGATGGGGTGCTTACCGACCTTTCTGGGCAAGCAGAGACACTAAACAGTGAGATTGCTCAGTTTAAATATAAGAATTAGCCATAAAGTTGAGTGTCAATAAAAGGTACCCAGTCATCTAGGGATGAGGTTGTGATCCTCATCGGAGTGTTAAGTTATCGATTTCAAAAACTAATAGATTCATCAGATTAATTAAGATTCTAGCCAAGCAACAAAGTGGTTATGTGCTAAACCTATAAGAGTAGGAATTGATTAATACAGAGAGATAGGCAATGGATCTGTTTGCGGATTATCGACAAGAAGAGCAACCTAATGATCAGAAATCTCATGAACTTAAGGTTGAAAATAAGCCATGGCAAGTATTGCTAGTCGATGATGATGAGCAGATGCACCAGATCACTCGTTTAGCGCTAAGAGGGTTTTCATTTCAAGGGCGGCCACTAGAGCTACTGTCTGCTATGTCTGGTCTTGAAGCCAGAGAAGTGATGAGTACTAAGCCTGATATAGCTTTAGCGCTCGTTGATGTTGTCATGGAGACAGAACACGCGGGGTTGAATTTAGTTAGGTATATCCGTGAAGAGTGTAAGAATAGAATCATTCGTTTGGTATTGCGTACCGGACAAGCAGGGCAAGCCCCGGAAGATAAGGTCATCCAAGAGTATGAAATTGATGACTATAAAGAGAAAACAGAACTCACCACACAAAAACTCAGAACCCTGCTCTATTCGATGCTGCGTTCTTATCGGGACCTCTGTTTGATAGAAGAGCAAAAAGAGGGGCTTAAACGCGTGATTGAAGCCTCAGCGAAGGTACAAAATACTACAACCTTACAAACCTATGCTGAATCTGTACTGAGCCAGCTCACGTCTTTACTTAAACTCCATGCATCAGCATTTTATTGTATTGTTCAGCCTAAGTCTGAAGGTGAAGGTTCGTGCGCTTTAACGTTGGCGGAGATTGGAGGATTTGTCGATTGTTATTCTGACTGTGATTTCTCCCGCTTACCTTCGGAAGTGGCTAAGCGCTGCCAGCTTGCACTGCAAACCCAAATGTCACATAGCTATGATGATGCTTCTGTGCTGTATATGATGGATAGCCGTGGCGTAGAGAATTTACTCTATATTAATTTGCTTGAGCTCTTATCTGAAAACGACGAACGTTTGCTTGAAATCTATATGTACAACATAGGATTAACTTTTGAAAACTTAAATTTACAGCTTGATCTACGCGAAACATCGAAAGAGCTTGTTTATAACTTAGCGAATGCAGTGGAAGCCAGAAGTAAAGAAACAGGTGCACACGTGCAGCGTGTTTCACTAATTGCTGAAAAACTGGCCGAGCTGTGTGGCTTGCCCGAGCAGGAGATGTACATGATAAAAAATGGTTCACCACTGCATGATGTAGGTAAAGTCGCAATACCGGATAGTATTTTGCATAAACCAGGTAAGTTAACGGCTGATGAATGGGAAATCATGAAAAAGCACGTTGACTGTGGTGTCGAAATACTGAGTAAATCCAATCGTCCCCCCCTCTGGCA
>AEZC01000143.1 GCA_000257205.1 Vibrio ordalii ATCC 33509 | reverse complement strand
AACCATTTTCCACTTCCAATGTTAACATGTCACTAACAAGCGTATAGCGAGTATCATGCTCTCCGTCTTCATAAAGGAGCACCAAATGATCACCTTCAGTGTAATAGACACCTTTATGGATCGATTCGTTACCATTGGCACCACTCACTTTGAACATAAACACAAAATCCGGCTGTAAAACGAGATCAAGTTGGCTAATATCGGTTGCTATCGCATCTTCACCAAATATTCGTTTACTAGACCACACCCCAGCCAACGCATTTGATAAAGCTTTAGTGAAGATAATGCCGTTTAAGTTGAGCATGTTATGATTCACTTGGTATTGGTAGACTTGAGGTTGTGATGAATTGAGACCCAAAATCAAGGTGCTATCGCTGGCGTCAAATTCGCCTTCCCAGTGATCCACATTATAATTTTTCTTTTGAATATCAATCTTAAAGCGATAATTCGATTCCAAGGTCAATTTAATGGAACGGAAGTCATCGGAAGAGCTGTCGAGATTAGGGTTAAGCAGGTACCAATCACCAAGTAAAAAAGGGAGATCAAACTGAGTTAAGTCTTGATGCGTCCTGATACCACTGCCTTGTACCGTACTGGTACTAATAAGAACAATGCAGGTAAAAATGATGCTTATCCATTTCATAACACGCTCCTTGCTTTTTTCTTAAGCTTAGAACCAGTTGTACGATAAAGCGAAATCTTTGATCTGTATCACGTTATTTATTTGGTTTAAATAAGATCAAAAAAGCGAGCACTAAAGCTCGCTTTTTATTAACACCGATGGCTAATTTAGCATATCAACAGTGATCGCCACTGCTTCTTCTAAATAAACATCTGGAGCTTCATAATCTTTAGGCACATCTTGCAAGGTTTTATAGGGTTTCAAACCATTGACGGCTTGTCGCATGTTAATCCGCGCCAAACGCAATTCATCTGCCTTGTCGCTTTCTTGCTTACGCACAGATTCATTGAGAGAAATGGTGTTGTCATCTTTCTCCGCTTTATACTTTGCAATATCCTCGTTAATGAAACCGAACTCCATATCGTTGGCAATACGAGCTTGATGCTGCGCAGATAACTTAACAATCAGTTTTTCATTCGCTTGTAACTTGTCGTATTTAGCTCGCTCAATTTGATCCCAAGGAAGCGCATTAGGTTCAACGCTCTCACCAGTATCTTTTGCTTCAATCGCAGTGGGTAACGCAATATCAGGCACCACACCTTTATTCTGCGTACTACCACCATCGATACGATAAAATTTCTGAATCGTATATTGAACGTAGCCTAATTCTTTATCAAACAAGTCGTAGATATGATTCAACGAGCGATGCTGTTGAACCGTTCCCTTACCGAATGAGTTTTCGCCAACAATAATCGCTCGTCCATAATCTTGCATTGCCGCTGCAAAAATTTCTGAGGCTGATGCGCTGTAGCGATTCACCAATACCGTCATAGGACCCTGATAACTGATTTTTCCATCCGTGTCACTATTGACGTTTACTCGTCCATAGCTATCGCGAACTTGCACAACCGGGCCGCTTTCAATAAATAAGCCGGATAATGCCGTCGCTTCCGTTAATGCACCCCCACCGTTATTACGCAAATCGACGATCACGCCATCCACTTTTTTCTGCTTCAGTTCAGTCAGCAATTTGTCCGTGTCTTGCGCTAAACCGACATAGAAGCTAGGGACTTCAAGCACGCCGATTTTCTTGCCATTTTTCTCGATGATTTGTGATTTAACCGCTCGATCTTCTAAACGAATTTTATCTCGAACAATAGTGACAACGTGACTTTTAGCATCTTTACCTTCCGGCAAAACCTGCAACTTCACCTTAGTGCCTTTCGGGCCTTTGATCAGTTGTACGACATCATCTAAACGCCAGCCGATAACATCAACCATCTCTTTGCCATCTTGGCCCACACCAATAATACGATCGCCTTCACCCAACTGCTTGCTATTTGAGGCAGGACCACCCGCAACTAACGAACGAATGATAGTGTAGTCGTCGGTCATTTGCAGCACAGCACCAATCCCTTCCAATGAAAGATTCATTTCTGATTGGAACTGCTCGGCATTACGTGGAGAAAGATAACTGGTGTGCGGATCAACTTCACGCGCAAAAGCATTCATATAAAGCTGAAATACATCTTCGCTGTGGGTCTGAGACAGACGTTTGATCGCGTTATTATAACGCTTGCCTAGCGTTTCTTTAATTTCCGGCCACTCTTTACCCGTAAGCTTTAAGTTCAGTGCATCATATTTGACACGTTGCTGCCATAACTTATCGAGCTCGATTTTATCTTTCGGCCAAGCCGCTTTTGAGCGGTCAAGTTCCATCGATTCATCGGCTTCAAATGTAATTTCTTTGTCGAGCAGAGAAAGCGCATATTGAAAACGCTCAAAGCGCTTTTGCATTGATAAGTTATAAACATCAAATGCAATTTGGTTATTGCCAGCCTTGAGTTGATCATCAAGTTGTGTCGACCACGTATGAAAGGAATCAATATCGCTCTGAGTAAAGATATTGCGGTTGTAGTCCAGCAGTTCGAGATAACGATTGAAGATAGCTTGCGAGAAATCGTCATTCAAGTTGAAGTGTTTGTAATGAGAACGAGTAAAACGGGAAGTCACACGCTTACTCGCCGTTTCATGCTGCATTTCTGGGGCAAGAAGAGGTAAATCTTCTTTGCTGAGAGTGGCTTCTAAAGCCTGAACGGATGACGCTGCTAGCCATAGGCCAGCAGCGATCAACGTTAATTTTGAACGGCATTTCATGCGTAGGGATTTCTCCTTTATGCGCGCAAGTGCTCCACTTTCACGACCATTTGTAGGCCGTTGACAAGTTGAACGCGCACATCTTCCTTATTAACTTCAACAATAGTCGCTGCCATGTTTCCTTTACCCATGTTTACGTTCACTTGCTTGCCAGTGATCATTTCATCAGCATTTAAAGCGCGCGTCTCGACAGGTTTTTCAACTGCTGGCGCTTTCACTTGAGGACGACGAGCTTGTGCTTGAGGCTTTTTCGCTTTTGGTTGCTTCGCTTTTGCTTCTTCGCGGGCTTTTTGTCCTTGCTCTTTACGACGAGCCTGTACTCGAGCTTTGCTTTCTGCCAATGCAGCTTGTGCGTGCTCTACATGTTCTTCTTCTAACTCACCACATGGGTTCCCATCAAGGTCAACACGAGTTGCACCAAGTTTAACACCATGTAGATAACGCCATGACGACGTGTATTGTCTTAACGCAGCACGTAGCTGTGTTTTGCTTACTTTTGAGTCTTCGTTTAGGCGTTCAGCAAGATCTTGAAAAATACCAATTTTCAGAGGCTTTGCTTCACCTTCTAAAGTAAAGCACTTAGGGAAACATTCAGCAATGTACGCAATAACTTCTTTGCTGTTTTTTAACTTTTCAGTGTTTTCCATGAGGATTCCTGGTTTATGCGGTCTTTCCGCGAGGCATTAAGATAAATATGTCCGGTATTATAGTGACCTAAATGCGAAAAACCACAGGCAATGACCAATTTATGCCTTGTTAGCGTGTGAATTGAGCAGCTTTTCTATCTCAATCATTAATTCTGTTACCCCTTTCTCATCAATTTCAGAAAAACGGCCAATT
>AEZC01000142.1 GCA_000257205.1 Vibrio ordalii ATCC 33509 | reverse complement strand
AAAAATTGAGAGCAAATCTTAAATTTGCCTAATTTGTGTGTAGTTATATGCATTTATCCTAATGAAACGTGTTGCGAAGATAGCTCTATTTACTGAACAAGCTTTATCTGAAGCAAGCGCATTGCTGAGAATTCCTTCAGTGTGAGATTTCACACTGAATCATGTTTATTTCTTTTTTGAGGATTATTGTTGTGACACGAATTATCGTAGTCGGTGGTGGCGCGGGTGGTTTAGAGCTCGCGACTAAGCTTGGTCGCACTCTTGGCCGTAAAAATCGCGCAGCAATTACGTTAGTAGATCGTAAAGCAAGCCACTTATGGAAACCGTTATTGCATGAAGTGGCAACGGGTTCATTAGATGAAGGTGTTGATGCGCTAAGCTATCGCGCTCACGCAAAAAATCATCGTTTTGATTTCCAAATGGGTAGCCTTGCAGATATCGATCGTGAACGCAAAGTGATTGTTCTTAGTGAATTGCAAGATGAGCACGGTGAACTGTTAATGCCAAGCCGTGAATTGGAATATGACATTCTTGTTCTGGCCATTGGCTCAACATCTAATGATTTTAATACCCCAGGAGTTCGTGAGCATTGTATCTTCTTGGATAGCCCTGAACAGGCAAATCGTTTTCGTACTGAAATGAACAATGAGTTTCTAAAACTGCATGCGAAAAATGGTAACGGTACAGTTGATATTGCGATTGTTGGCGCAGGTGCAACGGGTGTTGAATTATCTGCAGAGCTACATAATGCAGTAAAAGAGCTGCGGACTTATGGTTTTGGCGATCTTGATTCAAGCAAACTGAATGTTAACCTTGTGGAAGCGGGTGAGCGGATTCTGCCCGCTCTTCCACCTCGTATTTCTAGTGCTGCGCACAGCGAATTAACGAAATTAGGTGTCAACGTTCGTACTGCGACTATGGTCACGCGAGCGGATAAGGATGGCCTAACAACTAAAGATGGCGAAAAGATTCCTGCTCATATTATGGTGTGGGCTGCTGGCATTAAAGCTCCGGATTTCATGAAAGAGATTGCTGGCTTGGAAACAAACCGCATTAATCAGTTAGTGGTTAGAAACACCTTACAAACCACAAGAGATGACGATATTTTTGTGATCGGTGATTTAGCGCAATGTACGCAAGCCGATGGTTCTTTTGTGCCACCTCGTGCACAAGCAGCGCACCAAATGGCAAGTCAAGCGTTTAAGAATATTGTCGCTAAGCTTAATGGGCGTGAACTCAAACCGTATATTTATAAAGATCACGGTTCGTTGGTTTCATTAAGTCGTTTTTCTACCGTTGGTAGCCTAATGGGTAATTTAACCAAAGGCTCGATGATGGTTGAAGGTCGTATTGCGCGCGTAGTGTACATTTCTTTGTATCGCATGCACCAAATGGCGTTGCACGGCATGTTCAAAACAGGGTTGATGATGTTAGTTGGCCGTATTAATCGTGTGTTGCGTCCAAACCTAAAGCTTCACTAATCTTCCCCGCGTACTGGCCATAAAAAAGCCTCGCCTTTGTTAAAAGGCGAGGCTTTTTGTTATAATCCCTAAACCACCGCCTTGGGCGGTGGTGGATGTTATATCAAATTCAAGTTATTTAATGGTACTTGAGCGATAGGTGTTATGTGTTAACCAACTAGGCTGAGCATTGGTTGGTACTGAGCCATCTTGGTTAATGTTTGAGAAATGGAATGAATGTTGGTTCCAAATTCTCGTTGCATTTCTCCATGGTTTATGAGCATCGGCTGATTCATAAACATAGACACCGTGGTTGATTGCGCTTTCTTTTGCATAATCATTTGCGACCACAATAAGCGATGCATTGTTGTTGCCTTCGAGATCAGCTACAACAGGGTATTCCCACAAGGTGTTCGATGAGTTAGCAATCGTTGCTAATACAGTACCAGTACGTCCATCAAGGATTCGAACTCTTAGGAAGTCCTGTGTGATAACTTCATCAATGCCATCACCATTGAAGTCATAAGCTGAGACACCGACCTTGCCACTATTCGAGTCATCATTTGCCACAGACCAGACTTTGTTACCTTGTGCATTGTACATGTCAACAGCATAGTAACCAGCGTATACGATGCCCATATTCTGTACGTTGTTGTTGATTTTTTCACCCACAATAAACTGTACAGCATTCACATGTTTTTTGAAGGTAAAGATAGGTTTTGGTTTACTCCACACATTTAAGCCTACCAGCTGGGTATTGCTTGGGACTGTGTATCGTTCAGTCGTTGCTTTGCTCTTCATGACAGGAACAGCATAAGGAATTGTTTTAGTTTTCCAAACCCACGCTAGGTAAGGAACTGTTTTGGTATGCCAGCCAAAGAACCAGTAAGAAACTTGTTTTGTTCTCCATTCCAATCCAAGGTATGAAACTTCTTTGTTTCGCCACTCTAACGCTGGGTATTTAAAGGCTGAGTCTTTTGAACCTAACGTTATTTTCGAACCATTATTGAGAGTGAATTCCATCTCGAGTACGCCATATGTCCACCACGTTTTATATTTGCCGTAGGTTACATCGATAGAGCGGACTTTGCTTGCATCAATAGTATGCAGTGAACCGCCTTGACCACCCACCATATTACTGGTTGTTGATCCAATAGCGTCAATCAGATCTCCTGAGCGGATTTTAAGTTGGTTGTCATCTGCTATTTTCACTGGGTGGCTGTGATGTAGATGGGTATATCCATAAACAGAGGACTTAGCTACTTCGTTGGTAGAGGTTGTTGCCTTACCAAGGAAGTTTGAAATAGCTTGTACACCGCCGCCTGGGTTTTCAAGGTTATTAACCTCCCACTTTACAGAGCCGTCATGCTCTAAAACTGCAAATACGCTGTTTTGTGTTGTTGCTTTAGTGGCTGGAACTGATACCACAATTTCTGGTTTATTGTCACTATCTAGGTTGGCAACGGAAGAAAACCAAACCGTATCATTCGCTTGATATTGCCAAGTAAATGAGCCATCGCTTTTATAAAGAGCGCCGTTTGAAAATACTTCTTGGATACCATCGCCATCGGCATCAAAACTGATTGATGATGGAGCCCATTCTAAACTAAATTGCAACCCAGTATCGTAATTATAAACACCATCGGCAGAAATGATCTCAATTGATCCGTCATTGTTTAAATCGGAGATCGAGATTGTACCGATAGACCGCCCACCTGAGACATGCTTTAAAATTTGCTTTTTAATATTCCCTTTATTATCTAGGATAGTAATGTAAGGGCTTGATGCACTAGTCGTAACAATATCAACAATACCATTGCCATCAAGGTCTGCAACTGCAGGAGAATAGCGAGCATCGGCTATAATGCCACCATTATCATATGACCAAAGCTCAGAGCCATCAATACCACTTAATGCCCTAACTAGCCCACCTTGCGTATATTTGTTATTTTCAAACGTCACAACAATGATATCAGCAATATCATTCTCGTCGATTTTGCCATCGCCATTATCATCATTTAGCTGCGCAATAACAGGAGCCACCATAACTTGGTTAGACTCAGGTTTAAATGAACTGCCTTGCCAAGACCATTTTAATTGGGTGTTTATCTCATTAGGGTTTGATGCGGTTGCAATACTGCTGACAGCAAGACTGCTTATTGACAGTAGCCCTACCGCGCATAACGAAAATTTAGAAGTCATCAGTTAACATCTCTCTCAGTATGTATGTTTATGTAAATTCGGATTTAAATTGATGTTGTTAACTAGTGTCATGTTTTACGGAAATTTTGCAGAAATTTGGATTGAATATTGCACAACACAAGTTAGGAGCGATTATCGTAAGCGCATCATAAA